>NZ_JMQK01000001.1:0-419199 GCF_000705355.1 Pseudorhizobium marinum
ATATGGGGTCAACTTTCCGCGCCGATTGACAAGCAAGCGGGCGACGGTTTAGGGGGTGGTGTCGGAAACAAGCCCTTGCTCCAAGGGAGCGAGCAATGCCTGCAATTGGTCTCCTACCAGCCGACCGTCGCTCTCCAGGGCCTTCGCGAGCGCGAGAACGACATCGCGGTGGGACTCAAGTGTCTGCTTTGCCCGCTTATGTTCCGTCTTCAGCAAGAAATCGACCTCGCGCTGGAGGCCAGGATTGCGCTCGAAAAGGTGCTCGTCGGCGGGGTCGAGTAGGCGGCCCGGTATCACGCCCAGGGATCTTCCCATCCCGTACGTACCGATCATCCTTATGGCGAGTTCAGTCACTAGGGACAGGTCGCTTCTTTCCGAACCTCCGGATGTTGTTGATCTGTCTCCGAGGAACAGCTCTTCCGCGACCATGCCGCCGAGCCGCATGGCGATATCGCCACGGAGGGATGTTTCGCTTTCGAGCAATGCGTCTGGCTTCGCCAGGATCACTTGCCCATGAGCCTGATCCGGGCTTAGTTCTGTCGGATGGTCGCCGGTTACGACCTCGACGGACGCGATCACGCCGACGTTGAACAGCCGAGCGAGCACCGCGTGCCCAGCCTCATGCACGCATACACGCCATAGATCCCTTTTGCTCAAATGGACCCGAGGAGGAAGCTCTCGAAGAAGGTCGTTGCTTGAGACCGGTCGGCCTTCCGTGCGGGCGATTCTTCTAGCCCGCCGAGCGAGATATTCTATGTCCGCCCCAGTCGCACCCTGAAGGCGTCCAGCAGCTTCTCGGATTGCTTCAGGGCTGATATCGGGGAGATAGAGTTCGATAATCGCCGCTCGAGCAGCCAACGTGGGTCGTGGAAGCTCGATATGACGCTCAAGCCTGCCCGACCTCAAGAAAGCTGGATCGATCCGATCTGGATAATTGGAGGCGGCAACGACAACGACACCTTCTCGGTTCATCGTCCCATCGAGCGCTTCCAGCAGGGCATTGACGACCTCCGTACAGTATTGCGCGGATTGACCCGAAAATTTACGGCGATCGCCCAGGGCATCCATCTCGTCGATGAAAAGAACCGAGGGCGTGTCTCCACGGGCTTTGCTGAAGTCCGCGTACATGACGCGCAGGAGGTCGCCTAGGTGCCCGGCGCTTTGCCATTGCGCGAGGGAAGCCGATACCAAGGGAACACCGAGATGCGCCGCCAACGACACGGCGAATGATGTTTTGCCCGTGCCAGGCGGTCCATGCACGAGAACGCCTCGGTCGATTTCGCTCCACGGAATTGCGCCTGCTTGCCAAGCCCGGAGATCCGCTTGGAGATTCTCGGCCCAAATTCCCGCTTCCCCAAAGGTAGCGAGCGGCAAATGCTTGCCGGATTTCTTCCTCTTGTAGGTTAGCTCGCTCAATCGAGCAATCATCGGGGCGGAGGGTCGGCCGACACGGAAAACCGAGTCCATGAAGGCAGCCTGCTGTCGTCGCAGGAATTCCTTTTCATCATCATTGTTGACGCCGGTTCCAAGAAGCTTTGCAAGGGCGTCCAGGTGTTTGTTTGGCGACAGGTCCAGAGCGAGAACGGCATCCGCTGCCGCCTCAATCTCGGGATGCAGTTCCGCGCCATGCAAAGCGAAGACCAATACCTTCGGATAGGCTAGTTGCACCTGCGGGGTAATGTCCCAGAGGCCTTTCCTGTTGCGCGCCGTCGGGTGGCAGAATGCATTGAAGCGAGTGGTATTTCGATCTTCGTCTTTGAAGCACATGCCTGCAAGGTGTTCCATGTCCTCAAGCGACCAGTTCCTTGGGACCGTGACGACGACCACTGAGCTCTTTCTCGCAAGGAATTCCGGATAGGATTTTAAAAGCCGGACAAGGGCGCAGTATCCCAGGAATAGTCTGGGAGCGCTCGCAAGAACCTCGCGCGCGGCGTGCCGGTTCAGCTTCAACGGTCGCTTGGTGACAACATCGCGGTACGCATTAGTGGCGCGGCGGAACCTCTCGGTCGCTTCCCTAAGAGCCTGCGCAACAATATCGGCCTCATTCATTGGCGGGTCCCCTCGATGGGGAACATTGGTTCGCCAAGGCGGTACCATCTGTTTTGCGATCGAGCGAGGCGGTGCTCCAGACTGAAGAACATAATCTGGGTTGAGACCGCAACATCGCCATCCTTAATGCTTGGATGACCTCTCACTACTCCCAAAAGTGCGGGAACAGCTCGTTTGGCGATCGTCCAGCCAGAAATGTTGGTCTCGGCGTCCACCGCACCCGGACCAAGGTCAACATATAACTCCAGGTCGTCCGCGAGCTTTCGCAGCGACCTGATCAGCTCGACAGTGCCCGCCCTAGGCGTGTTGGGCAGCTCAAAGCTCATGTGAACCCCTAATTGATTCTTGATCCGAAGGACGAGCAAACGCGCCCGGTTGACATAAAGGAAAGGATTCTTTCCTTCATGTCAATCAAGATTGCCATTTTTGACTAATGTTGACATTTTTTAGCGGCGTGCGTTTCTCATGCCATGGCCGTCTATTATTCCCCAGATATTCTCAGAGCCGCACGGGCTCTCACCGACCTTCCAGCCGCAGATTTCGCGGCCAAGGCCAAGGTGTCTCGGCCAGCGCTTCGAAACGCGGAGACAGGGGAGAAGCATGTCACTCTTGAAACCATTGAGCGGATCCAACGAGCGTACGAAGAGTTGGGCGTCGAATTCACGTTGCCGGGGCCCGACCATGGAGCTGGCGTGAGATGGAGGACTCCGCAGGCCAAGTCGTGACTAGCTTTTAATTGTCGGGCGGCCGTCACGGCAGCGCGCTGGCATTAGCAAGAGCAAGAACGATGTTCAGTTTCCGCCGCCGCATGGGACGGCTTCGAGGTGCCGGTTCCCTGTGGACCGGGTACGGGCGTCGCGCTAGGTCAGCTTGCTGTAGCTACAGCGCAATTGGAAGCACGCGGCAACAGACTGACGCAATCGATGCAGATAGCTCCCTACCATTCCAGGCACGTACAAGCAGGTCGGCGGACTTCTTTGGCATGCCGCCGGGTGCGAATTTGCAACGTTTTCTTCCATGCGGCCAGCTCCGCCAGCAGAACTATAGCCGGTTAGGACATCCTGTTGACGTCATTGCGGCTTGGCGGTTGCCAAGGAAGAACACCCAAGTTCTAATCTGGCTTCCGCGTATTGTCCGCCACAAGACGGAGGTAGGGAGCTCGCTTGGTAAGAGCGGACAGGTCAATCAGGCCACCAGGGTTCAGTTCGCTTTCTTCCATTGCACCGGCGAGTATCTCAAACAGTTCGCAGTCCTTGGGCATTTCGGAAAACACCTTGATCGCGGTGCCGCACAGCTTAATACGGTCATCGTCGAGCAGGTCCTTACTGTCGCTTTCGAGCAGCATGTCACATACCCTCATAACCTTGTCGCGCTGCCGTTTATTCTCAAGCCCCGTGGCGGTTGCCACTGCCAGGTTGGTGTAGTGCTGGGTGGTGGTGTTGACCTTCGCATGTCCCAACGCGTCGGCAACCTCCGACAACACCGTGTTTAGAACCGCGTGAGTGAAATACCCGAAAAGTTGAAGGTTGCGTGTGAGAATTTTTGCCGCGATGTTCGTGGCATAGTTCTTACGGAGATCATGTCCGCTGCCGCTAACGTTAGCGTCGATGAATGCCTGTAGCATGATGTCGCTAACCGCGCCGTCCGTAAGTGGCTTACCAGTCTTGAATGAGAGGAACAGCGTGTCCTCGGGAATGTATCCTGGATCGGCTGCTTGCCAACGCTTGATCAAACTGTTTCGTCCTCCCCAGATGACCACGGTCAGCAGGTCATAGAGAAGATCGATGGTGAAACCCGCTCGTCGCTCCTTGCTGCCCTTGCCGACAACAGGGACACCGATATACAGCCGCTTTCGTTTGTCCGTGAAGCGTTTGAGTTCCTTTAAAACGATCTTCTGGGCCTCGGGGTCATCAGCAAGTTCGGCGACGGACCGCAAGGCGGCGGTGCGCTCCCGGTTCAGCCCTCGGAACAGTTGCTCCTCCTTCATGGCCTTGGTGAGGTCCAGCAGTGAGACCGTGGGAACCTCATGTGCACGTAGCCCTGCACCCGCCATTATGCGGCCCATTCCCCAGTCTCGCTCACACTTTATGATGCTATCTGCATCGTTCATGTCCTTTTTCCGTTTCGACGGGGAACGGAGCTCCGAAAGAACGAGATCACGATCATCGTTCACCAGAACGACCAGGTTAGGCTTCATTTGCTTCATCGGCTTCGACCCCGACCAAACTGTCAGCCAATCACCGGTTCTCGTTTTGACCTCCTTCGTCGATATCGGGAACCTAGGTGGTTCTGCCCGCTTGTTCTCGCCGACGAACTCTGGCGTCATGGTCCCATCTGTCTGATAAACCATCGCGTCCGGTATGTGGCGGTAGAAATGAAATACCCGCCGTAATTTTGTTTCGACCTGCTCCGGACTGACGCCGTTATCACGCTGATGCTGCCGCCACTGGTGCATGGTTAGATCATCAGCTTGGTCCCACGGAACGCCATTTTGCCCGAGATAAGCAAACCACTCGCGCAGGGAGTACGCCCTAGGCTCCATTGACTTGATTGCTTCGAAATTTTTTCTGCACAAATGCCCGAAGAAAAATATGAGTGGCTCGCAAAGCGCACCATTCGGCCACCTGATAATCGGCATCCCAGGTCGTCTCTCTCCGAACCACTCAAAATCGGGCCCGGCAAAAGTCATGGACAGGTCGCTGCTCGGGAGAGGTTTACCGTTTGGCATCGCTTTTCCCCATGCTCGCCAATAGCTTATATATTCTATTTAGCAGTTCCAGGTTTTGTCGCTCGAGTTCGATGATCACCCGGCTTTGCTCGTCTAGCCGCTCCCGCAGTTTGAAATTTTTGCCTTTATCGGCGGCTTCAACGGCTGCGAGGGATTCAAAGTAAAGGGCGATTAGCTCACCGTATCGACCATCAGGTTTGTCGATGAGGGGGTCTTTCCAGGGCCAAAGCCCGCGGCTGGCATCCATCCAACCTCTCAGAGCAGTCCGGTCTTTATAATAATCCCGGGAAATATCGGCACGGAGCGGTTGGTCATCGATCATGTCGATAAGCAAGCCGACCTTCCTCATAACCGATACTAGGGTGCGCTTTCCTTTGTCTGAAGGGCTGGTTTTGAAAACGTCAGCCTGGTCCATGGGGCGGTCCCATATTTCAGAGGTATCGCGGCGACTGACGCCAACCTTCGCCTCGAAAAGCTCCAATCGGCGTCGAATGTCGGCGGCAAGCTCCGAGCCGCGAGGCTTCGCCGCTAACTTGAGCCGCGTTTTCACGGCAAGTGATGGTGATCGACTTGCCATCATGCGATCTCCGCTGCTTCACGCGCCGCGCGATACGCTTCACGGCGGCGTGCAAGCGCTGCTCGGCGTCGTTCCTTCTCGCGCTCGTGCGGAGCCGTTTCAATGGCCGCCTCCTCGTTCGTCAACCGCTGTTCGACGATGCGCTGGTTCGGTTTAAAGAGAACGCCATAGATGCAGTTCAGGCACGGGTAGATGCCACTGAACGCCAGATCTACCTTGGAGTAGCGGCCTGTTCGCTCGTCCGCGCCCGGCGATTTAGCGGCTGCGGAAAGTTTGTTACATTCGGCGAGCGAGAGGTCATCTCCACCTTTAAGATTTGCCGTGCAGTGGGCCACGCCACCCGGTACAGGTTCTAGGAACCTGTTTGCCGCCTGCGTTGTCAAGCGCTTCGCGAGCGCCTCCCTGAACGTTCCCTCATCATTAGTGGCGGAGGTAATTCTGACGTCGGCGGCGGCGGCCGCGACCATCGTCTCCAAGTCGAGCTTGAGCCGGGTGACGCCCCGGCCAATAGCATGATCATCCCCTTTTTGCTGACTGATCATGCGGCGAACATATGCCCCGACGCGGACCTCATCGAATTCATCCACCACGTTCCTGAGATCAGCGATTTGTTCTTTAGTCTTGTCCGTCCAAGCCTTGAGTTCCTTCGAATACTTCTCCTTGGCTACGCTCGATCGTGCCCGCAATTCATCTTCCAGGCGTGCTACTTCCCCGGCTATTGCTTCGGTCACATAAACGCGGGTCATTTCCGGATCAAAGTGACGGAGCATGTAAGCGAGGGAGTCTAGATCCATCCATTCGAAGCCGTAGTAGTAGTAGATGGCGAACCCTCGCCGTAACTGGTGACTAGCAAGGTCCCACTCTGCTTCGGGATTGGCGGGCCGGAGTCCTGTGTATTCCACAAAGTCCTTCATGTTCTGAGTGAATTCGAACGAAACTCTGCTGGTCAACTTCAAGAAGTTGAACAAGGGGGCATAGGCTTGGTCGTATCCGCTGCCTTGTGAAAGCCTATGGAGCATTTCGACCGCCGCCGAGACCATTTTGGGCACGGGGATCTTGTCGATGCCTTGCAGCGTTTTCTCAATATATACCTTGAGATAGTAATGTGCTCCGACCTGCGTGATGCAGTTCGATCGAAGCATCTGGATCTCTCCGCCTCTTCGGGCGGAAAAGCATCCAATGATAATCGCACAGGACGCCAAGAGGAGCTTCACCGCCGAACCAAGCGATATCCGGCCTTCCGCCTCGGACCCTGGGACTTCGGGCATTGTCCAGCCATAGTGTAGTTTAGGCGCGCCCTCCGGACGCAAGGGGTCGATGCGGGCCACAAAGCGCTTGCCGTGAGCTTTTATGGGGCCACTAGTGTGAGCGCGTCGTGCCTCGACGGCCTCACAAATGTAATCGCCGTATTCAAAGACCCACTTCGAGGCTTCTTTAAGAAGCCCTACGAAGTCCTCCGGCTCAAGAGTGCTTGTCCGTTGGGCTTGTCGAAGCTGGAGACTCCTAACAACCTGTGTTGGTGTGCGCTTTTCGAAAGCATTGAATGTCAATACGCCACTGTTCAGCACTCCTTCGACCGCTAATCTGTAGAGTTTCATCCATGGATATAAACGTTTTTGGACGCTCGATTCCGCGTAATCATCGCGGTCTTCCCGATCACCTTTTCTGTTGAGGGAATCAACCAGTTTTGGAACCAAAGGATGGTCCAGTGATCCGAGGCGGTCGATCAACTCCGCAACGAACGTGCGGGACGTGGAAAGATGAATCTTGGTTGTACCCAGCAGCTCGGCCAGCTTGGGCCAGTCGAAATACTGTCGGTGATTTTTCGCGTCTTCCTTGTAGAATTCACTGATGTGAAGCTTGCCTTGAGCGATTTCTCTGAAAAGGAAGTCAAGCCGGTCCATGATGGGAAGGAAGTTTATGGGGTCGCCGGACATGTCGTCGCAAAACGTTTCAAAGTGGTGTTTCGTGAGATTGTCGTTGTGTTCGATGCCATTGCTCAGTCGCCATCTGACGAATTGGTCGTACTGGCGGGACCGGTTTATTGCCAATAGGGGTGCTGTCGGCTTTTCCCCGGTCGCGCCGAGGTTTGAAAGCACCAAGACCTTTTTGACGGTGTAGTCCAGCTTGCGACGTGGAGCCGTCAACCGCACACTTCGGACATCGACCACATTGTCGAAATCGAACCACATGATCTTTTCATCGCCTCGACCAACGATTTGACGTACACCCCAGTGGTTGTGATGAATATTCATCTGATTGCCCTCAAGGATACGACCGTCAGGAGTTTTTCTTGATGCAATCACAAGAGGCGGAAGGCGAAACTTGGAGACCGTCTCCTGGTGGAAGCGCTCCATTTCGACGATGTTCATTTCAAAACTCATCTTCAGAACTCCAGCATTTCAGGGAGGGTTACGGTTCCGGACCTCAACAAGCCGTCCGCGTGTCGCGCAGCGGCCCAGTAGTCTCGGCCGAGGCCCTTGGCGAAGACGGTTCTGCCAAGCCCTTTGATGATGGCCATGAGTGCCTGACCCTGGATAACCCATCGATGGTGTGGAAGCTCCCAGCGCTGCTTTTTCAGTCCTCTGTGGCAAAGGTAGAGATCGATAAGACCCGAGAATGTGGGCTCGAATACAAAATCATCCGTTACCTCCCCATCCAACTCAAGTGGGGTCAGCCCGGCGGCGCTCATGACACCGGTATGGAGCGCGACCATCCGAAAGTGATCGCGCGTTTCGTCGTTTATGTTCAGCCTGAGCGCGAGACGTTTGTTGAGAATGAGTTCTTGGATACATCCCTGAATCACCCTTACGGAGTCTTCGTAGGTACGGGCCGCTTGCTGGTCCACGAAGTAGTTCTTGGCCAGTACGCTTCGGGAACGGTGCCCCGCGATCTCGGCGATGAAGCTTGGTTCGAATCCTGCCGTTGACAACGTATTGAGGAACGATTTGCGCATCGCCGAGAACGTCGCGCCCTTCCGGGTTAACGGACCTTCCGGCATCAAGAGACCTGGATCGCGGTTAGCTTTGACAACGGATCCGGTACGTTGGCTTAGCACGTAGAAGAATAAGCTCTCTGTTTCGCCTTTCGCCCAGGCACGGCTCAATGACTGCAGCTTTTCAAACCGATCCAAGATCTGGATCAATGGAGCTTCGTGTGCCATGCTCGCTTGTTCGTCAGCCTTGCTCAACCGGAGTTCATTGGCCACGTCCTCCCAATGCGATTTTAGATCCAGCTCCGCTATTCCACGGACTACAGCCGTCATCTCAGTCCCAGCGTGGACCATATGTCCCGCTCGGTTTTTGAAGTTCGTCAGGACTTTTTCCGAGCCGAGGAGAACTGAAGAATCCGTGCGAAACGCATAGGGGTGTCGCGGCAATTCTTGTATAGGCTGACGGTTCCAGCCTGTATCCGCGCAGAAGATCACTTGCACTGCCTGGTTAGCACGGAACGTAGGGCCAACGCATGCAAGTACTAGGTCCGCTACGGCGGTGGGCTGCAGATTATCCCTATTGCCCCAAACGTAGAGCCCGAAGCTTCGCCATATTTCAGGATCTCTGAGCTGATCGATCCCATCACTAAGCGATACGGACCATCGGATGCTAAACTGGGATCGTCCAGTCTTTTCCCACGAGCTTATTTCATCCCCAATCAGCCTACGTAGCGTTTTGACCGCACGCTTATTTTTCACCCCTGAGCAGTCATCTCCCAGCACGCGTTGTCCAAACTGGTAGATTTTTTCGTATCGTTCAAACACCTCCAACGCCGCGCCTCGTAGTACGGAGAGCGCGACGGCGTCACGACGCTCGGGCTCTACGCCCTCGAATTCGGGCCAGTCCAATGCACTCAACGTTGTGAAATTCCCGCCGTCGTGATGAGCTCCCATGGGCATTGACCGAGGATCAATGCTTGGAAAGCTCCCGGGATCGAATTCACGAAGTTTCTCCAGCGCTTTCAGGAGATGATCACGCTGTGCGCGAATTGAACCGCTTTTCCAGATGCCGAGTTCCTGTAGGCTATCAACCCAGCGAAGGATCGCGCCACGGATCGCTCCGACGGTTGCATGCGAATCCACATCCCGGTTGTCATTGGCTACATAGCTGCGCATCCATTCGGCCTCGGATGTCTCTGAGGTCGCGACCCATCCAAAGAATCGTTTCGCCCCTGCGGTCTTGGTGCCGGTTCCCACAAGCTTCTCTAATGTAGCGATAACTGGGTGATCAAACTTTTCTCGGACCTCCTGCCAGGTCGGTACCGGATCTAACGCTGCTGCCATCGTGCTTCCTGTTGCGAAGGTATAAAGTTTGCGCCTTGGTCGTTGCCATAATATATTGAATTCATTACGGAAACGTTGTCGGCGACTCATACCTTTTGTTTGAGCAAAACGGGAAAAGGAATTCGTCTCGCAATGGGGGCATGATTTCCGCCCCGAGTACCGGGAACTCGGACACCTCGCCGACAGCTATCCGGGCGTGCCGCGCATGGCGCTGACGGCGACGGCCGATCCGCACACCCGCGAGGACATCATTGACAGGCTGGCGCTGCGTTCGGCGGAGGTCTTCACCACCTCCTTCGACCGTCCCAACATCGCCTATGAGATCGTCGAGCGCGACCAGCCGCGCCAGCAGCTCCTGCGCTTCCTCTCGCGCCACAAAGGATCGAGCGGCATCGTCTACTGCCTCTCGCGCGCCAAGGTGGAGGAGACGGCCGAATGGCTGAACGGGCAGGGCATCCGCGCGCTCGCCTATCATGCCGGCATGGATCGGTCTGTGCGCGACACCAATCAGGATGCCTTCCTCAAGGAGGAGGATCTCTGCCTCGTCGCCACCGTCGCCTTCGGCATGGGCATCGACAAGCCGAACGTGCGCTATGTCGCCCATCTGGATCTGCCGGGATCCGTGGAGGCCTACTACCAGGAAACGGGCCGCGCCGGGCGCGATGGCCTGCCGTCGGACGTCTGGATGGCCTATGGCATGGCCGACGTCATCCAGCGCGGCCGGATGATCGACAGCGGTCAGTCGAGCGAAGACATCAAGCGGGTCGAGCGCGCCAAGCTCAATGCGCTCTTGGCCATCTGCGAAACGCCCGGCTGCCGCCGCCAGTCGATCCTGGCGCATTTCGGCGAGGCGCATCCGGGCGCCTGCGGCAATTGCGATACCTGCCTGAAGCCCGTCGAGACCTGGGACGGCAGCGAGGCGGCGATCAAGGCGCTGGCGGCCATCTATCGGACCGGCGAGCGCTTCGGCACCGGCCATCTGATCGATGTGCTGCTCGGCAACGAGAACGAGAAGACCAGCCGCTTCGGTCACGTCGAGATGCCGGTGTTCGGCGCCGGCAAGGATCTGCCGTCGAAGACCTGGCAGTCCGTCTACCGGCAGTTGCTGGCGGCAGGCCTCGTAACGGTCGACCACGAAGCCTTCGGGGCGCTGAAGCTCGGACCGGAAGCACGGGCCGTCTTCCGGCGCGAGCGCGAGGTCCGGTTCCGCAAGGACCGGCCGACGTCCGCCAAGGCGTCAAGGGGCGCGTCCTCCAGTGGCGCCAATGCCAGGTCGTCGCTCGAGGGCGCCGACATGGAGCTCTTTGAAGCCCTGCGCCAGACACGCCTGGAGATCGCCAAGGGGCTGTCCGTGCCCCCCTATGTGGTCTTCCCGGACACGACGCTCGTTGCCTTCGCGACCCAACGGCCGACCAGCCCCGACGAACTGCTCGGCATTTCCGGCGTCGGACAGTCCAAGCTCGAACGCTATGGCGAGGATTTCCTGGAGGTCATCCGGGCGCATACGCGGTAGTTCAGGCGACCGTCTCGCCGATCCGCTGGGGCGGCAGTTCGACCAGCGGCGCCGGCACGTCACAGGTCTTTTCCGGCGACTTGCAGAGGTCGGCGATGACGCAGTGCTCGCATTCGGGCTTGCGCGCCTTGCAGGTGTAGCGCCCGTGCAGGATCAGCCAGTGGTGGGCGTGGTAGAGATATTGGTCGGGGATGACCTTCAGGAAGCGTTCCTCGACCTCGTCCGGTGTCTTTCCCGGCGCCATCAGCAGGCGGTTGCCGATGCGGAAGACATGTGTGTCGACGGCAAGCGTCGGAATGCCGAAGGCCATGGACATCACCACGTTGGCGGTCTTGCGACCGACGCCCGGCAACGTCACCAGTTCGTCGAGCGTCTTCGGAACCTCGCCGCCGAAATCATCGATCAGCTTCTGCGACAGGGCGATGACGTTCTTGGCCTTGTTGCGGTAGAGGCCGATCGTGCGAATATGCTGCGTGACGCCCTCCTCACCTAGGGCCAGCATCTTCTCCGGCGTGTCGGCGATCCTGAACAGCTCTCGCGTCGCCTTGTTGACGCCGGCATCGGTCGCCTGCGCCGAAAGCGCCACTGCGACGACCAGGGTGAAGGGGTTGGAGTGTTCCAGTTCCCCCTTCGGCTCGGGCCGCTGCACGGAGAAACGGCGGAAGATCTCCTCCATTTCCGCCTTGGAATAGCGGCTGCGAATATGCCGGCGGGCGCGGCCTGCGGTCGCATTTGACTTTTGTGAAGAAGCTGTGCTGGATTTGGGTTTCGAAATGGCCATATGGCTTCTATAGCCAGCCCACGCGAAGGAAAGCAACGTGGAGATGTCCGAGGATCCGACGGTCTTTGCGGCCGAGCTCACCCCCTATCGCTCGCTCGGGCGCCGGGGCTTCCACGTGCTGCTGGCGCTGTCGGGCGGTGTCTGCCTGATCTACGGCGTCTTCTTCATGGTGACCGGCGCCTGGCCGATCGGCTTCTTCCTCGGCCTCGATTTTCTCGGTCTCTACATAGCCCTGCGGCTCAGCTACCGCTCGGGCCGCGCGAAGGAAGAGGTCACGGTCTCGCGCACCAATCTTTCGATCCGCAAGGTCTCGCCGGCGGGACGGGTAGTGGAGCACCGCTTCAACCCGTTCTGGGCCCGCTTCGGGGTCAACCGCCACGAGGAGTTCGGCATCACCTCGATGTATGTGACGGGCGAGGGGCGCTCTACCGACGTCGGCTCTTTCCTCAACCCCGACGACCGGGAAAGCTTTGCCAAGGCCTTCCGCGGCGCGCTGGCGACCGTTACCCAAAGACTGTGAGGGCCGCAAGAAACGGGTGGCCCGGACGCGGGTGAGGGGGCATTGTACGGGCAAAGGAGACCGGCGATGAACGCATTTGCCCAGATCGCAGAACCCGCATTCGACGCGACGCCCGAAGGCGACGACTACGAGACCGTGCGCCGGGTGATCGAGCTCATCACCATCGACTACCGCGCTCAGCCGTCGCTCGAAAGCATCGCCGCCGAGATCGGCCAGTCACCGACGCAGCTGCAGAAGGTGTTCACCCGCTGGGCCGGGCTGTCTCCCAAGGCCTTCCTGCAGGCCGTGACGCTCGACCATGCCAAGCGGTTGCTCGGCCACGAGGGCCTGCCACTGCTGGAAACCTCCTATGAGGTCGGCCTGTCGGGACCCGGCCGGCTGCACGATCTCTTCGTCACCCACGAGGCGATGTCGCCCGGAGAGTGGAAGGCGCGCGGCGGCGGGCTTACCATCCGCTACGGCTTCCATCCGTCGCCCTTCGGCGTGGCGCTGGTGATGGCGACGGAGCGTGGACTGGCGGGGCTCGCGTTTGCCGATTTCGGCGGCGAGAAAGCCTGCCTCGACGACATGACCTGCCGCTGGCCGAATGCGGCCTACGTCGAGGACCTCGAGATGACGGCGCCCTACATCCGGCGGATCTTCGACAAGTCGCTCTGGTCGGCCGAACAGCCGCTGAAGGTCGTGCTGATCGGGTCCGACTTCCAGGTGCGCGTCTGGCAGAGCCTGTTGAAGATCCCCTTCGGCAAGGCCGTCACCTATTCGCATGTCGCCCGCGACATCGGCCAACCGACCGCCAGCCGCGCCGTCGGCGCCGCCATCGGCCGCAACCCGATCTCCTTCGTGGTGCCCTGCCACCGAGCGCTCGGCAAGAGCGGCGCATTGACCGGCTACCACTGGGGGCTGACGCGCAAGCGGGCGATCCTCGGGTGGGAAGCGGGGAACGCGTGATTTGGCTTGGCGAGCCGGCTATGGTTATGCGAAGATCAGGGCATGAAAAGCAGCATCGAGCTTTCCGACGACCTGGCACGACGGATCGACCTTCTGGCCGAGCGTACGCGGCTGACCCGCAGTCAGATCGTAGAGGATGCGCTCTCGCACGGGCGCTCGCTGGCGTGGCAGGAGAAGTGGGCTGCCGGCGTGCACGCCGGTATCCAGGATGCCGATAACGGCAACTTTGCTTCGGAAGCGGAGATTGCGGCTGTCCTGAACAAGTTCGGCGCCGCGTAGCGGTGATGCGGATCCTCTGGACGCAGCGCTATCTCAGCGAGCTCCAGACAATTGGCGACTACATCGCCGAAAGAAACCCGCGTGCCGCCTCCCGCATCGTTGGCGAGATCCATTCCAGAACCGCTGTTCTTCTCTCGGAAAACGCCTTCATCGGGCGCCCCGGCGATATCGAAGGCACGCGCGAACTCGTGGTGCCAGGGACACCCTACGTGGTTGCCTATCGGGTCGGCGTTGATCGTGTGGAGGTTCTCTTCGTCCAGCATGGAGCTCGTCTTTGGCCAGACGAAGCCTGATAGGTTCAGGTTGCCAGCCGCACCAGCTCCCGTGCCGCGCTCTCGTCGGTGATCAGCGTGTTGCAGCCGATGCGGCGGATGGTGGCGCGGATGGCTATGGCACGGTGGGCGCCGCCGGAGGAGAGGACGATGTGCTTGGCCGTCTTCAGCGTGTCGAGGTCGACGGACATCACCCTTTCGTTGATCGGATGCTTCACTGAGCGGCCTTCGGCGTCGAGGAAGTTGAACATGGTGTCGCAGACGCAGCCGGCGGCGATGAGCTCGTCGAGTTCCGTCTTGGAGATGAAGCCCTCCGACAGCGAGGTCGACTGCGGGCCGATGTCGCCGCAGCTGACGACGGCCAGGTCCATCTTCTCGGCGAGCTCATAGATCGCCTTCAGGCCGCATTCCTCGATCAGTGCCCGCTTGGTCTTGACCGAATCCACCAGCAGCGGCGCCAGGAACATGTAACATTCGGCGCCGAACTGGCTCGCCAAGCGCCAGGTGTAGTCGATCGGGTTTGTCTGGTGTACGGCGACGATGCCGCCCAGCAGCGAGACCACCTTGCAGCCCTGGCGGCGCGGCGGGCGGAAGCTTGCCAGCGACGCCGTCATCGTCCGGCCCCAGCCGACGCCGATGGTCATGTCGTCCTGGATCACCTCGGACAGGAATTGGCCGAGCGCCAGCCCCACCGCAGCGGCCAGGGCCTCGGCGCCCGCGTCCTTCGTCTCGGGCACGACGATCGCCTCGTCCAGGCCATAGGCCTCTTCCAGCTGGGTGGCGAGCGACAGGCACTCGTCGATGCCGGCATTGATCCAGATCTGCACCTCGGACCGCTTCATCGCCTCGTCCAGCATGCGGATCACCGTCGACCGGCTCACGCCCAGCCGCTCGGCAACATCCTTCTGCGTCAGGCCCTGGTTGTAATAGAGCCAGGCGGCGCGCAGCCGCAGCGACGAGGCTTCGGCTATGCTGGGATGGGTTTCGCGTCTGAGTTTGGCCAAGGGGGCTCCGGCATTGCGTGAACTGGCATAGTGTACGACATGATACTTATGTCGATCCAATTGCGCAAATGTCTTGACTTCGCCATGTTCGGCTGATGATAGTTCCTGAAGGGCGCGTCTCCAGAGGGATGCGATCGGCCAACCATTTACCACCACTGTCCAAGGGATATGCCGGGATGACCTCCAAACTCGAACAGCTCCGTTCCATGACCACGGTCGTCGCCGATACCGGCGACATCGAGGCGGTTGCCCGGCTGAAGCCGGTGGATTGCACCACCAACCCGACGATCGTCTTGAAGGCACTCGGCACGCCGATGTTTGCCGATGCCGTCAAGGAAGCGATCACCTGGGGCAAGTCGCAGAACGGCGGCTCCGACGCCGTGGTCGCGGCAGTCGCCGACCGGCTGGCGATCTCCGTCGGCGCCGCCCTCGCCAACATCGTTCCGGGCCGCGTCTCGACGGAAGTCGACGCAGATCTCTCCTTCGACACCGAGGCCTCGATCGCCAAGGCGCATGGCATCATCACCGCCTACAAGGAGCGCGGCATCGAGCGCGAGCGTATCCTGATCAAGCTGGCCTCCACCTGGGAAGGCATCAAGGCCGCGGAAGTGCTGCAGACCGAAGGCATCGACTGCAACCTGACGCTGCTCTTCTCCAAGGCCCAGGCGATTGCCTGCGCCGACGCCAAGGCCTTCCTGATCTCGCCCTTCGTCGGGCGCATCCTCGACTGGTACAAGAAGTCGACCGGCCAGGAATACACCTCGGAAACCGATCCGGGCGTCGTTTCGGTGCGCGACATCTACAACTACTACAAGGCCAACGGCATCGAGACGATCGTCATGGGCGCGTCCTTCCGCAACGTCGGCGAGATCGAAGCGCTCGCCGGCTGCGACCGCCTGACGATCAGCCCGGCGCTGCTCGACGAGCTGGACAAGGATCAGGGCACGCTGGAGCGCAAGCTCTCGCCCGACAACATCACCGAGGATGCCTTCTTCCCGATCGACGAGAAGAAGTTCCGCTGGATGCTGAACGAGGATGCGATGGCGACCGAGAAGCTGTCGGAAGGCATCCGCTCCTTCGCCAAGGATCTCGTCGGCCTGCGCGAGATGGTCAAGAAGGAACTGGCCGCGGCCTGATCTGCCAGACGCACTCCCATCGAAACGGCTCGCCTCATGGCGGGCCGTTTCTGCGTTCAGGCGAGGAATGTCAGGTGGACGCCGTCCTGCCCCTGCCGGCCAGCATCGTCTTCACGAACGCGATGATGAAGATCGCCGTCATCACGAGCACGATCGTCGGGGCGGGCGCGCTGTCGATGAGGAAGCTCGCGTAGATGCCGGTCAGCGACGAGCCGAGCGCGACGGCGATGGCGACGAGCAGCATGCTCTCGAACCGCTTCGTCAGCAGGAAGGCGATGGCGCCGGGGGCGACGACCATGGCGATCGCCAGGATGATGCCGACGGCCTTCAGCGCGCCCACCACCGTCAGAGACAGCACGGCCAGCAGCCCGTAGTGCAGAAGCCGCGTCGGCAGGCCGATCGCCTTGGCATGCTGCTCGTCGAAGGCATGCAGCAGCAGGTCCTTGCGCAGGGCCACCAGGAAGGCGAGGCTTGCCAGCGCGATCAGGCCCGTCTCCAGGAGGTCGCGCGGCAGGATGCCGAGCATGTCGCCGAACAGGATGTGGTCGAGATGCACATCGCTCTGCACCTTTACGTAGAGAACGAGACCCAGCCCGAACATGCCGGAGAAGACGATGCCGAGTACCGTGTCTTCCTTGATGCGGCTGTTTTCCTTGAGGAAGCCGGCCGCGAGCGCGCAGGTCATGCCGGCGGCGAAGGCGCCGACGGCGAGCGGGATCGACAGGATATAGGCCAGCACGATGCCGGGAAAGACCGCGTGCGAGACCGCATCCCCCATCAGCGACCAGCCCTTCAGGACGAGGAAGCAGGAGAGGATGGCCATGGGTGCCGCAATCATCAGGGTCACCAGGAAGGCGCGTTGCATGAAGTCGATCTGGAACGGCAGGATCAGCAGCTGAAGCGTCTCGTTCATGCCGTTTCCTCCAGCGTCCGCCGCAGGCGCCGGCGCGCTGCCAGCATGCCGTGCTTGGGGGCAAACACGAAGGCGGTGAGGAAGATCAGCGTCTGCATCACGACGATGATGCCACCGGTGGCGCCGTCGAGGAAGTAGCTCAGATAGGCCCCGACGAAGCTGGTTCCCGCCCCGATCAGCAGCCCGAGGACAATGACGCGCCCGAAGCGGTCGGTCAGCAGATAGCCGGTGGCGCCCGGCGTCACGACCATGGCGACGACCAGGAAGGCGCCCACCGTCTGCAGGGCGGCGACCGTGGAGGCGGCCAGCAGCGTGAAGAACAGCACCTTCAGGAGGTCGGGCTTCAGGCCGATCGAGCGGGCATGGTTCTCGTCGAAGAAGGCGACCATCAGGTCCTTCCACTTCAGCGTCAGGATCACCAGGCTGACGCCGCCGATGATGACGAGCTGCAGCGTGTCGCCGGGCGTGATGGCCAGGATGTTGCCGAGCACGATGGTCTGGATGTTCACCGAGGTCGGCGACAGCGACACCATGAACAGGCCGAGCCCGAAGAAGGACGTGAAGATCAGGCCGATGATGGCGTCTTCCTTCAGCCGCGTGCGCTGGTTGAGGAACAGCATGGCGGCGGCGGCAAGCCCGCCGGAGACGAAGGCGCCGAGCGCAAAGGGGAGGCCGAGCATGTAGGCGCCGGCAACCCCCGGCACGATCGAGTGGGAGAGGGCGTCGCCGATCAGCGACCAGCCCTTCAGCATCAGATAGGCGGAGAGAAAGCCGCATACGCCGCCGACCAGCGCGCTGACCCAGATCGCGTTCAGCATGTAGCCGTAGGTGAAGGGCTCAAGAAGCGTCTGGAGCATCCGCTGCCGGCTCCTTCTTCTTGCGGCTGCCATTGCCATAGGTCACATAGGGTCGTTCGTCGTCGGTGATGACGCGGACGTGGCGCGCATCCTCGTCATCGTGCAGTTCTGGCCCGCCCAGCACGAAGTGGCGCAGCACACCGCCGAAGGCTTTCTCGAGGTTCTCCTCGTTGAAGGTATCCTCGGTCTTGCCATAAGCGAGCACGGTACCCTTGACGAAGACGGTGCGGTCGCAGAATTCGGGAACGCTGCCGAGATTGTGGGTGGAAACCAGCATCACCCGGCCTTCGTCGCGAAGGCTGCGCAAGAGTTCGACGATCTGCTCCTCGGTCGTCACGTCGACGCCGGTGAAGGGTTCGTCGAGCAGGATGATCTGGCCTTCCTGCGCGAGCGCCCGGGCCAGGAAGACGCGCTTGCGCTGGCCGCCGGAGAGTTCGCCGATCTGGCGCTTGCGGAACTCCGTCATGCTCACCCGTTCCAGCGCCTGCGCCACCATCTCGTGGTCGCGGCGGGAGGGAATGCGCAGGAAGTTCATGTGGCCGTAGCGGCCCATCATCACGACGTCCTCGACCAGCACCGGGAAATTCCAGTCGACCTCCTCGGCCTGCGGCACGTAGGCCACCAGGTTCCGGCGCAGCGCCTCGCGCGCCGGCATGCCGAGGATCTCGACGGAGCCTTCCGTCAGCGGCACGAAGCCCATGATCGCCTTGAAGAGGGTCGACTTGCCGGCGCCGTTGACGCCGACGAGGCCGGTGATGGTTCCCTTCGGTACCTGGAAGCTCGCATGGCGCAGGGCGGTCATGCCGTTGCGATAGGCGACCGTGATGTCGTTGACGACGAGGCCTTCCGCGGCCTTCTTCACCTTTCCCATGATCATCCGGCGAGCCCTGCGGCGATCGTGCTGGCGGTGACGGCAAGAAGGTCGAGATAGGTGGGAACCGGCCCGCCGTCCTCGCTGAGGGAGTCGACATAGAGGATGCCGCCGTAGCGGGCACCCGTCTCGCGCGCCACCTGCTCTGCCGGATCGGCGGAGACGGTGCTTTCGCTGAAGATCACCTCGATGTTGTGTTCCCGGATGGCATCGATGACGGAGCGGACCTGCTGTGGCGTGCCCTGGCTGTCGGCATTGACGGGCCAGAGGAAGAGCTCCTTGAGGTCGAAGTCGCGGGCGAGATAGGAGAAGGCGCCCTCGCTCGTCACCAGCCAGCGCTTTTCCTCCGGCAGGCCGGCAAGCTTGGCCCGGATCGGGTCGATCTCGGCGCGGATCTTGTCGGCATAGGCCTTGGCGTTCGCTTCATAGGCCGCCGCATTGGCGGGATCGATCTCGCTCAGCCCCTTGCGGATGTTGTCCACGTAGAGGATGGCGTTCTCCGGCGACATCCAGGCATGCGGGTTCGGCTTGCCTTCATAGGAGCCGCCGGCGATCGACATGGGCTCCACGCCGTCGGAGACCGTGACGCTCGGGATGTCGCCGAGGTTGGCGAGGAATTTCTCGAACCAGAGCTCCAGGTTCAGTCCGTTGCGCAAGACGAGGTCCGCATCGCGGGCGCGCAGGATGTCTCGCGGGGTGGGCTGGTAGTTGTGGATCTCGGCGCCGGGCTTGGTGATGCTTTCGACCTCGGCCAGATCGCCGGCGACGTTGCGTGCCATGTCGGCGATGATGGTGAAGGTGGTGACCACCTTCGGCTTCTCCTGCGCCATGACTGCGCCGGGGAAGGCGAGCAATGCGGCACCGATGAGAACGCCCAGTCTCGAAAGAATTCCTGCCATGACCGGTCCTTGTTGCAATTCATTCGCAATCTAACTTAGCCCGGAAATGCCATCTGTCAATGCTATTGCAAATCATTCGCAAAAGATCCCGCGTTGCCGGAAACAGGAGGCCTTAAAAGTTTCTAAAGGAGAATGCGCGAGGGTGAATTCTGCATTCCATCAGGTACTGCGTGAAGTGGGGTAGGCATGTCGGAGTTTGGCGCGTGAAGGGTTTGAAGATCCGGCTGTCGCGGACACTTCTTCTGATCATCGGCGGCGTGACCATCCTGGGCGGCGGGAGCGGCGCGGCGGCGGTCTTCATCGGCACCGAACGGCTGCTGGGGCCATCCTACGCGTCGCTCAACGGGCTTGGCTGTACAACCGTCGCAACCGTCAGGATCAAGAAGGCAGACCGCTTCTGGATCCGCAAATACGTCACGACGGACGAGCCGGGAGACGGAATCTCGCGGCTGAAGACCGCGCTGCGCGTGGCTCGCAAGGTCCAGGAGGCGGAGCATTCCGACCTCGTCCAGGTGACCGTGCTCGACCCGGCGGGCCCGACCGAACGCTCGAAGATGCGGGGACGCGCCATCGGCGCGCAGGTCGTCTACATTCCCGATCTCGCCAAGGCGCCGGAAGGTGCATCGGCGCAGCCGATCAAGGCCTACTACGTCGACGGATCGGCAGATGGCAGCGGCGACTTCTGGGGCCTGCGGATCGATCTTCCCCTGGAGGATGCCGAACATCTCGCGACAAGACTGACCGATGACGCGGACTGCATGGATCCGGTCGTCGAAGGCGAAGACGCTGCGGCAGGTCATGGTGCGGCCGCCGGGCCTGGCGAAGCCAACGGCCATGATGCGCCGTCCGGCCACGGCGAGAGCGAAACGCCCGACGCTGGCGGCGACGGCCACGGCGCCGAGCCTGCCGCTGGCGCTCATGGCGAGGAAACACCTGTCGCCGAGCACGACGGCGGTGAGGAGACCGGCTGGATGGCGTCACTGATGGGTATGGTCGGCCTCGGTGGTGGAGAGGGCGAAGCCCATGACGCCGCTGCCGAATCCGGCCACGAACCACCCGCCGAAGACGAACCTGCCCAGGGCCACGACGCTGCTGGCAAGCAGGGCGCCGCGGACCATGCGCCCGCAGCGGATGCTGCAGCCCATGGAAGCGAGCCCGCGGAAGAGGGCGTCGCCGCCCATCCGCCCGAAGAGGTTGCTCCCGTCGAGGACAAAGGCTGGCTTGCGACCGTCAAGGGCATAATTGGGCTTGGCGAGACCGTCGAAGAGGAAAAAGTCGAAGCCGCCACCGGCGCGCATGAGGATGCGCCGGCTGCAGCGGAGGCTGCTCATGCCGCACCAGCGGCGGAGGCCGCTCCTGGCGTCACCGAAGCGGAAGCCCACGCCGAGGATGCGCCGCCGGCGAAGGCCGACGAGCATGGTGCCGCCTGGCTTGCCAAGATGCGTGCCCAGCCGCTGACGCCCGCGGCCGACAGTCCCGCCGCCGCGTCGAGCGAAGAGGGCCATCCGCCCGCCGCTGGCGACGATCATTCCGCGACCGAGGCGCCGGCCGACGGCGAGAGCGTGCAACATGCCGAGGCGTCGCATGCACCGGTGGTCGCCGAGGAGGACGACCCGGAGCTGCACCGCAGGAAGCCCGCCGCGCCCGCCGCGACGCATTGATCTTGGCGGTTAACGCTGTCGTCAGCGCGCGCCCGCGGGATGCTGGCCGACTGCCCGTGCCGCCGCTGCCGCCAATTGAAGGATGTTGCGGGGCTCGTCCGGAGTCAGTCGCCGCAGATCGCTGCCAGCGGCCTGCAGGAAGCCTGCCGCCGATGCGGAATAGATCGACATCAGCATGGCGGGCTGAAACGGCAGCAGAGGCGGCACCGTCAGGCGCTGCCGCGCGGCGGTGAGGCTTTCCGGCAGGTAGTCGACATCCAGTTCCCGCGCCAGATCGGCTATCGTGAACGCGTCCGTGCCGGCCAGCTCGTAGATGGCGCCGGCATGCGAGGCGGGATCGGCCAGCACCGTCACCGCGGCATCGGCGAGATCCTCGCGCGCCACGGCAGAGATCGACGCGCTGCCGAAGGGGGCGCGGATGACGCCATCCACGGGCACCGCAAGGCTGCCGATCAATTCCGCATAGAGCCCGTTGCGCAGGATGGTCCAGGCCATTCGGCTCTGCTGCAGGCGCCGCTCGGTCCACCGATGCGCCAGCGCGAAACCAAGGTGGTCGCCGGTTTCGGTGAGGCTGGTATAGACGATGTGGCGGACGCTCTGACGTTCCGCCGCGGCGATGACCGCACCATGCCGTTCGATGACGACGTCGTCTTCCGCATAGCCGGCGGAGACGAGCAACAGGGTCTCGACCTCGCTGAAATCGAGGGAGCCGGGGTCGTCGAAATCGATCCTTCGGATGTCGTGCTGTCCGCCGGCCGCGTGCCGGCTGCCGGTGGCGAAATGCAGTCCGGCGACGCTGGCCTTTTGTGCAACAAGGGTGGAGAGGTGGCCGGAGCCTCCGGTGATCAGTATCATGTCTTGTGTCCTCTTGCTTGGGGGCACATCTACCTATTGCGGCTGTCAGCCGGGCGTAAGGAGGCACATTGATGTTCGCTGAAGACGATGTTTCAGAAGAGATACTGGAGCCCTGCGGCACGCCGGATCACGAGGACTGCGGCCTGCGGCTGATCCTCGACCGCCTCGGCGAGAAATGGACGGTGATGACGGTTGCGGAGCTTGCGGGTGGTCCGCGACGCTATCGGGAGATCGAGCGTTCGCTGTCGGGCGTGACCCAGCGGATGCTGACGCTGACGCTGCGCCGGCTGGAACGGGACGGCTTCCTCAGCCGGACCGTCGAGCCCACCAATCCACCGTCGGTGACCTATGCGCTGACGGCAAGCGGGCAGAGCTTTGCCAGGATGGTGACGCATCTGGTCGACTGGTCGCGGTCGCACAAGGACACAATCCGGCTGGCGCAGCAGGATTTCGACCGGCACCACGTAGGCTAGCTCTGCTGCCGCGGGAGGGCGGCAGCAGCGGACCTCCGGCTCGTCAGTCCGCCTTGCCGCGGCGGGCCGGGAAGAGGATGACGTCGCGGATCGAGGGAGCGTTGGTCAGGAGCATGATCAGGCGGTCGACGCCGATGCCGAGGCCGCCGGCCGGAGGCATGCCCTGGTCGATGGCGTCGAGAAACTCCTCATCAAGCTGCTTTTCCTTCTCGCCGCGCGCATGCGCCTGCTCCAGCTGCTCGACCATGCGGGCGCGCTGCTCTTCCGGATCGTTCAGCTCGGAGAAGGCGTTGCCGATCTCCCAGGTGTTGCAATAGGTCTCGAAGCGTTCCACCAGGCGCGGCTCGCCGGGGACTTCCTTGGCAAACGGCGAGATGTCCTTCGGAAAATGCGTCACATGCGCCGGCTGGATCAGCGTCGCCTCGACCTTCTCCTCGAAGATGAAGGCCAGGCATTCGCCCCAGGTCCAGTCCTTCTCGACCTCGAAGCCGGCGGCCTTGGCGGCAGAGCGGGCTTCCTCGTCCGTCTTCATGGCGAGGAAGTCGATGCCGGTCGCCTCCTTGACGGCGTCGGGCATGGGCACGCGGCGGAACGGCCCCTTGAAGGAGATTTCGGTCTCGCCGTACATGAACTCGGTCGTGCCGTGGATGGCGGTGGCAAGCTCGGCGTAGAGGCGTTCCACGAGGTCCATGATGTCCTCGTAGTCGGCATAGGCCCAGTAGCACTCCATCATCGTGAATTCGGGGTTGTGCCGGGTCGAGACGCCTTCGTTGCGGAAGTTGCGGTTGATCTCGAAGACCTTGTCGGAAAGACCGGAGACCAGCGTCCGCTTCAAAAACAGTTCCGGCGCGATGCGCAGGTACATGTCGAGCTTCAGCGTGTTGTGGTGCGTCTTGAAGGGCTCGGCCGTGGCGCCGCCGTAGACGGAATGCAGCATCGGCGTCTCGACTTCCATGAAGCCGTCGTTCTCCATGAAGCGGCGGATGCCGGAGACGATCCTCGAGCGCTGCTGGAAGCGCAGCTTGGAATCCTCGTTCGTCAGGATGTCGAGATGGCGCTTGCGGTAGCGCTGCTCGATGTCGGACAGACCGTGGTACTTCTCCGGCATCGGCAGGAGCGCCTTGGTCAGCATGGTGATCTCTTGCGCATTGATCGTCAGCTCGCCGCGCTTGGTGCGGCGCACGATGCCGGTGACGCCGATGATGTCGCCGAGGTCGATCAGGGGCAGCAGCTCGCGCGCCGCTTCCGGCGTCGTGTCCTTGTGGGAAAAGATCTGGATCTTGCCCGAGGCGTCGCGCAGATCGATGAACATGCCGGAATTGCGGGACGAGAAGACGCGGCCGGCGACCGTCACCACATCCTGCGTCTCGACGTCGTCCTCGAGCCCCGCATATTTCTCGGCGAGCTCGGCATTGGTCATCGTCCGGTGGAAATGCGCCGGATAGACGTCGCCGACCTTGTCGCGCAGCAGCTTGAGCTTCTGGGCACGGACTTCCGTGACGTCGGAGGAGAGGGCGGTTTCGGTCTTCTGGTCGGTCATTTTTATCTCGCCTACTTCGGGCATGGAATACTCAGCGGTGCGGCTGGCTCGGCCTAACCCTCCCCCTTGTGGGGAGGGTCGGAGCGAAGCGACGGGGAGGGGTTTCCTCAGCTTAGGAAGAAAGACCCCTCCCTAACCCTCCCCACAAGGGGGAGGGGACCCGTCGCGTATGTCGCTACTTTCCGTCGCCCACCATGGACGCCACCACCGTTGCCGCAATCTTCAGGCGCTGGCGCACGACGGAGCGGCCGAGCAGCGCCATGCTATCAAACAGCGGCAGCGAGCGCGACGAGCCGGACATGGCCACGAAGAGCGGCGGGGTGACGACGCGCAGCTTCTTGCCGAGCTTGTCGGCAACGGCACGCAGTTCCTGGTCGATCGCCTCGACGTTCCATTCGAGGATCTTCTCGAGATCCGCCTGGACCGTGTTGATGATCTCCAGCGTCTCGGCCGGGCTCGTCTTCAGTCCGGCAAAGGAAGCAGGCGTCAGGCCGACGTCGCTGGCCAGCAGGAAGCCCGCCAGCTGCGGCAGTTCGCCGAGCTTGGAAATGCGGCTCTGCGACAGCTTCAGGCCTTCCGTCAGGCGCTGGTTCTCGGACGCCCATTCGAGGGTGCGGGCAATGAAGTCCTCCGGCGTCAGCTTCTCGCGCAGCCAGCGGCCGTTCAGCCAGTCGAGCTTCTGGATGTCGAAGATGGCGCCCGCCTTGGAGAGGTTGTCGGGATCGAACTTCTCGATCAGGTCATCCATGGTCAGCAGTTCTTCGCCCTCGGCGATCTGGATGAAGAACAGGCCGAGGAAGTTCATTAGCGCTTCCGGCAGGTAGCCGAGCGCCGAGTAGTAGGAGATCGATGTCGGGTTCTTGCGCTTCGACAGCTTCGACTTGTCGGCATTGCGCATCAGCGACAGATGCATGAACACCGGCTGCTCCCAGCCGAAATAACGGTAGAGCAGGATGTGTTTGGGCACCGAGGCCAGCCACTCTTCGCCGCGGGCGACGTGGGTGATCTTCATCAGGTGGTCGTCGATGACATTGGCCATGTGATAGGTCGGCATGCCGTCGCCCTTGATCAGGACCTGCATGTCGACCGAATCCCACGGGATCGAGACGTCGCCATAGACGCCGTCGGTGAAGTCGCAGGACCCTTCGGTCGGGATCTTCATGCGGATGACCGAGCCTTCGCCGGCAGCCATCTTTGCGGTGACTTCCTCGGCGCTGTAGCGCAGGCAGAGACCGTCGTACTTCGGCGGCTTGCCGGCAGCGCGCTGGCCCTCGCGCATCTGCTCCAGCCGTTCGGGCGTGCAGAAGCAGCGGAAGGCGTGGCCCTTGTCGAGAAGCTCCTGCGCGTAGGGCTGGTACATGTCCTTGCGGTCGGACTGGCGGTAGGGACCGTAGGGGCCGCCGACATCCGGACCTTCCGCCCAGGTGAGGCCGGTCCATTTCAGTGCGTCGAGCACCTTCTGCTCGAACTCCGGCGTGGAGCGCGTTGCGTCGGTGTCCTCGATGCGCAGGATGAACTCGCCGCCCATCTTCTTGGCGAAGAGGTAGTTGAACAGCGCGATGTAGACGGTGCCGACATGCGGTTCGCCGGTCGGCGAGGGGGCGATGCGGACGCGGGGGCCGGAAGTGCTCATGGATAATGCTCGATTTGGCGCCTTCAGTGGCGCTGACCTGCGTGTCTCGGGATAGCAGGCCTTAGCGCATATTCAGCGTCGAGCGTCAAGACTCAAGGGTCGGCGAGAGGGCGACTAGCCCACCGGCCAGACCCAGAGCAGCGTCGGCACGCTGACCAGCACGATGATGAAGGAGAGCGGCAGGCCGAGGCGCGGGTAGTCGCTGAACTTGTAGCCGCCCGGTCCCATGACCAGCGTGTTGCACTGGTGGCCGACCGGGGTCAGGAAGTCGGAGCCCGCGCCGATCGCCACCGCCATCAGGAAGGCCTCCGGCCGATAATCGAGTGCCGTCGCGAAGCTTGCCGCGATCGGCCCCATGACGAGCACGGTCGCCGCATTGTTGAGGAAGGGCGTGACGCCCATGGCGGTGACCAGGATCAGTGCCAGCGCCGCCCAGGGCGGCAGGCCGGTCGCCATATTGCCAAGCGCCCCGGCGATCAGCTCGCTTGCCCCGGAGGTTCGCAGCGTGTCGGCGACCGGGATCAGGGCTGCCAGCATGATGAGGATCGGACCGTCCACCGCCTTGTAGAGGTCGGTCAGCGGGATGGCGCGGAAGACTGCCATTCCCAGCGCCGCCGCGAAGAAGGCGATGGCGACGGGCACCCAGCCGAGCGCCGTCGAGATCATCGCCGCTGCGAGGATGACCAGCGGGATGAAGGCCTTGCGCTTGGTGCCGAGCATGACTTCCCGCTGCGCCAGCGGCAGCAGGGCGAAGTCCTGCATGACGCCGGGAAGCGCATTGCGGTTACCCTGCAGAACGATGACGTCGCCCGCCATCAGCGTCAGGTCGCGCAGGCGCTCGCTGAGGCGCTGGCCGCGCCGGCTGACCGCCAGAAGATTGACGCCACGGGTATAGGAGAGAGCGAGCTCCCGCGCCGACAGGCCGGAAAGGGGCGATTCACGCGAGATGATCGCCTCGATGGAAATCAGGTCGTCGAGCTGTTGCCCGCGCCCCTTCAAGGGCTTGCCGGAGAGCTGCAGCTTGGCACCCGAGACGACCCGGTCGATGGCCGCGGAACGGCCTTCGAGGATGATCGTGTCGTTCTCGCGCAGGTTCAGGTCAGGAAAGGGCGACATGCGCGTCGCGCCCCGCAGGATGGCGGTCGCGATGACCTCGCCGTCTCCCCGCTTCAGCAGTTCGCCGAGCGGCCTGCCGACGACGTTGGACTGGGCCGACACGGTCGCTTCCGAGGTGTAGTTGGCGATCTCGACCGCCTCCTCCAGAGAGGTATTCTGCCGGGTCCGCGACGGCACCAGCCAGTGGAAGAACAAGAGGAAGGTGATGCCGACCAGGGTCAGGATGGCGCCCACGGGCGTGAAGTCGAACATGGTGAAGGGCGTCCCGGTGAGATCGGCCCTCAGCTGCGAGACGACGATGTTGGGGGAGGTGCCGATCTGCGTCATCAGGCCGCCCAGCAGCGCGGAGAAGGCCATCGGCATCAGGTATTTCGACGGCGAAATGCCGGAGCGCTTGGAGAACTGGAAGGCCACCGGCATCATGATCGCCAGCGCGCCGATGTTCTTGATGAAGGCTGACAGCACCGCGACGACGATCATCAGCAGGGCAAGCTGCGTCCTGATCGAGGTGAGATTGGGGAAGAACTTCTTGATGGCGATGTCGACGATGCCGGAGCGCGCGACCGCGGCGCTGACCACCAGGGCACTGCCGACGATGATGACGATGTCGTCGGAAAAGCCGGAGAATGCCTCTTCGAAGGGGACGATGCCCACCGCCACCGCAGCGATCAATGCGCAGCAGGCGACCATGTCATAGCGAAACCGGTCCCAGATGAAGACGACCATCATCAAACCGATAATGGTAAAGGCGAAGATCTGCTCTGTTGTCATATGACCCCGGAAGAAACGTGAAGCGGTCCTGCTTCACCGCGCGCCTGCGCTGGAAGAGTTGCACAACGTGGCGGTCACGGAAAGGTGCCCGTGGTCCGCACAATAAAATGGCCCGCTTGCGCAGGCCATTTTCGACGTGTCCCTCAATGGACGGAGGTGCCGGATTTCCGTCGCTTGCGGGCGAACATGTTGAGCACCTCGACCAGGGCGGAGAAGGCCATCGCGGCATAGATATAGCCCTTCGGCACATGGAAGCCCATGCCTTCGGCAATCAGTGTCGTGCCGATCATCAGCAGGAAGCCGAGCGCCAGCATGACAATGGTCGGGTTCTTCTCGATGAAGTTGGCGAGCGGTGTGGCCGCGATCAGCATGACCGTGACGGCGGCGACGACGGCAATGATCATGATCGGCAGATGCGGCGTCATGCCGACCGCGGTGATGATGCTGTCGATCGAGAAGACGAGGTCGAGCAGGAGGATCTGGCCGATGGCCGCACCGAAGGTGATCGAGGCGGCGCCGCCGACCATGTCTTCCTTGTGATCGACGGGATCGACCGAATGGTGGATTTCCTTCGTCGCCTTCCAGACCAGGAAGAGGCCACCGGCGATCAGGATGAGGTCCTTCCAGGAGAAGGCGTGGCCGAAGACCTCGAAAAGCGGTTCCGTCAGCTGCACGATCCAGGCGACAGTGCCCAGAAGCGCAAGGCGCATGACCAGCGCCAGGCCGATGCCGATCTTGCGGGCACGCTCCCGACTTTCGGCAGGAAGCTTGTTGGTGAGGATCGAAATGAAGATCAGGTTGTCGATGCCGAGGATCACTTCCATGATCACAAGAGTCACCAGCGCCACCCATGCGGCTGGATCCTGAGCGAGCGTGATAATTCCCTGCATCCGATGTTTTCCCTCGAGGTAGCGGCCGATGAACCGCCGCGGTGGCGCAAGATGTAAGGGAAGTTGGCCCGATAGCAAGAGCTTCTGGCGGTGCAGCAACGACCGCGATTTTTGATTTACGTACCTCAGAATTTGATCTATCACATCCGCGGGAGGACGAATGAAGCCTACGGTCCACGATATCGCTCGTTCGGCGGGCGTCAGCCTTGCCACCGTCGACCGTGTCCTCAACGGTCGCCCGGGTGTGCGCAGCGTGACCCGGGAGAAGGTGGAGCAGGCCATCGTGGCGCTCGGCTACGTCCGCGACCTGGCCGCCGCCAATCTCGCCAAGGGCCGCACCTACAGCTTCTGCTTCGTGCTTCCGGCCAACGACAATTCCTTCATGATCCGGCTCCGCGAAGAGGTCCAGGATGCGATCCGGCGGTCGGCGCCGGAGCGCGCGCGGATAGAGATCGCCGAGGTTCCGGCCTTCGATGCCGCGGCGCTGGTAACTGCCCTGGACGCCATTCGAGACCAGGGGGCCGACGGCGTGGCGCTGGTCGCGGTCGACGCACCCGAGGTTCGCGCGGCGGTCGAGCGTCTGACGCAGGCCGGGATCGCCGTCGTCACGCTGGTCTCGGACCTCGGCGCCTCGAGCCGCGACCATTACGCGGGGATCGACAACAGCGCTGCCGGCCGGACCGCCGCCAACCTGATGGGGCGCTTCCTCAGCAAGGTCGACGGCCGGGTGGCGATCCTCGCCGGCTCCATGCTGGTTCGTGACCACCGGGAACGGCTGGAAGGGTTTCTGTCCGTGCTGGGCGAGGAGTTTCCGCGCGTGGCGATCCTGCCTGTCATCGAGGCGCGCGACGATCCGGCGCTGGTGGAGACGATGGTCCGCGAGGCGCTGCGCCGTCATCCTGAAATCGCCGGTATCTACAGTCTCGGTGCCGGCAACCGCGGCCTCATCCGCGTGCTGAAGGAAAAGGGCACGGCCAGCCGGCCGGTGGTCATTGCCCACGAACTGACGGCATCGACCCGGGAGGCGCTGCAGGGCGATCTCATCGATGCGGTCCTGAACCAGGATCCCGGCCACGAGGTCCGCAGCGCCATCCGCGTGCTGAAGGCGAAGGCCGACGGCCTGCCGGTGCTGGCCGCCCAGGAGCGCATCCGCATCGACATATTCTTGAAAGACAATCTGCCCTGAGGGCAGAAGGAAAGGAACGACATGTATCTCGGTCTCGATCTCGGAACGTCAGGCGTCAAGGCGATGCTGATCGACGGTGAGCAGAGGATCATCGGTTCGGCGAGCGGTGCACTGGATGTGTCCCGACCGCATTCCGGCTGGTCGGAGCAGGACCCGGCCCATTGGATCCGCGCCACGGAAGAGGCGGTCGGCGCGCTCGCCCAGAAGTTTCCGACGGAGATGGCGGCGGTCAAGGGCATCGGGCTCTCCGGCCACATGCACGGCGCGACGCTGATCGACAAGGACGACAGGGTGCTGCGGCCCTGCATCCTCTGGAACGACACGCGCTCCTTCAAGGAAGCGGCCGACCTCGATGCCGATCCGCGCTTTCGCGCCATCACCGGCAACATCGTCTTCCCGGGCTTTACGGCGCCGAAGCTCGTCTGGGTAAAGAACAACGAGCCGGAGATCTTCGCCAATGTCGCCAAGGTCCTGCTGCCGAAGGATTACCTGCGTCTGTGGCTGACCGGCGAGCACATCTCCGAGATGTCGGATTCGGCTGGCACCTCCTGGCTCGATACCGGCGCGCGAAAATGGTCGGCCGAGCTTCTGGCGGCAACCGATCTCTCCGAAAGCCAGATGCCGTCGCTCGTCGAGGGCACGGAGCCGGGCGGCACGCTGCGCGGCGAGCTGTCCTCGAAATGGGGCATGGGTGCAGGCGTCGTCGTGGCCGGCGGTGCCGGCGACAATGCGGCCTCTGCCTGCGGCATGGGCACGGTGGCGGAAGGCCATGCCTTCGTTTCGCTCGGCACCTCGGGCGTGCTGTTTGCCGCCAACGGTTCCTATCTGCCGAAGCCGGAAAGCGCCGTGCATGCCTTCTGCCATGCGCTGCCGAACACCTGGCACCAGATGGGCGTCATCCTGTCGGCGACCGATGCGCTGAACTGGCACGCGCATGTCACCGGCAAATCCGCCGCCGAACTGACCGGCGAACTCGGCGACGCGCTGAAGGCGCCGACCGGCGTCACCTTCCTGCCGTATCTGTCGGGTGAACGCACGCCGCACAACGATGCGCAGATCCGCGGCGCCTTCATCGGCCTCGGCCACGAATCGAGCCGCGCGGTGCTGACCCAGGCCGTGATGGAAGGCGTCACCTTCGCGATCCGCGACAATCTCGAGGCGCTGAAGTCCGCCGGCACCTCGATCTCCCGCGTCACCGCCATCGGCGGCGGCTCGCGCTCGCGCTACTGGCTGGCCTCCATTGCCACGGCGCTCGGCGTCCCGGTCGACATTCCGGCGGACGGCGACTTCGGGGCGGCCTTCGGCGCGGCGCGATTGGGACTGATCGCCGCGACCGGCGCCGATCCGCTCGCCGTTTGCTCGGCGCCTCAGACGGAGGCGACGATCGAGCCGGTGGCTGCGCTTTCGGGGGCTTACGAGGATGCCTATGCCCGCTACCGGGCGGCGTATCCGGCGATCCGGTCGCTGATGCACTAGCAGCGCTCTTTTCGAGGGGTACGAAACCCCTCCCCAACCCCTCCCCACAAGGGGGAGGGGCTTCATTGCCCCAAGCTCCGCTTTGCCGTGTGGGATGGCGGTGCCTCTGGTTCTCTCCCCCTTGTGGGGGAGATGCCGGCAGGCAGAGGGGGACTTTTCACGCGTCAAGAACCAACAGGAGGACATACCCATGACCACAGGCTTTTTCGGAGACATCCAGAAGATCAAATACGAGGGGCCGGACAGCACCAATCCGCTGGCCTTCCGCCACTACAACCCGGACGAGGTCGTTGCCGGCAAGCGGATGGAGGACCATCTGCGGTTTGCCATCGCCTATTGGCACACATTTGCCTGGGAGGGCGGCGATCCCTTCGGCGGGCGCACCTTCGACCGGCCCTGGTACGGCGACGACATGGGCAAGGCCAAGCTGAAGGCGGACGTCGCCTTCGAGATGTTCAGCCTGATCGGCGCGCCCTACTACTGCTTCCATGACGCGGACGTGCGTCCGGAGGGCAATTCCTTTGCCGAGAATACGAAGAACCTGAACGAGATCGTCGACTACTTCGCCAGGAAGCAGGAAGAGACGGGCGTCAAGCTGCTCTGGGGCACGGCAAACCTCTTCTCCAACCGCCGCTTCATGTCGGGTGCGTCGACCAATCCCGATCCGGACGTGTTTGCCTATTCGGCCGCCACCATCAAGACCTGCATGGATGCCACCATGAAGCTCGGCGGCGAGAACTATGTTCTCTGGGGCGGTCGCGAAGGCTATGAGACGCTTCTCAACACCGATCTGAAGCGCGAACTCGACCAGATGGCGCGCATGCTCACCATGGTCGTCGAGTACAAGCACAAGATCGGCTTCAAGGGCACGATCCTGGTGGAGCCGAAGCCGCAGGAGCCGACCAAGCACCAGTACGACTATGATGTCGGCACGGTTTACGGCTTCCTGAAGAAGTACGGCCTCGAAAACGAGGTGAAGATGAACATCGAGCAGGGTCATGCGATCCTGGCCGGTCACACCTTCGAGCACGAGCTGGCGCTCGCCGGCGCGCTCGGCATCCTCGGCTCCATCGACATGAACCGCAACGACTACCAGTCCGGCTGGGATACCGACCAGTTCCCCAACAACGTCCCGGAAATGGCGCTGGCCTACTACCAGGTCCTGCAGAACGGGGGCTTCACCACCGGCGGCACCAACTTCGACGCCAAGCTGCGCCGCCAGTCGCTCGATCCGGAAGACCTGCTGCACGGCCACATCGGCGGCATGGACTGCTGCGCCCGGGGCCTGAAGGCTGCGGCGAAGATGATCGAGGACAAGGCCCTGTCGGCGCCGCTCGCCGAGCGCTATGCCGGCTGGGACAGCGCCGAGGCGCAGAAGATGCTGCGCGGCGAATACACGCTGGAGGACATCACCGCCCGCGTCGAGCGCGACAACGTCAACCCGGAGCCGCGCTCCGGTCGCCAGGAGTACCTGGAGAACGTCGTCAACCGCTACGTCTGAGGTGCCTTGAGACACAAGAGCCGGGGTGCCACGGCGCTCCGGCTGTCTCTGTGATCAATCTCACGCCATGTCCGGCGGCGTACTGCCGGGCGGTGGCGGCATCTGGTAGAGCGGTCCCGTCGCCCAGTCCGGCGGCAGGTCGAGGTCGGCCTGGCCCCAGAGCGTCAGGCGTCCGGCCTTGTATCCTGCGCTTTCGAGAAGCTCGTGATGCGCCGACTGCATGGCAAGCATCAGCGCCTGGATACCATCCTCGCCAGGGGTATCGCCCCGAAACTCTCCGTCCGGCCAGCCGATCGACCACCGGCAGCGGAATTCACCGCCGGGCGCCTTTTCGGGACGCTGGAAGCGGACGACCAGCGGCAATCCATCGAGATCGAAGCTTCGTTCGACAAAAATTGACTGATCCATCCGGCTCTCCATCATCGCACCTCAGGCAGCGGCTGCGCCTGCCGGAAGTGTTCGACGATCGTGTCGCCCGATGCAAGGGCCGCCTGATGCGGCCCTGCTTCCATCAGGCGGCCGCTGCAACGCCGTCGAGCGCCGTCATCACCTCGGGGGAAAGCTCCAGCTCGGCCGCCGCCAGGTTTTCCCGCAGGTGCGCCACCGAAGACGTGCCCGGGATCAGCAGGATGTTGGGCGCCCGCTGCAGCAGCCAGGCCAGTGCCACCTGCATCGGCGTTGCGTCCAGCCCGGCCGCGACATCCGAGAGGGTCGCCGATTGCAACGGCGAGAAACCGCCGAGCGGGAAGAAGGGCACATAGGCGATCCCGTCTGCCGCCAGCGCATAGATCAGGGCATCATCGGCGCGGTGCGCGATGTTGTACATGTTCTGGACGCAGACGATTTCGACGATCTCTTTGGCATCTGCGACTTGTTTTGCCGTCACGTTGCTGAGGCCGATATGGCGGATCAGGCCCTGCCGCTGGAGGTCTGCCAGAACGGTCAGCGGCTCTTCCAGCGAGCCTTCGGCCGGACCGTGGATGTCAAACATGGCGCGCAGATTGACGACATCGATCGCCTCGAGCCCGAGGTTGCGCAGATTGTCGTGGACCGCCTCCGTCAGCTGCTCTTTCGAGAAGGCCGGGTTCCAGGAGCCGTCCTCGCCGCGCGTGGCGCCGATCTTGGTGACGATCACGAGATCGTCCGCATAGGGGTGCAGCGCCTCGCGGATCAGCTGGTTGGTCACGTGCGGGCCGTAGAAGTCGCTGGTGTCGATGTGGTTGACGCCCTGCGCAACGGCGTCCCGCAGCACGGCGAGGGCCGCGTCATGATCTTTCGGTGGGCCGAAGACGCCCGGGCCAGCGAGCTGCATGGCCCCGTAACCGAGGCGCTTCACTGTCTTGCTGCCGAGCTGGAAGGTCCCGGATTTGTCGATGTCGGTCATGATGTCTCTCCTTGTCGGTCGGCGTCATTTTGTGCCGGCACCTCAGATAGAGACTGGGAGCTTATCCGATAATCCGCTACGATCGGCACGGGCTGTGCGGAAAGGCGAACAATGGCTGTGGATCTTGGGGACTTGGGCGCCTTCGTGACGGTCGCCCGTGCGCGGGGTTTTCGCGAAGGCGCGCGAGCGAGCGGTGCCAGCGCTTCGGCGCTCAGCGAGGCGGTTCGCCGGTTGGAGGCGCAACTTGGTGTGCGGCTCCTGAACCGCACGACGAGGAGCGTGGCGCCGACCGAGGCAGGGATCAGTCTGCTTTCCCGGCTTGCACCGGCGCTCACCGAAATGGAGGCCGCGCTCGATGTGGTGAATGGCTTTCGCGACCGGCCGGCCGGCACGCTGAAGCTCAACGTTCCCGTCAGCGCGGCGCGTCTCGTCCTGCCGCACATCGTGCCGGCGTTTCTGGCCGCCTATCCGGACATCCAGCTGGAGATCATGACCGACGAGAGCTTCGTCGATGTGCTCGCCGCCGGCTGCGACGCCGGCATCCGCTACGGCGAGCGGCTGGAGCAGGATATGATCGCCGTGCCGATCGGCCCGCGGATGCAGACCTACGCCTTCGCAGCCGCTCCCGGCTATCTCGATCGCCAGGGCCGCCCGGAGCACCCACGCGACCTCTTGAACCATGCCTGCCTGCGCCACCGCTTTCCGAGCGGCAATCTTCCCAACTGGGAGTTCGAACGGGACGGCGAGGTGGTGGTGGTCGATCCCAAGGGGCCGCTGATCGTCCAGGCGGGCGGTGCAATTGATCTCGCCGTGGAGGCGGCGCTCGCCGGCATCGGCGTCATCGGCCTGTTCGAGGACTGGCTGCGGCCCCATTTCGACAGCGGCCGGCTGGAGCCGGTGCTGATGCCGTGGTGGCAGAGCTTTCCCGGCCCTTTCCTCTATTATCCGGGACGGCGGCTGGTGCCGACGCCGCTGCGGGCCTTCGTCGATTTCGTCAAATCCAGACCGGTCCGGATGACGGCTTCGTGAACCGCGGCCGTTCACGGCATTCCACGTGCAAAGCTGCTTTACGTACCTCAAATTCTTCGCTAGCCTGAAATCGGGAGGAAGTTCAGGTGCATCGATCACAGACAAGGGAGACCTGCGTCTATGGCGCGGGCGTGGGGTCAACAGCGTCGTTAGACGTCGTGACGGGCGGCTGTCGATGATGGCGGCGCCTTCGGAAAAAGTGCCTGCGATCCTCGAGGCCCGCAGCCTCTCCAAGAGTTTCGGCCCCGTCGAGGTCCTGCATGAGGTCGGCCTCACCCTGCGGCCGGGCGAGGTGCATGCCATCATCGGCGAGAACGGCGCCGGCAAGTCGACGCTGATGAAGATCCTCGCCGGTACCCATGCGCCGACCCGCGGAGAGATCCGGATCGACGGGCAGGCGGTACAGTTCTCCGGCCCGGTGGATGCCGAGCATCGCGGCATCGTCCTCGTCCACCAGGAAATCCTGCTCGCCCCGGACCTGACGGTGGCGCAGAACATCTATCTCGGCCGCGAGCTCCCGAAGGGGCTGACGGTGGACGATCGGGCGATGAACGCGGGGGCGGCGCGGGCGCTTGCCGACCTCGGCTCCGAGATCGATCCGAAGGCGACCGTCGGGCGGCTGTCGATCGCGCAGCGCCAGCTGGTGCAGATTGCCCGCGTGCTGCTGGTACCGCACCGCGTCGTCATCTTCGACGAGCCGACAGCCTCCCTGACGCCGTTCGAGACCGAGGCGCTGCTGAAGGTCATCACCGACATCCGCGCCAAGGGCGTCGGCATCCTCTATATCTCCCACCGTCTGCCGGAGGTGAAGGAGATCGCCGACCGGGTGACCGTGCTGCGCGACGGGCATGTCGTCGCCACCCACGACGTGTCCGAACTGGAGCCGGCCGACATGGCGCGGCTGATGGTCGGCCGCGACGTCAGCAAGCTCTATCCGGACCGGCAGGCCGCGTCGGTGCAGGAGACGGTCCTGGAGGTCGAGGATTTCAATGTTCCGGGCTATGCGAGGCATGCAAGCTTTCACCTGAACAAGGGCGAGATCCTCGGCTTTGCCGGGCTCGTTGGGGCAGGGCGCACGGAGCTGATGGAGGGCGTGGTGGGGCTTCGCCGCGGCAGCGGGACGATCCGCCACCTCGGCCAGCCGGCGAGCTTTGCCGACGCTCAGGCCAGCCTGAAGGCCGGCATCGCCTATCTTTCGGAGGATCGCAAGGGCAAGGGCCTTCTGCTCCTGAAGGATCTCGCGACGAACCTGACGCTCGCCTCGATCGGCAAGTTCGTGCGCGGCCTGCAGATCGACCGCAAACGCGAGAGCGAGGCGCTCGACGCGGCCATCGCGGAATTCGACATCCGCACCGGCCGCAAGGATCTGCTGGCCGGCCAGCTGTCGGGCGGCAACCAGCAGAAGCTTTTGATCGCCAAGATGATGCTGCTCGATCCGTCGATCGTCATCATCGACGAGCCGACGCGCGGGATCGACATCGGCACCAAGGAACAGATCTACAAATTCATTGCCCGGCTGGCGGAGGAGGGACGGTCGATCATCGTCGTCTCCTCCGAAATGCCGGAGCTGATCGGCATCTGCGACCGCATCCTGGTGATGCGCTCGGGCGAGATTGTCGGCGAGGTGACGGGAGAACGCATGACCGAGAATGACATCGTGGTGCTGGCGACCGGGGTGAACCCCGGAATGACGTCCGGGGAGGCGGCCTGAGCCATGAACACTGCCGCATCCGATACGGCCAAGCCGAAGACGTCGCGCGACTGGGACCTGCGGGCCGTGGCGCCCTTCATCGCGCTTGCACTGCTGCTGGTGCTCGGCGCGCTGGCCAACGACAACTTCATCTCCGTCGCCAACCTCTCGAACGTCATCACCCGCAGCGCCTTCATTGCCATCATCGCGCTGGGTGCGACCTATGTGATTTCCTCGGGCGGGCTCGACCTGTCGGTCGGGGCCATGGTCGCCTTCGTCGCCAGCCTGATGATCCTCTTCATGAACTCCGGGGTGATTGCCGATCCGCTGCTGATGCTGGTTGCCGGCATGGCGCTGGCGCTGGCGATCGGAGCGGCCTGTGGGCTCTTCAACGGCCTGATCACCACCGTCGGCCAGATCGAGCCCTTCATCGCCACCCTCGGCACCATGGGCATCTACCGCGGTCTCACCACCTGGCTCAGCCAGGGCGGGGCGATCACGCTGCGCGACCGCGAGCTGCAGGCGCTCTACCGGCCGGTCTATTTCGGCGAGGTGCTTGGCGTGCCCGTGCCGATCATCGCGATCTTCGTGACGGCCGCGATCGCCGCCTTCGTGCTCTACCGCACCCGCTACGGCCGCCACCTGATCGCCGTCGGCTCCAACGAGGACGTGGCGCGCTATTCCGGCATTTCCGTCAAGCGCGTGCGCACCATCGCCTACGTCGTGCAGGGGCTTTGCGTCGCGATCGCCGTGCTCCTCTACGTGCCGCGCCTCGGTTCGACCTCGGCCACCACCGGCATCCTCTGGGAGCTGCAGGCGATCACCGCCGTCGTCGTCGGCGGCACGGCGCTCAGGGGTGGCGTCGGGCGCATCTGGGGCACGGTCTGCGGCGCCTTCATCCTCGAAATCGTCGGCAACATCATGATCCTGTCGAACTTCGTCAGCGAATATCTCATCGGCGCCATCCAGGGTGCCATCATCATCATCGCCATGCTCGTGCAGCGGTCGCTGTCACGGCGGTCATGAGAACCTTCCGGGCGTCAAGGGTCGCGCCCGGGCGGACGACAAGACCCGAACTTGGGAGAGAGAAACATGCGTAGAAGAACATTTGGCCTGACCGTTGCGGCGCTTGCGGCTTCGGTCGCCATGGGTCCCAGCCTCGGCTGGGCGCAGGAGGAAAAGAAGGTCACCATCGGGGTCTCGATCCCCGCTGCCGACCACGGCTGGACGGCCGGCGTCGTCTATCACGCCGAGCGCGTCGCCAAGCTTCTGATGGAGGAGCATCCGGGGCTGACCGTGCTGGTGAAGACATCCGCTGATCCGGCAACCCAGGCGAACGCCGTGCAGGACCTTGCGGTGCAGGGCATCGACGCGCTGGTGATCCTGCCGACCGATCCGGATCCGCTCGTCAACGCCATCCAGCAGGTCAAGGATGCCGGCACGTTCGTCGCGCTCGTCGACCGCGCGCCGTCCAACAACGACAACGGCGTGCGCGACCTCTATGTCGCCGGCAACAACCCGGCGCTCGGCCGCGTTGCGGGCGAATACATCGCCGCGACGACGCCGGACGCAAAGGTCGCCGTGATCCGCGGCCTGCCGATCCCGATCGACCAGCAGCGCCAGGACGGCTTCGACCAGGGCATCGAAGGCTCCAACGTCGAGATCCTGGAGCGCCAGTACGGCAACTGGAACCGCGACGACGCCTTCCGCGTCACCCAGGACTATCTGACCAAATATCCGGAGATCGACGTGATCTGGGCGCAGGACGACGACATGGTCGTCGGCGTTCTGGAAGCCATCGAACAGGCCGGCCGCACGGACATCCAGTATGTCGTCGGCGGTGCCGGTTCCAAGGACATGGTCAAGCGCGTCATGGACGGCGACAAGATGGTGCCGGTCGACGTGCTCTATCCGCCGGCGATGATCGCCACCGCAATGCAGCTGACGGCCGACAGCCTCTACGACCAGGTGCCGGTCAGCGGCGAGTACATCCTCGACGCGACGCTCGTCACCAAGGAAAACGCCGAGCAGTTCTACTTCCCGGATTCACCGTTCTGATCAACAACCGGCGCGCGCGGGAGATCGCGCGCGCCTTTTCCATGTCCGCGCGACACGCAGCCAATTTCAAGGAGCAAGCTCATGAAGACGATCAAGGGACCGGCCATTTTTCTTGGCCAGTTCGCGGGCGACGAAGCGCCGTTCGATTCCTGGGACGGGATCACCAAATGGGCCGCCGAGAAGGGTTACATCGGCGTGCAGGTCCCGACCTGGGCCTCGCAGCTCATCGACCTGAAGAAGGCCTCGGAGTCCAAGGATTACTGCGACGAGTTCGCGGGCGTCGCGCGCCAGAACGGCATCGAGGTCACCGAGCTTTCCACCCATCTTCAAGGCCAGCTGGTCGCCGTCCATCCGGCCTATGACGAAGCCTTCGACGGCTTTGCGGTGCCGGAAGTGCGCGGCAACCCGAAGGCCCGCCAGGCATGGGCCGTCGAACAGGTGAAGATGGCGCTGTCGGCGTCGAAGCACCTCGGCATCAAGGCGCATGCGACCTTCTCCGGCGCACTGGCCTGGCCCTATATCTATCCCTGGCCGCAGCGTCCGGCCGGCCTCGTGGAGACCGCATTCGACGAGCTGGCGCGCCGCTGGACGCCGATCCTCGACCACGCCGACTCCTGCGGCGTCGACGTCTGCTACGAGATCCATCCGGGCGAGGACCTGCACGACGGCGTCACCTTCGAGATGTTCCTGGAGCGGGTGAAGAACCACCCGCGCGCCAACATGCTCTACGATCCGTCGCACTATGTGCTGCAGTGCCTCGACTATCTGGAGAACATCGACATCTACAAGGACCGGATCAAGATGTTCCACGTCAAGGACGCGGAGTTCAATCCGACCGGCCGGCAGGGCGTCTATGGCGGCTATCAGGGCTGGGTCGGCCGCGCCGGCCGCTTCCGCTCACTCGGCGACGGCCAGGTGGATTTCGGTGCCCTCTTCTCCAAGCTCACCGCCAATGATTTCGACGGCTGGGCCGTGGTCGAATGGGAATGCGCGCTGAAGAATTCCGAGGACGGCGCGCGCGAAGGCGCCGAGTTCGTCAAGCACCACATCATCCGCGTGACGGAAAAGGCGTTCGACGACTTTGCCGCCGGCGGCACGGACGATGCGGCCAACCGGCGTATGCTGGGGCTTTAGGGAGTAAGACCCCTCCCCAACCCCTTCCCACAAGTGGGAGGGGCTCAACCTGCCGCTCTCCTTTTCGACCCGGATCGAGGGGGGCAGCGGGTTCTCTCCCTCCTTGTGGGGGAGACGGCCGGCAGGCCAGAGGGGGCTTTTTTCTCGCAGTGATTTTTTCAAGGAGACACGACAATGGCGATCGAAGGCAAGGACGAACAGGCGCGCGAGCCGCGCATCCGGCTCGGCATGGTGGGGGGTGGCGCGGGCGCCTTTATCGGCGCGGTGCACCGCATGGCGGCACGGCTGGACGATCAGTTCGATCTGGTGGCCGGGGCGCTGTCCTCGACGCCGGAAAAGGCGATGGCCTCGGGCCGTGACCTCGGGCTCGACCCGGAGCGCTGCTATGGCTCATTCCAGGAGATGGCGGAGAAGGAATCGGCCCGTCCGGATGGTATCGAGGCGGTGTCGATCGTGACGCCGAACCACGTGCACTTCGAGGCCGCCAAGGCCTTTCTCGAAAAGGGCATTCATGTCATCTGCGACAAGCCGCTGACCTCCAATCTGGACGATGCAAAGGCCCTGAAAGAGGTTGCCGACAAGGCGAAGGCACTCTTCATCCTGACCCACAATTACACCGGCTACCCGATGGTGCGGCAGGCGCGCGAGATGGTTGAGAACGGCGATCTCGGTACGCTGCGCCTCGTGCAGGTGGAATATCCGCAGGACTGGCTGACGGAGGCGGTCGAGCAGACCGGCGCCAAGCAGGCGGTCTGGCGCACCGATCCGGCACAATCCGGCGCCGGCGGTTCGACCGGCGATATCGGCACCCACGCCTACAATCTCGCCTGCTTCATCACCGGCCTGACGCTCGACAGTCTCGCAGCCGATCTCGACAGCTTCGTCGAAGGCCGCCGGCTGGACGACAATGCGCATGTGATGCTGCGCTTTGCCGCCAAGGGAAGTGAAAAGCCGGCCAAGGGCATGCTCTGGTGCAGCCAGGTGGCGCCCGGCCACGAGAACGGCCTGAAAATCCGCGTCTACGGCACCAAGGGGGGCATCGAATGGGTGCAGGCCGACCCCAATTACCTGTGGTTCACGCCCTTCGGTGAATCGAAGCGTCTGATCACCCGCAACGGCGCCGGCGCCGGCGCTGCTGCGGGCCGCGTCAGCCGCATCCCGTCGGGTCATCCGGAAGGCTATCTGGAAGCCTTCGCGACGATCTACACGGAAGCGGCGCATGCCATCAACGCCAGGAAGAAGGGCGTGTCGCTCGACAAGGCGGTGATCTACCCGAGCGTCGACGACGGCGTGAAGGGCGTCGCCTTCGTCGAGGCCTGCGTCGCGTCGTCGAAGAAAAACGGTGCCTGGGTGAAGCTGTAAACTCCGCCTTTAGCCTGTGAGGAGCCCGATCCGGGCTCCTCATGTCTTCCTTTGCGCTTCCGGTGAAATCTCGCTATTGCCGAACGAATGACGGAGCACTAGCTAGCCGTCGATTTCATCGCATCAAGGGCGGCAGGGAATGAACAACAGAAGTGGCCTCTACATGATCATCGGGGCGCTCATCGTCGCCGTGATCGGGCTTGGCATCTACGTGTATCAGGAAGAGTCCGAGCCTTCGGGCGTCGAGATCAAGATTGGCGAAGGCGGCGTCTCCGTCGAAGAAAACTAGGGTTTTGCGCAGGCCGTCATCGGATCGCCGATGCCGGCCTGATTGCCTCGCGGTCGGCTGAACGGCCGTAGACGACAGCTCGTCCATATTCCAACGACACGGGTCCACCATGACCGACACCAAGATGCTCGCCAGCCGCTTTCCCGCCGACTTCACCTTCGGAGTCGCGACCGCCTCCTTCCAGATCGAAGGGGCGACGAAGGAGGACGGCCGCAAGCCGTCCATCTGGGATGCCTTCTCCAACATGCCGGGACGGGTCTTCGGTCGCCACAACGGCGATGTCGCCTGCGATCATTACCACCGCCTGGAGGAGGACCTCGATCTCATCAAGGAGATGGGTGTCTCCGCCTACCGCTTTTCCGTCGCGTGGCCCCGGATCATCCCGGAGGGTGTCGGGCGGGTGAACGAGCCGGGGCTCGACTTCTACGACCGCCTGGTCGACGGCTGCAAGGCGCGCGGCATCCGGACCTTTGCCACGCTCTACCACTGGGACCTGCCGCTGGCGCTGATGGGCGACGGCGGCTGGACGGCGCGCTCGACGGCCTATGCCTTCCAGCGCTACGCCAAGGTGGTGATGGACCGGTTGGGCGACCGGCTGGATGCGGTGGCGACCTTCAACGAGCCCTGGTGCTCCGTCTGGCTGTCGCATCTCTACGGCGTCCATGCGCCGGGCGAGCGCAACATGGAGGCGGCGCTCCACGCCATGCATTACACCAATCTCGCCCACGGGCTGGGCGTCGAGGCGATCCGCGACGTCAGCCCCAAGGTGCCGGTCGGCCTGGTGCTGAACGCCCATTCGGTGATCCCGGCCTCCGACAGTGAAAAGGACACGGCCGCTGCCGAGCGCGCCTTCGATTTCCACAATGGCGCCTTCTTCGGCCCCGTCTTCAAGGGCGAATATCCCGCCTCGCTGCTCAACGCGCTCGGCGACCGCATGCCGAAGGTGGAGGAGGGCGATCTTGCCACCATCAGCCAGAAGCTCGACTGGTGGGGCCTCAACTACTACACGCCGATGCGCGTTGCCGACGATGTCGCGCAAGGCGCCGAGTTTCCGGCCACGCAGCCGGCGCCCTTCGTCGGCGAGACGGTCACCGACATCGGCTGGGAAGTCTGGCCCGCCGCCATGACCTCGCTGGTCGAAGACCTCTATCGCCGCTACGATCTGCCGGAAATGTACGTGACGGAAAACGGCGCCTGCTACAACATGGGCATCGGCGCCGACGGCGAGGTGGATGACCAGCCTCGCCTCGACTACTACGCCGACCATCTTTCCGTCTGCGCCGACCTCGTCGCCAGTGGTTATCCTCTGCGCGGCTATTTCGCCTGGAGCCTGATGGACAATTTCGAATGGGCGGAAGGCTATCGCATGCGGTTCGGGCTGGTGCATGTGGACTACGAGACGCAGGTGCGGACGGTGAAGAAAAGCGGCAAGTGGTACCGCGATCTGGCGCTCGAATTTCCGAGAGGAAATCAGTAAACTTTGTATTAGAGCGTTATTTTTTAACGCATCGCGGCTAGTTTGGTCTCTTTCAATGGAGAGATCTACCCATGAGCTGCGCAGGGTGCCGGGATGGCGAGGCCTTCGATCTTCCCTTCTCCATGGCCTTTCAGCCGATCGTCGACATGGGCACCGGACAGGCTTTCGCGTATGAGGCGTTGGTGCGCGGCCTGAACGGGGAGGGCGCCGGGACCATTCTGTCCCAGGTCACAGATGCCAACCGCTATGCCTTCGACCAGCGCTGCCGGACCAAGGCCATCGAGCTCGCGGCAGGGCTGCGCCGGGACCCGGCGACGAACCTGTCGATCAACTTCATGCCCAATGCCGTCTACGAGCCGCGCGCCTGCATCCGCATGACGCTGGCTGCCGCAGCGCGTGTCGGCTTCCCGCTCGACCGCATCATCTTCGAGTTTACCGAAAGCGAGAGGGTGGACATCGACCACCTGCTGAACATCCTGCGCACCTACAAGGACATGGGGTTCAAGACGGCGATCGACGATTTCGGTGCCGGATACTCAGGGCTGGACCTGCTGGCCCATTTCCAGCCGGATATCGTCAAGCTGGACATGGATCTGATCCGCGGCATCGACACCAATTCCGCAAAGCAGATCGTGGTCAAGCACACGCTGGCGATGCTGAGCGACTTCGGGATCAAGGCCGTCTGCGAAGGCGTCGAAACACCCGCCGAAATGGCGCTCCTGCAGGACATGGGCGTCACCCTCATCCAGGGCTATCTACTCGGTCGGCCGACTTTCGAGGCGTTCGCGCCACCTCGATTGCTGGCTGTCGCCTAGCGGACCGCGCATAGTTTTTCCCGGTTTGCCGAGAAAAGTGGAAACTGATGCCTCGGCATGGTGCCAGGACCGGTGCCATAAGCAGACCATCAGCGAACGCGGTTCGCGCCAATGGGATTTGAAAAGTTGAAAGCAAAGATGCTAGAGCGGTGCCGCACCGTCCGAATGTGTATGTGGGCCTGAAGCCTCACCCCACGTTCCGTCATCCGCAGCTTGCGGACTTTCACTGAAGAGAATTCCATGAGCCAACTGTCCAGAGCCTTTGACGCCTTCTCCGGGAGGCCCCCGATGGACCGTGCGGAGACACCTCTGGCGCAGACATCGGACAGCATGGTTGCGTTCGAATCCGTCACCAAGCGTTTCGGCGGCAGCAATGGCCAGCCGGCCTTCACCGCGCTCGACGGCGTCGACCTGACGGTCGCCCGTGGCGGCATCACCGGGATCATCGGCCGCTCCGGCGCCGGCAAGTCGACGCTGATCCGCCTCGTCAACGGACTGGAGAAGGCAAGCTCCGGCCGCGTCGTCGTCGACGGCATCGAGGTCGGCACGCTTGCCGAGACCGGACTGCGGGACCTGCGCCGCCAGGTCGGCATGATCTTCCAGCACTTCAACCTCCTGTCCTCGCGCACCGCCTTCGACAATATCGCGCTGCCGCTCGAGATCGCCGGCATGGACCGCAAGGCGATCCGCGACCGGATTGCGCCGCTCGTCGATCTGGTCGGTCTCGGCGACAAGGCCGACCGCTATCCGGCCGAGCTTTCCGGCGGCCAGAAGCAGCGCATCGGCATCGCCCGCGCGCTCGCCACCGAGCCGAAGCTGCTGCTCTCCGACGAGGCCACTTCTGCGCTCGACCCGGAAACGACGCAGTCGATCCTCGAATTGCTGAAAGACATCAACCGCGATCTCGGCCTGACCGTCCTCCTCATCACCCACGAGATGGAGGTGGTGAAGACCATCGCCTCGCAGGTGGCGGTGATCGACAAGGGCAGGATCGTCGAGAGCGGCCGGACCTTCGATATCTTCACCGCACCGCAGCACGAGACGACCCAGTCGCTCCTGTCGGCCGCCATCGGCGCCAAGCTGCCGGAATGGATCCGTGCGGACCTGAAGCCGCAGCCGGCGCCGGGCGATCGCGCCCTGGTGCGGCTGGTCTTCTTCGGCGAGACTGCCTTCCAGCCGCTGACGGCCCGGCTTGTCGCGGAGATCGGCCCGGACCTCAACATCCTGGCCGGCGCGATCGACGAGATTGCCGGTGAACCTTTCGGATCGCTCGTCGTGTCCTATGCGGCCGATCCACAAACCCTGGAGCGGGCTGCCCGCTTCTATCAGCAGACCGGCCTGACGACGGAGGTGCTCGGCTATGGCGCCTGACATGCTCATTTCGCTTCTCTGGACGGCGCTGCTGCAGACCGTCCACATGGTGGCCGTCGCCGGCGTCATCGGCTCGCTGATCGGCCTGCCGATCGGCATCTTCCTGGCCACCAGCGGCCGGGGCGAACTCTTCCCGGCGCCGACCGTCAACAAGATCGTCGGCGCCATCGTCAACGCCACCCGCTCGACGCCGTTCATCATCCTCGTCGTCGCCATCATCCCATTCACGCGGCTGGTGGCGGGAACGTCGATCGGAACCTCGGCGGCCATCGTGCCGCTGACGATCGCGACCATTCCCTTCGTCGCGCGGCTGGCGGAATCGGCCATCCGCGAGGTCGACAAGGGGCTGATCGAGGCTGCCCGGGCCATGGGTGCAACGCCGCTGCAGATCGTCTTCAAGGTGCTGCTCGCCGAGGCCAAGCCTGGCCTGACGCTGGCACTGACCCTGACGCTCGTCAGCCTCGTCGGCTATTCCGCCATGGTCGGTGCCGTCGGCGGCGGCGGGCTTGGCGATCTCGGCATCCGCTACGGCTACCAGCGCTTCATGCCGGAGGTGATGCTGGCCGTCGTCGTCGTGCTGATCGTGCTGGTGCAGGCCGTCCAGAGCAGCGGCGATGCCCTGGCGCGCCGTTTCGACAAGAAAACCCGCAAGAACTAGAAGACCAAACACCTGAAAGGGAGATACCCATGAAGAAGTTCATCCTGGCGGCTGCCATCGCCGCCTTCGCCGCAGGCTCCGCGGCTGCCGAAACCATCAAGGTCGGCGTTACCCCTGGCCCGCACGCCCAGATCATGGAGAAGGTCAAGGAAGTGGCCGCGACCAAGGGCCTCGACATCGAGATCCTCGAGTTCTCCGATTACGTTGTGCCGAACCAGGCGCTGAACGACGGCGAGCTGAACGCCAATTCGTTCCAGCACCAGCCCTATCTCGACAACCAGGTCGCCGACCGTGGCTTCGACCTCGTCAGCGTTGCCAAGAACGTCAACTTCCCGATGGGTGTCTATTCCAACAAGGTGAAGACGCTTGAAGAGCTGGAAGACGGCGCCACCGTCTCGATCCCGAACGACCCGACCAACGGCGGTCGCGCACTGCTGGTTCTCGCCGACAAGGGCGTGATCTCCGTCGATGAAGCCAAGGGCGTGAAGGTCGGCATTGCCGACGTCACCGAGAACCCGAAGAACATCCGGATCGTCGAGCTGGATGCCGCGCAGTTGCCCCGTTCGCTGGACGACGTCGACGCCTCGGTCATCAACACCAACTACGCCATCGAGGCCGGCCTCAACCCGAAGACGGATTCGATCGCCATCGAAGGCGAGAAGGCTCCCTACGTGAACGTCATCGCCGTCCGCTCCGCCGACAAGGATGCGCCGTGGGTGAAGACGCTGGTGGAATCCTACCAGAACGACGAGATCAAGGCCTTCATCGCCGACGAGTTCAAGGGCGCCGTCGTCACCGGCTGGTAAGCAAGACAGGGGGAGCCCTTCCGTTGCGGCGGGCTCTCCCGAACTGTTTCTGTTCCCCGGCCTGCGTGATATGAAGGTTCCACGAAAGCCTTGCGAGGAACAACCGCATGAAGCACTCCTCCATCATCGTCCGCGCCCTCTGGGATGAGGATGCGGGCGTCTGGGTCGCGAGCAGTCGAGACATCGATGGCCTTGCGGTGGAAGCCGAAACGATCGAAATGCTGGAGCCGAAGGTGCTTGCCGCGATCGGCGATCTGCTGGAACTGAACGGGCAGGTGTTCGAGCTTCCGGAAATCCCGGTCCACATCATGTCGGAACATCTGGCCAAAGTGCCGAACCCGCGTTTTTAGCGCATGGGCGGCTATCTGCGCGAGCTGAAGGATCTGCTCCTGGCCGCAGGCTGTACATTCGTGCGGCCAGGCAAGGGTGATCACGAGATCTGGTACAGCCCTCTCACCAAGCGGCACTTCACCGTCGACCATGGCGTCAAGTCGCGCCACTCGGCCAACGAAACGCTGAAACAGGCGGGTCTGCCGAAAGCCTTCTGATCAGCTGCCGATGTGCTTCACGCCACGCTTCTTCGCCAGCGCGATCTGGTGCTGCCTTTGGCGGTAGCGGTCGCGGTCGGCCTCGGTGCGGGTGTCGTAGCAGTGGCTGCAGGAGACGCCCTCCTCGTAGAAGGGGGAGGTGACTTCCTCGGCGGTGATCGGGTTGCGGCAGGCGTGGCAGAGCTTGTGGTTGCCTTCCTTCAGGCCGTGCTCGACGGAGACGCGCTCGTCGAAGACGAAGCAGGCGCCCTCCCAGAGGCTTTCCTCCGCCGGCACTTCCTCCAGGTACTTCAGGATGCCGCCCTTGAGGTGGTAGACCTCGTCGAAGCCCTGCTCCTTCATGAAAGCGGTGGCCTTCTCGCAGCGGATGCCGCCGGTGCAGTACATGGCGATCTTCGGCTTGTTGTGCAGGCCGGTGTTGTTCTTCACCCAGTCGGGAAACTCCCGGAAGGTCTTCGTCTGCGGGTCGACGGCGCCCTTGAAGATGCCGATCGCCGTCTCGTAATCGTTGCGGGTGTCGATGACGATCGTGTCGGGGTCGGAGATAAGCGCGTTCCAGTCCTTCGGCGCCACATAGGTGCCGACGATCTTGTTGGGGTCGATGTCTTCGACGCCCATGGTGACGATCTCCTTCTTCAGGCGCACCTTCATGCGCAGGAAGGGCATCTTCGAGGCCCGGCTTTCCTTGTGCTCCAGCCCGGCGAATTCCGGCTGCGCGCGCAGGTGGGCGAGCACGGCGGCGATGCCGGCATCGGGGCCGGCGATCGTGCCGTTGATGCCTTCGCGGGCCAGCAGCAGCGTGCCCTTGACGCCATTGTCCTCGCAGAGCGCCTGCAGCGGCTCGCGGAACTCGGCGCAGCGCGGGAAGGTGGCGAAGTGGTAGAGCGCCGCCACGCAAGTGGAGCCGGAAGCAGCCGGCGTCTGGGTCAGAGGGTTGTCGGTCATGGCGGGGAAATACAACCAGACGGGCGCCGGCGCAACGCGCTTTCTGTCGCTGGGCTTTCGGCCCGGTTGCAACCTACTTGCGCGACGCCGCTTCCTTCCAGAGAAGCGCGATGCGCGCGGCTTCCGTGTCGGCATCGTCGGCGAAGACGAGCTTGGCCTGGGCGACCGCCTTCAGCCGCAGGTCCTGCTGGCGGGCGATGATCGCGCCGATGACGCGGGCGAGCGTCTCGCTGTCGCCGAAGAGATCCGGGTTCTCGTCCACGACCTGGGTCAGCACCGAGAGGTCGTGCTCGTGGCCGAGCATGTCGACCAGTGTCTTTGCCTCCCGCTGCTTGGCGCGCATGGCCGAGGACCAGAGGTCGGACAAGAGCGCCAGGTGCATCCAGTAGGTCTGCCCGACCTTGCGCAGGTCGTGGAAGTGCTCCGCATCGCCACCCTCCTCGCAGGCGACCAGATCTGCTGCCGCACGCGACAGCTGCTTGCGCCAGGCCTTGGCAAGCCTGCGGGCGGTCCGGCGCGGGCCGTCGTCGAGGTCGAGGTCCTGCAGCGCGTCGATCGCCTCGCGGCAGGTCTGCGCCGCGGCCGCCATCTTGGCCGGCAGGTCGCTTTCCTCGTGGGCGATCCGGTCGCGGCGCTCGATCAGCGCCTTCGAGGCGAAATGGAGTGCCGCCAGTTCCTCCGGCGGCCCGGCCTCGGAGGCCAGGTAGTCGACGGTCTCCACCAGCGCCGTCGCGTCGCGGACCGCGGACAGGGACCGGGCCATGTCGCGGATACGCTCGTTCTCGCGCTTGCGGAACTCCTTGGCGTCCGGCTGAACCAGGCGATAGAGGGCGCGCACCCGCTTGAACTTCTTGCGCGCGTCGTGGACAGCCTCGTGCGGGCCCTCCGGCTGTTCTTCCAGAAAGTGGATGGCCTGCCGCAGCTGGTGTTCGGCGACGGAGCGGAACTCCGCGGTAAACGGACGGTCAGGCCGTATGCGAAACGCCATCGCAAAGCTCCATGCTCATGTCCGTTGCTGCCATCATCTGGTTGGAGTAGCGGCGGTCGCCCGTCACTTCCTCGCCGACCCAGGCGGGCAGGGCCGGATCCTGCTCCTCGTCTTCCATTTCCACCTCGGCCACCACCAATCCGGCATAGGTGCCGTGGTAGACATCGATCTCCCAGGTGAAGCCCTCGTGATCGACGTTATAGCGGGTCTTCTCGAGAACGATGCCGACGGCCGCCGCGATCATCTCCCGGGCATCCGCTACGGGAATTGCGTATTCGAATTCGTCGCGGCTGATCATGTCCGTGCCGATCTTCAGCGTCAGCGTGGCGCGCTCTTCGTCCATCAACCGCACCCGCAGCGAGCGGTCGTCCATGGTCACGACATAGGCCTGGATGAAATCGGATGATGAGGCGACCTCATCGCGCCAGCCGTCACCCGCTACCAAAAACTTGCGTTCAATTTCCTTGGCCATGGAGGCTCCGCCCGTCAACGCCCAGAACCTATGGCAAGGGCAGCGTTTGGCAAAGGTGTGATCAACCGAAAAGGTTGATTTTTCCTCGACAACCAGGGGCAGGGGCGGTATTTGCGAGCAATCTTCAATCGTTTGAAAAACGGGAGCGCCCCATGGCCGGCAAGACTGACAACCTCCTCGCGATCCTCCGGGCGCAGCCGGTCGTTCCGGTCCTGATCGTCGACGATGCCAAGTCGGCCGTTCTCCTGGCACGCGCCCTGGTGGCCGGCGGCCTGACGGCCATCGAGATCACCATGCGCACCCCGGCCGCGCTCGACGCCGTCAAGGCGGTGGCCGCAGAGGTCGAGGGCGCCAATGTGGGCGCCGGCACGATCCTGAATGCGCGCGACTTCGATGCCGCCGTCAAGGCCGGCTCGACCTTCATCGTCAGCCCCGGCGCAACGCGCGGCATCCTGGACGCCGCCAAGGGCTCCGACGTGCCGCTTCTGCCGGGTGCCGCCACCGCCAGCGAAGTCATGGCGCTGCGCGAGGAAGGCTTGGAGATCCTGAAGTTCTTCCCCGCCGAACAGGCCGGCGGCGCGCCCTACCTGAAGTCGCTGTCCTCGCCGCTCGCCGGCACGCTGTTCTGCCCGACCGGCGGGATCTCGCTGAAGAACGCCCGCGACTACCTGTCGCTGCCGAACGTCATCTGCGTCGGCGGCTCCTGGGTGGCACCGAAGGATCTGGTCGCCGCCGGTGACTGGGCCGGCATCACGACGCTCGCCCGCGAGGCGGCAGCCCTGAAGGGCTGACATTTTCGTCAACGGCCCGGTGCGGCGTTCAAAGACATTGGTTTTCCGCCGCAGGCTCCCTATCTCCTGACTGAATTTCATCAGCAGGAGATAGCGATGTTCGACGCCAAAAAGCTTCTTGACCAGTTCCTCGGCCCGCAGATGGGCAGCAAGGCCGAAGGCATGCTCGGGTCCGGAGGTCTGCTGGGCAAGGCCGGGCAGTTCGGCGACATGGCGAAGAACAACCCGCTGAAGTCGGCGGGCATTGCCGCAGCCCTCCTCGGCACGAAGACCGGCCGCAAGCTCGTCGGCAATGTCGCCACCGTCGGCGGCATCGCGGCCATCGCCGGCCTCGGCTACATGGCCTACAAGAACTATCAGTCGGGCCAGGCGCCGCAAAGCGCGCCCGTTCCCCAGAGGGAGCCGGAGATCCTGCCGCCGCCGGCAAGCTCGCCGTTCAGCCTGCAGTCGCCCGCGCTCACCAATGATTTCGCCCTGACCCTGGTGCGGGCGATGATCGCTGCCGCCAAGGCCGACGGTCATATCGACGCCAACGAGCGCGCCAACATCATGGACAAGGTGCATGCCGTCGACCTCGGTTCGGAAGCGGAAGCCTTCATCGCCAACGAGCTCGCCAATCCCGTCGACATCGACGAACTGGTCGCTGCGGCGCGCACCGAGGAGCAGAAGGTGGAACTCTACACCGCCACCCGCATCACCATCGATCCGGACACCCGCGCCGAACGCGGCTACCTCGACCTGCTCGCCGGCCGCCTCGGCCTGCCGGACGCGCTGATCGACCACATCGACGCCACCGTCTCAGCGGCGAAGGTGCAGGCGTAAGTCGCCCTGGGCCAGTTGCCTTTGCCGGGTGGCTGGCCTAAGCCTCGATTGAAATACACGAGGCGGAATTGATGCGCGATCTCAGGAACTACAAGGTGAAAGCTCCAGGCCCCGTCATGCTTACGGGACGCTTCGTGACGCTTGAGCCGTACCAGCGGGACGCGCATCTGAACGCGCTCTGGACGGCGCTGGGTGGCGTTGATGCCATCAACGAACTGCTTCGCTACTTTCCGCAGGATGCATTTGTTGAGCCCGGCGCTTTCGGCGACTGGCTCGAGGCAACCGCGCGGGATTTCGGCTGGGTCACCCTCGCCTTTCGCGAGAATGCCAGCGGCCGCATCGTCGGCATGGCCAGCTACATGCGGCCCGACCCGAAGAACGGCGTCGTCGAGGTCGGCTCGGTCGCGCACGGACCGGACGTGAAGCGTTCGCCGCTGACCACCGAGGTGCATTACCTGATGGCGCGGCATGTCTTCGAGGACCTCGGCTATCGCCGCTACGAGTGGAAGTGCCACAACGAGAACGAGCCGAGCAAGCGCGCAGCCGTCCGCTACGGTTTCAGCTTCGAGGGCATCTTCCGCCAGCACATGATCTCCAAGGGCGCCAACCGCGACACGGCCTGGTTCTCGATGATCGATAGTGAGTGGCCACTCCTGAAGCAGGCCTTCGAGGCCTGGCTTGCGCCGGAAAACTTCGGCCCGGACGGCACCCAGCGCCGACGGCTGGAGGACATACGTACAGAGATTTCGGAAGGAACGGCAGCATGAGCGGCAACAACGTGAAAAGCCCGGCGATCGCTGCGGCGGTCATCCTTCTCGGCTTCTTCGGACTGTTCTTCGTGATGCCGCCGATCATGCTGTGGCTGGCGGACGAATTCTCGCCCTGGGCCGCCGCCGTCTTCGCGGTGCTGGCCGTGCTGTCGTTCTTCCTGGTCTTCTGGCTGCGGGCCCGCTACCAGCGCAAGCGTGACACGCAGGCCTGAACTCAGGCCTGCAGCGAGGCGCCCAGCAGGGAAAGCCCGATCAGGAGAATGAAGAGCGCTCCGGCGATCTCGAAACCCGCCGCGATGCGTCCGGCGCGCGCCGAACCCGGTCCGGCGAAGCGCATGGCCAGATCCTTTGCCGAGACGGCAAGCACGGCAAGCAGCGATACGGTGATGGCGGTGCCGAGCGACATGGCGAGCACGGAGAGCATGCCGCCCACATAGAGACCGTTCAGCAGCGAAAAACTCATGACCAGAATCGCCCCGGAGCAGGGGCGCAGGCCGACGGCGACGATCGCCGACCAGGCTTCGCGGGCGCGGAACCGGCTGCCGCCGAGAAGGCGCGGGTCGGGCGCATGGCTGTTGCCGCAGGTTTCGCAGTAGCCGCCGCTGCCGGTGTAATCGTGGTCGGTCACCTCGACGGCCTGGAACCGCAGGCCGGTGGAGGAAGAGCCGCCGCCAAAGGTCGCCGTCGAGCCGAGTGCGCCCGCAGGGGAAGCCATCGGCACCGGGCGCGACCGCAGGGATGCGAGCTTGCGCACCAGCAGCCAGGCGCCGAAGAGGGCGACCAGCGCGAAGCTCGCCACTTCCATGGCCCAGGTGGCCGCCGTCATGGTGATGCCGCTGCCGCGCAGCGCAAAGAAGGCGACGCCGACGAGCAGGATGGCCGTCAGCCCCTGGAGCAGGGCGGAGATGAAGGAGATCACCACCCCGCGCCGCAGTTCGACCTCATTGGCGATCATGTAGGAGGAGATCACCGCCTTGCCGTGGCCGGGGCCGGCGGCATGGAAGATGCCGTAGGCGAAGGACAGGCTTACCAGGCCGGCGAGCGCGTAGGGATCTTCGCGCATGGCCTTCAGTGCGCTTGTCAGCGAGCGGTAGAAGGTCTGCTGGTAGCTGTTGATCCAGGCGAAGAAACCGCCGAGCGGGCCGCCGATGCTGAAGGCGGGTTCGGCGGAGCCGACGCCGAGCGACGACTGGGCGTGCGCGGCCCCGGTCATGGCGACCGCTGCCAGAAGCAGGGTGACTGCGACGGTCCTGCCCCGCATCAGCAGGTCAGCTCCAGCCGCGTTGCAAACAGTTTCGACATGTCGGTGCCGGATGGGTCGTCGAAGAAGGCTTCCGTCAGCGTGGCGCTGTTCTGGGCGATGATCTCGTCGGGGTCGGGGCGGACCACCTGGTGCTGGCAGGCATCCGCCGCCTTGCCCTGAACCACCAGGTCACCGTCGGTCGGAAAGTCGATCGCCGTGTACATGGAAGGGTCGTAGACGCCGAAGGCGAGCTTTCCCTTCAGCGGCGTCGCCTTTTCCGGTTTTACCGCAAAGAACACCATCACCTGGCTGTCTTCATAGGAGACATGGATGACGTCGGGCTTCTGGATCTTTTCGCTGGTGCCGTCGACCGAGATGGTCGTGAAGTAGTCGAAGTCGGCCAGCGACGCATGCATCACCTCGCCGAGTGCCGCCAGTTCGGTCTCGTCGAGCTTGAGATCGGTGTTCGTGTCGAAGTCCAGGAGCACGCTGGAGGAGAAGACCTCGTCGAATCGCCAGACGTTGCGCAGTTCCTGCACCGTCCCGTCATCGGCGGCGATCACTTCCAGCCGCGCCTCGGCGAAGATATGCGGGTGGGCCAGCGCAATACCGGGTGCCGAGACGGCCAGTGCGGTCAGGAACGGAAGGGCGTGCTTCATGGTCGGGGCGCGTCTTTCATGGGAACTTATGGCTTTCTGCGGCGCAAATGGGTCGGAATTTCGACCTCGCCTCAGGCACGGCGGCGGAACCAGACGGCCAGATAGTCCACGAAGCTGCGCACCTTGGCCGGCAGGTAGCGGCGGTGCGGATAGACCGCATAGATGCCGCGGTCCTTGGCGATGTAGTCATCCAGCAGCGTCACGAGGTCGCCGGACAGGATCGAGGGGCCGGCGACGAAATCCGGGATGATGGCGACCCCGAGGCCCGCCTTTGCAGCGCGCAGCGTCGCCTGGGGGCTGTTGACCTCGAGCGGTCCGCTCACCGGCACGGAGATGGTGGCCCCTTCCGGGCTCGAGAAGCGGACGTTGTTGTGCCAGCGCGAATTGGTGTCAATGATGAAGGGGACGCGGGCGAGATCCTGCGGCGTGTCGATCGGACCATGGCGCACCAGGAAATCGGCTGAGGCACAGGCATAGACCCGGAAGTCGGCGATCTTGCGGGCGATCAGGCCGGAATCTTCCAGCTTGGTGATTCGGATGGCGAGATCGAAGCTCTCCTCGATCAGGTCCACGAAGCGGTCCTCGGCGACGATTTCCAGCGAGACGTCGGGATGCTCCTTGGCGAAATCGATCAGCGACTGACCCACCTCGGCATCGACGAAGGTGCGCGGCACGGACAGCCGGAGCTTGCCCTTGAGGTCGGCATTGTTCTCCCGCACCAGGTCGGAGAGGTTGTCGATCTCTTTCAGGATGTCGGCCGCCGTCCGGTAGTAGGTATGACCGGCCTCGGTCATGGAGAACTGGCGCGTGGTGCGGTTGAGGAGGAGGGCGCCCAGATCGTCCTCCAGTTCCTTCACATATTTGGAGAGCAGCGCCTTGGAGCGCCCGGTGCGCCGCGCCGCCGCCGAAAAGCCCTCGGCCTCGACGACGTCGATGAAGGCGCGCATGCGGGTAAGTGTGTCCATGATGTTCTTTCTGGCGCCGGTTCAGTTCGACAAGCCGAGCGCGAATGCCAATGCCGAGTTGAGGCGGTGGATTTCCGCTTCGTTCAGTCGGCCGATGACCGAGCCGATTCGCCGCCGCGAGACGGCAACGGGTTTGTCGACCATGATATCGGATCGCAGTTTCAACCCGTTGTCGCGAGCGGGATCGATTGCGACGCGGAAGTCGGCGAGGTCGTTGATGGTTGACGTCAGCTGGCAGAGCACGATGGCATCGTGCCCCTCACTGATGAGAGTATCGGACGTGATCACAACGGCGGGACGCGGTTTGCCGTAGTCGCCGGAGATGGCCACCGTCACCAGATCCCCCCGCCTCATTCGGTGTCCCGGTCTTCGTTGTCGAAGAGAGAAACGCTTTCGATCCATTGCATCGATTCACGCTCGTCTTCAGCATCCAGAGTTGCGATCGCAGCCTTCAGTCGTGCCCGCACCTCAGGGTCCCCTGCATCGGGAACAAGCAGACGCACTTCGCGAAGCGGTAAGCCCGTGCGCTCGTCCCTCAAAACGCTCTGCTTATTTACTGTGGTCATGCCAAACCCTCTCGGCCTTCGCCTGCCAATGTAGGCTGGCGATATCGTTTCTGCAAATGGGCGCTCTGGGCGGCCACTGCATATCCTCGATGGCGAGGCAAGTATTTTTGTTCGAGGTCAAAAAACCTCTTGATTGTGAAGGCGAATGTTCTTATCTCCGGTGCTGCCCAAAGTCGCACGTGCCTGTGGGTGTCCGCCGACCCTCGAACTGGGATTTATCCCTAAGGTGAGGTCATCGGTAAGGTACCTGGAACTAACCCCTCCAGTCGCTATTCCGGCCAACCGGGAAATGCGAGGACATCTTGAAGCAACGACGGTGCGGGCCTTTCTAGTCTCTGCCGGCTTTCCAACAGCCGGCAATACTGCAGAGGCACACCATCATTGCCGGAAGTGCGGTCGGGTACCCCCCTCCAATCCATGGCAGACAAAGCCGAATCTTCGCTCTTGGCAGGGCGCTGATTCAAAATTCGCGCGCTTGAGCGTATTGCGGTACCGGGTCTCCACCGGCTGGTGCCTTTGCATATTCTCATTCGCCCTTTGTCCTCCGGTCCGCCGGAGCCACGATCATGAGGGACTGCAAGATGACCACCGCTCGGATTCTCGACTTCATCAAGACCCAACGTCCCGATGGCCCTTGCCTCGTCGTTGACCTCGATGTCGTGCGCGACAATTACCATGCCTTCCGCCACGCCCTGCCGGACAGCGCGATCTATTACGCCGTCAAGGCGAACCCGGCGCCGGAGATCCTGAAGCTTCTCGCCTCGCTCGGTTCGAACTTCGACTGCGCATCGGTCGCCGAAATCCAGATGGCGCTCGACGCCGGCGCGTCGCCGGAGCGTATCTCCTACGGCAACACCATCAAGAAGGAACGGGACATCGCCCGCGCCCATGCGCTCGGCATCGCGCTCTTTGCCGTCGACAGCCACGAGGAAGTCGAGAAGATCGCCCGTGCCGCTCCCGGCGCAAAGGTGTTCTGCCGCGTGCTGACCGATGGTGATGGCGCCGAATGGCCGCTTTCCCGCAAGTTCGGCTGCGTGCCGCAGATGGCCGTCGACGTCCTCGTCTACGCTCACCAGCTCGGCCTGGAGTCCTATGGCGTATCGTTCCACGTCGGCTCGCAGATGATGAAGGTCGACGCCTGGGATTCGGCGCTCGCCGATGCCAAGCGCGTCTTTGCATCGCTGGCCAAGCAGGGCATCCACCTGCAGATGGTCAACATGGGCGGGGGCTTCCCGACGAAGTACCTGCGCGACGTCCCGTCGGCGGAAGCCTACGGCCAGGCCATCTTCGCGGCGCTGCGTTCGCACTTCGGCAACAACCTGCCGAAGACGATCATCGAGCCGGGTCGCGGCATGGTCGGCAATGCCGGCGTGATCAAGGCGGAAGTCATTCTCGTGTCGAAGAAGTCCGACAATGACAACCACCGCTGGGTCTTCCTCGACATCGGCAAGTTCGGCGGTCTCGCCGAGACGATGGACGAGGCAATCCGTTACCCGATCCGCACCGAGCGCGACGGCGACGAGATGGAGCCCTGCGTGCTGGCCGGCCCGACCTGCGATTCGGCCGACGTGATGTACGAGAAGAACATGTACCCGCTGCCCGTCTCGTTGACGATTGGCGACGAGGTTCTGATCGAAGGCACCGGCGCCTATACGACGACTTATTCGGCCGTCGCCTTCAACGGCTTCGACCCGCTGAAAAGCTACGTCATCTGAAGTCCGACAACGCCGTCCCCGTAACCAGCCGGGGCGGCACCTTCACAATTTTCGTCTGACACCGTCTGAAACGGGTTTGGGTACGGGAGGCCGGGATGGCCGCTGTTCTTGATTCTGTGCGTGCATTCTTCGCACCATCCACCACTTTTACCATCGGCGCCGAGACGCCGGCGGATGTCGTTGCGCGCGAAAATCTTCTCGACCACGCGATGGGGCCGGAGCGCCGCATGAAGTCGTCGGAGAAGATCCGCCGCGGCCGCCTGCCGGCCGAGGGGCTGGCGCTGGTTGCGCGCGATGGCGCAGGTCACGTTATCGGCACGGTCCGGCTCTGGAACATCGAGGCTGGCATCAGCCAGGACGGCACGGCCGTCGACGCGCTGCTGCTCGGGCCGCTCGCGGTGGACGATGCGCATGCCGGCAAGGGTATCGGCGGGGCGCTGATGCGCGCTGCCGTCACCGAGGCGGCCCACCGCGGCCATGGCGCCGTGCTCCTGGTCGGCGACGCGGCCTATTACGAACGATTCGGCTTCTTCGCCGACAAGACCCGGCATCTGGTCATGCCCGGCCCCTTCGAGCGCGCGCGTTTCCTGGCGCTCGAGCTGAAGGCCGGCTGGCTCGAGGGTGCCGCGGGCATGATCGTGGCGAGCGGCCGCAAGCTCGCCTGACCGTTCGGCACCGGGTGCTGCTCCATTTACGATCCTGGAGCGCCCCGACTGCCCGAAACACCGCCTTCCCGATGAGGGGAGGCGGTTTTTCTTTGGGAGGCGGCTGAACGGGCAGTTTCCCTGACATCCGTCAAGGCCGTTTGATCTGGCTCAAGCCGTTGTTGCGCCAGCGTATTAAGTCACTCTCCGTCATATCATCCAGTGATTTCAGGAGAGTCTCAATGAACAGGAAATGCCCACGCATCAGCGGGCTGGCTGCGGGTCTGGCCATGCTCGGAGCCACGGCTGCGGGAGCGGCGGATCTGGCGCCGATCGTCGAGGCGCCGGTCGCGGAGGTGCCGGCGGCATCCAGCCCCTGGCAGATCCGCGTGCGCGGCGTCGGCGTCATCACGGAGGACAGCGGCTCGGTCAACGGCGTCGCCGGTTCGGACCTCTCCTATTCGGACTCGGTCATTCCCGAACTCGACATCAGCTACTATTTCACCGACAACATCGCCGCCGAGCTGATCCTCGGCACCACGTTTGCCGACATCGACGAAGACGGTGCGGTCGGCGTGCCGGTCGGTCGCGCCTGGCTGCTGCCGCCGACGCTGACGCTGCAGTATCACTTCACTGATTTCGGCGCGTTCAAGCCCTATGTCGGCGCCGGCGTGAACTATTCGATGTTCTATAACCAGAGCGAGCGCGGCGGCTTCCACAACCTCGATGTCGAGAACGCCTTCGGCGTCGCGCTGCAGGTCGGCTTCGACTACATGCTCGACGAGCACTGGGGCGTGAACTTCGACGTGAAGAAGATCTTCCTGGAAACCGACTGGTCGGCGGACCACGACAGCCTGGGTGCGTTGAGCGGCAAGGCCAAGATCGATCCCTGGCTGATCGGCGGCGGCATCACCTACCGCTTCTGAGATAGCTCGGCCCGCCCTCTTTCGAAGAGAGCGGGCCGGCATTCTTAAGCCCGCTGCCCGGAAAATGCCGTCTGCGGCGGGGAGAGCACCTTGACCGGCTTTTCATCGGCGTCTTCCGCCTGACCGCGGGCCGCCTGGACGCCGTGGGGGAATCCGCTCCGGTCGCTGTAATCGCGCTCATCGTGGGGATCGCGCGCATTGTTGCGGCTGACGCCGAGCGCTGCCGCGACGTCGAGCAGCGTCACGCCGGCGACCATGGCAAGCGCCATGGCGGCATTGCCGCGCTTCGGATTGTCCTCCTTCACCGCCGTGCTCAGCACCGCCAGATCCAGCGCATCGCCGGCAATCCTGCTGTAGAGCCCAGCCTTCTTCTCGAGCGACAGCGTCAGCATGCCGCTGGCGATTTCGCGGGCGCCGAAGGCCCGGATGAGGTTTTCCGATTCCGGTATCCCCAGCGTCCGGCTGAGGCTGCGGGCGGCGACGATCTGGGTGATCCCCAGGCCGATGCTGAACCATCCGAGGTTGCGGGCCAGGCGATCCGACGAGTCGAGTGAACTTGGCCCGGTCGACTGGACCCGCGGGTTGTCGCTGCGTTGAACGGCATTTGCAATGAACGTCATCATCGCTCTCCTATGTTCATGGTTTCAGCACGACCTTGATGCAGCCGTCCTGCTTGTTGCGGAAGACCTTGTACATTTCCGGTCCATCCTCGAGCTTCGCCGTATGGGTAATGACGAAGGACGGGTCGATCTGGCCTTCCTCGATCCGGCGCAGCAGGTCGTCGGTCCAGCGGTTGACGTGCGTCTGGCCCATCCGGAAAGTCAGGCTCTTGTTCATGGCCGGGCCCATCGGGATCTTGTCGACGAGACCGCCATAGACGCCGGCAATCGAGATGATGCCGGCGGGACGGCAGACATAGATCATCTCGCGCAGCACATGCGGACGGTCGCTTTCCATCATGACCATCTGCTTGGCGCGGTCGAGGATCGTGTCCGGCTGGCCCATGGAGACATGCGATTCCAGTCCCACGGCATCGATGCACTTGTCGGGCCCCTTGCCGGAGGTGAGGTCGTTGAGACGCTCCACGACGCTTTCGGTCTCGAAGTTGATGGTGATCGCGCCGCCCGCCTCGGCCATCGACAGCCGCTCCGGAATGCAGTCGATGGCCACCACCTGCTTGGCGCCGAGAAGGACGGCGCTGCGGATAGCCATCTGACCCACCGGTCCACAGCCCCAGATGGCCACCGTGTCGGTCGGTTCGATCTCGCAATTGACGGCGGCCTGCCAGCCGGTCGGGAAGATGTCGCCGAGGAAGAGCACCTGTTCGTCGCTGAGGGTATCCGGCACCTTGATGTGCGTCTTGTCGGCAAAGGGCACGCGCATGTATTCCGCCTGTCCGCCGGGATAGCCACCGGTCAGGTGCGTATAGCCGAAGAGGCCGGCGGTGGTGTGGCCGAAGACCTTGTCGGCCATGGCCTTGTTGCGGTTCGACCGTTCGCAGACGGAAAAATTGCCGCGCTTGCACTGGTCGCATTCGCCGCAGAAGATGGTGAAGGGCACGACGATGCGGTCGCCCTTCTTCAGCGCGCCCTTGGCGCCCGAGCCGACTTCGACGACCTCGCCCATCATCTCGTGACCGACGATGTCGCCCGGCTCCATGGCCGGAATGTAGTTGTGGAAGAGGTGGAGGTCGGAGCCGCAGATGGCGCAGCTCGAGACCTTGATGATCGCGTCGCGGGCGTCTTCGATCTCGGGATCCGAGACCGTGTCGCAGCGAATATCCTCTTTTCCGTGCCAAACCAGCGCTTTCAAGGCCATCTCCTTTTGGTGGTCGTTCTGGATGTCGCGCCCTTTCGGGCGCCTGTTCGGCCTCCAGAACCGCCAAGACGGCCCGATGTTTCAAAGTGTTTTGCTTTTCATGCGCTATCGCCCGGATCTGCACCGGGCGATAGCGCAACAACCAGCACCGGATGGTGCCGGCCGAAGGTCTTAATGCAGCGCAGAGATCACGCTGTTTCCCCAGCACGATAGGCGTCGGGGACGACGAAGACTTCGTCGGCGCGGCCGTAACCGCCGTCCTTCACCTCCTCGATCAGCACCATCGTGTGCGGGCGGGCCGCCTCGGTGAAGTAGTCGGCCAGCATGTCGGTCGTACGATGCACGATCTCCTCTTTCTGCGCCTTTGTGAGCGCACCCTCGGGTGTCTTGATGTTGACGAATGGCATGGTTGGTTCTCCTTTTAGCTCGCCATACACGCGGACTGGCTGCCAAGAGATACGTTGATCTCTGTGCGGAACAATGCTTGTTGATCGGCAAGATAATTTGCGTGAGATGAACAGCGCTATGGACCGTCTGACGCGCATGGAACTCTTCCTCCGCGTGGTGGAGCGCGGAAGCTTCACCGCAGCGGCTGCCGACCTCGGTCTGGCGCGTTCCACCGCAACCCAGGCGATCAAGGCACTGGAAGCGGATATCGGTGCGCGGCTTCTGGAAAGGACGACCCGCCATGTCGCCGCAACCCTGGACGGCCACGCCTTTTACCAGCGCTGCCTTTCGGTGCTGGCGGAGATGGCGGAGGCGGAGACCATCTTTCGCGATGCGAAACCACAGGGCGTGTTGCGGATCGATGCGCATCCGCGGCTCACCCAGATCTTTCTCCTGCCGCACCTGCACGAATTTCTCGAGCGGTATCCGCTTCTCGACCTGCAGATCGGTCAGAGCGACCGTTATGTCGATCTGCTGCGCGAAGGAGTTGACTGCGTCATCCGCGCCGGCGAGGTCGCCGACAGTTCGCTGATCATGCGAAAGCTCGGGTCGATCAGTGAAATCACCTGCGCCAGCCCCGGTTACCTCCAGACGCATGGGATGCCTGAGACGCCCGATAGCCTGGATGGGCATCTGGCGATCGGCTTCATCTCCTCGCGCACCGGGCAGGTCATGCCGCTGGAGTTCACCGTCGGCGGGGAGATCCGCAACGTGACGCTGCCGCCGCGGATCAGGGTCAACAACTCCGATACGACCGTGGACCTCGCGCTGCGGGGCTTCGGGCTCATCCAGGCGCCGCGCTACCGGCTGAGGCCCTATGTCGAGGCAGGCGACCTGGTGGAGGTGCTGGCGGATTTCCCGCCGGCGCCGACGCCGCTGGCAGCCCTCTACCCGCAGAACCGGCAGCTTTCGCCGCGGGTACGGGTCTTCCTCGACTGGATCACCGATATCTTTGCCAAGGCAGAGCTCTAGTTGCCGTCCGGACCAAACCTCACGGGCCATCACCTTGACGTGAATCCGCGCCTTCTGCCATGGTTCGGCACTCGATGGCGCCCTAGCTTGTACTCATGATCACACGCCGCACCGCACTCGCCGCCCTTCCTCTCCTCTTCACCGCCAGCCATCTGCGGGCGCAGGATGTGCCGCAGGCTCCGCCTCGCGGGGCGTCCTTGGATGCCGTCCTCGACGGGGTCCGTGACCTCGATGCGCTGAAGGTCGTGCTGGTCTCGCGGGACGGGGAGATGCTCGCCGAGCGCGCCTTCAACGGCCGCGGAATCGGCGATTCCACCAACATCAAGTCGGCCTCGAAATCGATCATCTCGGGCATGGTCGGGATCGCCATCGACAGGGGGTTGCTACAGGGCGTCGACCAGAAGATCGCACCGCTCCTGGAGAGCGAGCTGCCGCGCAATCCGGACCCGCGGATGAGCGAGATCACCATCGGCAACCTTCTTTCCATGCAGGCGGGTCTCGCCCGCATGTCGGGACCGAACTACGGGCGCTGGGTATCGAGCGGCAACTGGGTGCGGTTTGCGCTGTCGGAGCCCTTCGACGGGGAGCCGGGCGGACAGATGCTCTATTCCACCGCTTCCACCCATCTTCTCTCCGCCATCCTGACCCGCGTCGGGGAGAAGTCGACGCTGGCGCTGTCGCGCGAGTGGTTCGAGCCGGTCGAGGGCTTCCGGATCGGCTCCTGGGAACGCGACCCGCAGGGGATCTATCTCGGCGGCAACCAGATGGCGATGACCGCCTCGTCGCTGCTGGCTTTCGGCCAGCTCTACCAGAACGGCGGCAGGACCGCCGACGGCGTGCAGGTCATCCCGCAGCAGTGGATCGAGCAGTCCTGGACGCCGCGCACCAATTCCCGTTTTTCCGGCGACGGTTACGGCTACGGCTGGTTCCTGCGCCGGATCGGTGGTGAGGACGTGCGCTTCGGCTGGGGTTATGGCGGCCAGATGCTCTACGTCGTGCCGTCGCTCGGTCTGACCGTGGTGATGACCTCGGACGCGACCTCGCCGTCGGCCCGCACAGGCTATCGCGACGAGCTTCACGGTCTGCTTGCCGAGATCATCGGTGCCGTCCGCTCGGCGTGAGCAAGGATATTGCGCGGCTCTGAAAAATCGCAGCCGTTTCAATGCCCGGCCATTTTTCTGCGTCCACTTTCGTCCCCACCCGATCAGGGCTTGCGACAATGGCTGCGTCATCGGACAGGGGCCGGGTTCGCGAACCGGTTGCCTCCCCGGCAAGCGCCCGGCGTCCGGTGATGGTTGCAGACGGTGGCAGACCGGCGTCAGGCCGGTCGCCACCCGAAGCTCCGGTTGTCGGGAACTGACACGTCCCGCTCCGGACTTCGGGAACAGCCGGAAGCGATCGGGCAGGCGGAATGCCTGACATTCACATACAAACTGCAAACACTGCCTGCCCACCCACTGGAGTCAGGCCGTGGCGGAGAGATCCGCCGCGGTTCTCCGTGCTGTCTTGATGTCAAACCTGTCGGCCTGGATCAGCGCTTGTCCTTGACCGCCACCCAGATCATGTGGCGGGCACCGCCGCGCTTGCCGTTGGCGCGCGTGGGCACTTCATCGGTGGTGAAGCCTGCCGTCTTCAGGCGCCGGGTAAACTGGCTGTCGGGTGCCGACGACCAGACGGAGAGAACGCCGCCGGGGCGCAGTGCCCGTTTGGCGGCGCCGAGGCCGCCCAGATCGTAGATGCGATCGTTTTCGTCCCGGGTCAGCGCCTCCGGGCCGTTGTCGACGTCGAGCAGGATCGCATCATAGGCATCCTTCTCGGCGGCGATCAGCACGCCGACATCGGCTTCCATGATGGTGACACGCGGGTCGTCCAGGCAGCCACGGAAGACCTCCGCCATCGGCCCTCTGGCCCAGCGGATGACAGCGGGTACGAGTTCGGCCACGACGACCTCTGCGCCCTCCGGCACTTCGGCGAGGGCGGCACGCAGCGTAAAGCCCATGCCAAGGCCGCCGATCAGGATCCTCGGGCGAGGGCGGTCGCGGATCTTGTCGCAGGAGAGCCTGGCCAGCGCCTCTTCCGAACCGCTGAGCCGGCTGTTCATCAGCTCGTTGGTGCCGAGCATGATCGAGAATTCGGTGCCGCGCTGCTTGAGCCTCAGCTCGTCGCTGCCACCCGGCACGGATGCGGTATCAATGAGGGTCCAGGGGATCATGCCGGGCTTCCGTTGTCGGCGGGCTCAGGCCGCGATGTCGATCACGCCGCAGTCACCGGCATCGGAGGCGAAGGCGAGAAGCTTGCCGGTCGCGCTCCAGCCCATGCCGGTGATGGCGCCCTTGCCAGGGCGGCGCAGCAGCGCCTCCTTGCCGTCGGCAATGCGCACGCCGAGGATCATGCCGTCGATGAAGCCGATCGCCAGAACTTCCTCCGCCGGATGGAAGGAGACGCTGGTGACCATGATGTCGGCACGGGTGCCGAGTTCCAGCGGTGCCTTGCCCATCGGGCCGTCCTTGGCCGAGAAGGGCCAGACGATGGCGGCCGGTGCGCCCGAGGAGGCAAGCCACTTGCCCTTGACCGACCAGGACAGCGATTTGACCTTGGCGGGATAGCCGGTCATGCGCATATGGCGGGCATCGCCAGGCTTGCCGTCGAGCTTCCAGCCGTGCAGCGCGTTTTCCTGCATCATGGTGACGAGGAAACGGCCGTCCGGCGAGAAGGTGACGCCGGTATGGGCGCCCTTCCACTCCAGATCGGCGGCCGGCGCATTGGTGCCGACCCAGTGCAGCGAGACGCCGTTGTAGCGGGCGGCCGCGATCCGCAGGCCCTTCGGCGCAAAGGCGATGCCTTCGACGCTGCGTTGCTCTGCAAATTCCTTGGTGCTGCCGTCGGCGAGCCGCACGAAACTCGATCGGCCTTGGGCGTAGGCGACGGCACCCTGCGGTCCGCCGGCAACGACGCTGATCCACTTGCGGGGAACGTGGGCAAGTTCGGTGACGCCGCCGTCCTGGCCGATCCGCAGAACCTTGCCGTCCTCGCCGCCGGTGATGAGCGTGGCGCTGTGGGGATCACGGATGCAGATCAGCAGACCCTCGTGCGCTTCCGTGACCTTCTCGCCGTTGTCGAGGCGATGGATGGTGCCGGCGGCGGTGGCGAAGAAGGGCGTGTCGCCGAGGAAATGCGCGGCGACGACGTGACCTTCGATATCAAGCGGAGCGACGGTCGGCATCAGGCGGACGTCGCCTCGCAGGCCTTGAAGCTGCGTTCGATCTTTTCGACGTCGAGATCGCGGCCGATGAAGACAAGGCGCGATTCATGCTTCTCGCCGTCCTTCCAGGGACGCTGGTGGTCGCCCTCGACGATCATGTGGACGCCCTGGATGACGTAGCGCTCGGCGTCGTCCTTGAAGGCGATGATGCCCTTGAGGCGCAGGATGTTCGGCCCGTCGGTCTGGGTGATCTTCTGGATCCAGGGGAAGAAGCGCTCCGGGTTCATCTCGCCGCCGCGCAGCGAGATCGACTTTACCGTGACATCGTGGATGGCGGAGGGCGCATGATGATGATGGTCATGGCCGTGATCGTGCCCATGGTCATGGCCGTGGTGATCGTGGTCGTGGTGATGATGGTCATGACCGCAGTCGGGGCCGCAGATATGATCCTCGTGGCCATGCTCGTGGTCGAGGAAGTGCGGATCGTTTTCCAGCGCCCGCTCCAGGTTGAAGGCACCCTGGTCGAGAACGCGGGCGAGGTCGACGCCGGAGCGGCTCGTCTTGTAGACGCGGGCCGACGGGTTGATGGCGCGCACGACCTCCTCGACCACCGCCAGTTCCTGGGGCGTGACGAGGTCGGTCTTGTTGATGATCACGACGTCGGCGAAGGCGATCTGGTCCTCGGCCTCGCGGCTGTCCTTGAGGCGCAGCGGCAGGTGCTTGGCATCGACGAGTGCCACGACGGCGTCGAGCTCGGTCTTGGCGCGCACGTCGTCGTCCATGAAGAAGGTCTGGGCGACCGGGACCGGATCGGCAAGACCGGTGGTCTCGACGATGATGCCGTCGAAGCGGCCGGGACGGCGCATCAGGCCTTCCACGACGCGGATCAGGTCGCCACGCACGGTGCAGCAGACGCAGCCGTTGTTCATTTCGTAGATCTCTTCGTCGGATTCGACGATCAGGTCGTTGTCGATGCCGATCTCGCCGAACTCGTTGACGATGACGGCATATTTCTTGCCGTGGCTCTCGGAGAGGATGCGGTTCAGGAGCGTCGTCTTGCCGGACCCGAGGTAGCCGGTGAGTACGGTCACGGGAATGGGCTTCAGGGCGGCGGTGTCGGTGGTCTTTTCGGCCATGGGAAACCTCGAAGGAGCTGCGGGCGCCAAAGGGCGCGGAAGATGTCGGCCCCATATAAGACCAGCGCCCTGCGACTTCAAAGGGTTTATATGTTATAAGATCACATCGGGTTGGATGGGCTGGCAAGTGCTGCGCGGACATCGGTCTGCGCGAAGTCATTGCCGACGTAGAGCAGCGGGCAATCGAACTCCTTGGCCGTGGCATAGGCGAAGCAGTCGCCGAAGTTGAGTGCGGCTGTGTGGAAACCCTTGCCCCACAGGGCGTAGGCGGCAGCGGCACGCTCTGCACGGATCTCATCCAGATCGATGACCGAAAGCGGAAGCTGACCAAGCAGCTTCGTCAGCCCGGGCAATACCTTCTTTCTACGGGCAACGATGAGGGCTTCTGTCAAAGTCCCGGCGCAGATGAGCGCCTCGGATTCCGCGACCAAAACGTCACTGCACAGCGATGCCATCGCTTCGTTATTCACCACAGCAATCAGCGCCGACGTATCGACGACGATCATCCGGGCATGCCGTCTTCATCGTAAAGGAAGTCCTGGCTCCGTTCTGCGGGCACGTCATCGACAGGAGGGTTCGGTGCCATTGCCCGGATTTCATTGAGGAGAGCTCTTCGTCTGTCCTGCGAAAGCGGGTTTGTTTCACTCGCCAGCCTCAGTGGCTTTCGCATGTCCGCCCCAGCGGCGTTCCTGTCCTCGGCGCTTACGGCGATAACAGGCTCCAGCCGTGCCGAGGGTTGGCCATCCTGCATCAGCACGATTTCCTGTCCCTGGTTCGCCAGCTCGATCAACTCGGTGAGTTGCCCTTCTGCTTCCTCGATGGATATGCGCATCTTCGCCTCCTTCAGGCGCGATTGCGATCCAGTGAATATGAGACGCCACCGCCGGGCAGGCAAGTGGTCCCTCAGGTCGGCGCAGCTACCCCAGCTCCCCCGCATCGAACGCCGCCACATCCTGCAGCAGTTCCACGATGCCGCCGACCGCGTGCGCCAGGATCGCCTCGCCCTTCTCCGCCGTGGCGGCCGCAGCATTTCCCGCGACGCCCTGCCGGTTGAGGTCGGACATCCTCCAGCCGAAGGCATGCGGGCCATAGGCGCGCAGATGCTTGAAGCGGGCGGCGAAGTCGCTCTGGCGCGAGGGGAAATCCGCGGCCTTCGCCATGTCCACCCGCTCCGGGCAGAGCGCCAGCATGACGGATGTCTCGATGTCGCCGCCATGGATGTCGATTGCCTTTTCCTCCGGCGTGATCAGCCCCGGCGGCAGGCCGAACCGGGTCCAGCTCGTCGCCACCGCCAGCATGGAGAATCGCACCCGTGCCTCGGTCGCCACGATCGTCATCAGCGGCGCATTGCCCCCATGGGCATTCAGCATCACCAACTTGCGGATGCCCTGGCGGTGCAGGCCTTCGGCGATGCCCAGCCAGCGCTCCACGGCCTCGTCAAAGCGCACCGACCGGGTGCCGGCGACGTCCATGTGTTCGATGGAATAGCCGACCGGCTCGACCGGCAGGAAGCTCGCCGGCAGGTCTGCGGGGAGCTTGGCGATGACCCGCTCCACGATGCCCGCTGCAATCAGCGTGTCCGTTTCGAAGGGCAGGTGCGGGCCGTGCTGCTCGTGTGCGCCAAGCGGCAGCACGGCGATCCAGTCCGCCCGCGCGGACGGCGGCAGTGACGGATCGTTATCTTCGAAATGCGGAAGAAGATGCGGCACTGGTGATTATTTTCTCGCTTCTATATGAATAGGTCTGGTGTTTTACACAGCCAGGGCACGAACCGATATAAGACGGGAAGGCGACGGCATGGGCAAGAAGAAGGACGGCAAAAAGAGCAAGTCGGGCAAGAAGAAGGACCTCGACGGTCTTTCGACGAACGACCTTGCAAGCGCGGTGACGCAGGCGGCCCGGGCGATGCGCACGGCGCTCAGCCGCAGCCTTTCCGAAAGCGGGCTTTACGCCGGCCAGGACGGCGTGATCCTTGCGCTGTCTGGCGAAGACGGGCTGACGGCAGGGGATCTGGCGAGCCGCCTTGGCGTCAAGGCGCCGACCATGACCCGGACCATCAGCCGGATGGAGGCGCAGGGCTTCCTGGAACGCCGCAACGACGGTGAAGACGGACGGCTGACGGTGGTGTTCCTGACCGAACAGGGGCGGGCGACGGTGGAGCAGATCGGCCGGAGCGTTGCCGACTGCAGTGCCGCGGCCGTGCAGGATTTCTCCGACAAGGAGATCAAGTCCCTGCTGCGCCTGCTGAAAGCCATGGACGCCAACCTGCAGGGCGCCGCGGCAGACGACTAGTTGCGCCGCAATCTTTAGAACCGGTTGCGAAATCCCCTTAAAGAATTTAAACGGGTTTAAAGCCGACGAAAAGTCGGCGCTTGCCTGGTCGGAGGGGACGTGGCGCAAAAGATCAAGCTGTCGACGATTGCCGAAAGCCTCGGCCTTTCCACCGCGACCATCTCGCTGGCGCTGCGCGACAGTCCGCTGGTGGCCGCCGATACGCGCGAGAAGATCAAGGAACAGGCCCGGGCCCTGGGCTATATCTACAACCGCCGCGCCGCCAGCCTCAGAACCTCGCGCTCCGGCATCATCGGGGTCGTCGTGCACGACATCATGAACCCCTTCTACGGCGAAATCCTGAAAGCGATCGAAAGCGAACTCGACCGCAGCCGCCAGACCTTCATCCTCTCCAACCACTATGATTCGGTCGAAAAACAGCGGACCTTCATCGAGACGCTGCTGCAGCTCGGCGGCGACGGTGTCATCATGTCGCCGGCCATCGGCACGCCGGTGGAAGACGTCAAGCTTGCCGAGGCGAACGGCATGCCGGCGATCCTCGTCGCGCGCTCCATGGAAGGCGTCAACCTGCCGACCTATCGCGGCGACGACAGCTACGGGATCTCGCTTGCCACCAATCACCTGATCGGTCTGGGGCACCGGACGATTGCGATGATCGGCGGTACCGACCAGACCTCGACCGGGCGCGACCGCTACCAGGGCTACGTCAATGCGCTGCGCAAGGCGGGCATCGAGGTCGATCCGAACCTGCGCATCCCCGGACCGCGCTCCAAGCAGGGCGGCTTCGAGGCGGCCGTGCATTTCCTGTCGCTGCCGCAGAAGCCGACCGCGGCCGTCTGCTGGAATGACCTCGTGGCAATCGGCCTGATGAACGGCATCGGCCGCGCCGGCCTCGTTCCGGGCGTCGACATTGCCGTCACCGGCTACGACGACCTGGAGGAGGCGTCGATCGCCACGCCGGCGCTGACCACCGTCTGGAACGGCCAGAGCGAAGTCGGTCGCCTGGCGGCGCGGGCGCTGCTCGACAGGCTCGACGGGAGCCATGACCCTGACGGCATCCATCTCATCAAGCCGGAAATGCGCATCCGGCAGTCCACCGGCCTCTACCGGCCCCGAAGCTAACATCCTGCGAGGAGACACTCATGTCCGATCAAACCGTTGCCGTACTCGTTCCCGGCCGCATCCATCCGCGCGTTCTCGAGCGCCTCAACCAGGCCTGCGAGGTCGTGCAGGTACCGGCAGGGCCGGTCACCGAGATCGATCCGGCGGTGCGTGAGCGCATCCGTGGCATCGCCATCTCCGGCGCGCTCGACAACGGCTGGATCGAGAGCCTGCCCAACCTGCAGATCGTCTCGAACTTCGGCGTCGGTTATGACGGCGTCGACACGAAGAAGGCCCTGGAACACGACATCATCGTCACCCATACCCCGGACGTGCTGAACGACGAAGTGGCCGACACGACGATCGCGCTGCTGCTCAACACGGTGCGCCAGTTCCCGCGCGCCGAAATCTACCTGCGCGAAGGGCGCTGGAAGAGCGAAGGCCCGTACCCGCTGACGCCGCTCTCTCTGAAGGGCCGCAAGGTCGGCATTCTGGGGCTCGGCCGCATCGGTATCGAGATCGCCAAGCGCCTGGAGCCCTTCAAGGTGGAGATCGGCTATCACACCCGCAGCCGTCGCGACGACGTGTCCTACACCTACTACGGGTCGCTGAAAGAGATGGCGGAAGCCGTCGATACGCTGATTTCCATCGTTCCCGGCACGGCGGCAACGCACAAGATCTTCACCTCGGAGATCTTTGCGGCGCTCGGCGCCAATGGCGTCTTCATCAACGTCGGCCGTGGCACCAGCGTCGACGAGGATGCGCTGGCTGCAGCACTTCGCGACGGTACGATCGCGGCGGCCGGCCTCGACGTGTTCTATGACGAGCCGAATGTTCCGGCCGCACTCCTGGAGTTCCCCAACGCCTGCCTGCTGCCGCATGTCGCCTCGGCCTCGATCCCGACCCGCAACGCCATGGCGGATCTGGTCGTCGACAACCTGATCGGCTGGTTCCGCGACAAGACAGTGATCAGCCCGGTGCCGGAAACCCCGGTCAAGGGCTGAGGCAAGAGTTCAAGGAGAGGGCGGCGCGGTGCCGCCCTCGATCCTGTCGTTTCAGCGAACGGCGGCGAGCGGCTTCGGCGCCGTGTCCGCCGACGCCTTGCCGGCGGCGTAATCGCGCACGGCATCGCCAAAGGCTTGAAACAACGCCCGCGACGGCGTGTCGGTCTCCGCCCAGTATTCCGGATGCCATTGCACGCCCACCGCGAAGTTCTTCGCATCGATCACCGATACCGCCTCGATCGTGCCGTCCTCGGCCTTCGCCTCGACCTTGAGCCGCGGCGCCGTCTCGGCGATCGCCTGGCGATGCAGCGAGTTCACCTGCACCTCGCCGGAGAGACCGAGATACCTGGCGATGCAGGACCCTTCCTCGACGAAGACGGGCTGGCGGATCGCAAACATGTGGTCGCGCTCCGGCACGTTCGGCTTGCGGTGATCCCAGATGCCGGGCTGCTCGTGGATTTCGGTCGCCAGCGTGCCGCCCAGCGCGACGTTCAGTTCCTGAATTCCGCGGCAGATCGCCAGCATCGGAATTCCGCGCTCCAGAGCTCGGCGGATCAGCGGCAGGGAGGTCGCGTCACGGGCGGGATCGAAGGGACCGTCGGCCTCCGTCGCAGGCCGGCCGTAGAGCGAGGGATGGACATTGGTCGCCGATCCGGTGACCAGCAATCCGTCGACGCGGTCGAGGATGGCATCGACCTCGTTGCCGTCCTCGAAGGCAGGAACGATGAAGCTCATGACGCCCGCCACCTTGAGCGCGGCCTTGAGGTACTGGTTGGGGCTCGCATGCCAGACCGCACCTTCCACTTCGCGGATGTCGGCAGGCACGGCAACGATGGGTTTGGGCATTTCAGAGTCTCCGCAGGTCGAGCCCGTTTGTCGCGCCGGATCGGACGCAGGTCAAGCGCCCTTGCCCGGGGCTTTTCCGCCTAATGTTTGAGCATCGTCCGCAGGGCTCGCGCCGACTGGCTATTCTTCGCGCAGGTTGCGGAATTCCTTGAAGAATTTGCAAGGCCACCACTAAGGAATTAGTCGCAGGATGCTTGCCAGCCTCAAGGGGACATGGTTACTTCGCGGCATGCCGGGGGAAGGGGAGAAAAGCTACCCCGCGGTTTGTCTTCACGGGAGGTAACTTTATGGATCGTCGTTCGTTCTTCAAGAAAGCTGCAGTGACGGGGGCGGGCGCTGCCGCGGCCACTACGCTTGCGGCCCCAGCCATCGCGCAGGAAAACCCCAAGATCACCTGGCGTCTCACGTCTTCATTCCCGAAGTCGCTCGACACCATCTACGGCGGCGCCGAAGACATCGCTGCCCGCGTGTCGGAAGCCACCGGCGGCAATTTCACCATCCAGACCTTCGCGGCCGGTGAAATCGTGCCCGGCCTGCAGGCGGCGGACGCCGTCAGCGCCGGCACGGTCGAAATGTGCCACACCTGCTCCTATTACTACGTCGGCAAGGATCCGACCTTCGCCATCGGCACGGCGATTCCCTTCGGCCTCAATGCGCGGCTGACCAATTCCTGGTTCTACCAGGGCAATGGCAACACGCTGCTGAACGAGTTCTACGCGACCCATAATCTCTACGGCATGATCGCCGGCAATACCGGTGCCCAGATGGGCGGCTGGTTCCGCAAGGAGATCAACACCGTCGAGGACTTCAAGGGCGTCAAGATGCGCATCGCGGGTCTCGCCGGCAAGGTGGTCGAGAAGCTTGGCGTGGTGCCGCAGCAGATTGCCGGCGGTGACATCTATGCCTCTCTCGAAAAAGGCACGATCGATGCCGCCGAATGGGTCGGTCCCTACGACGACCAGAAGCTCGGCTTCTACAAGGTCGCCAAGTACTACTACTATCCGGCCTTCTGGGAAGGCGGCCCGGTCATCCACGCCTTCGCCAACCTCGAGAAGTTCAACAGCCTGCCGAAGAGCTACCAGGCGGCCCTCATCGATGCATGCGCCTACGCCAACACCAACATGATGGCGAAATACGACATGAAGAACCCGGGTGCGGTCAAGCAGCTCGTCGCCGACGGCACGATCCTGCGTCCGTTCAGCCAGGAGATCCTCGAAGCCTGCTTCAACGCGGCGCAGGAGGTCTACGCCGAGATCTCGGGTTCGAACGAGTGGTTCAAGCGGATCTACGAAGATCAGGTCGCGTTCAAGCGCGAGGGCTATCTCTGGATGCAGCTGTCGGAATACACCTTCGACACCTTCATGATGATCCAGCAGCGCAACGGCAAGCTCTGATCCGCATCCTTGCAGACAACACAACAGCGAGCCCGGGTTGCAAGACCCGGGCTTTTCTGCGGGTTGGTTATTCCTGCGCGGCTTCGGCCTTGCCGCGATCGGCTTTCGGGCGCCCGGTAAGGATCGCGCTCGTGATGATGTCGAACAGATTGTCCGCGCGCGGCACGAGCGGCGGCTGGTCGGCGAGCCAGGCCAGGGCGCTGATCAGCGCAAACAGGTCGTTGCCGTCCATGTCCCGGCGCGCCACGCCTTCCGCCTGAGCGCGGAGGAGAAGCCGCGTTCCGGCGGTGCGCAGTGTGGTGCAAGAGGCGTGAAGCGCCGAGTCTTCGTCTGAAATCGCAGCCACCATCAATGCGATCGTGCCACTGTAATGGTGCGTCATGGTGATCGCTTCCCGCAGCCAGGTGACAAGAGCGCTGCCAGCGTCGTCCCATGATTCAAGCCCGTTGGCCCGATCCGCCAGTTCGCCGAACCGGGTGCGGAGCAAGGCTTCCAGAAGCGCCTCCCGCGTCGGGAAATGACGGTAGAGCGTGCCAAGCCCAACACCTGCCCTGCGGGCAACATCCCGCAGCGATGCCTCGGCTCCGTGCTCGGCGACGACATCGCGGGCAATGGCAATGAGGTGGTCGTAGTTTTTTCTGGCGTCAGCGCGCATCAATCTCTCTTGACAATAGGAGCAGTGCTCCGGATATATGGAGCAGTGCTCCAGAAGGAGTATATGGCTTCCAGAAAGGATAACACAATGTCGGCACAGACGATGAAGGCCGTTTTGCAATACGCATTCGGTGGCCCCGAGGTGCTGCGTTACGAGGACGTCGCAATCCCGGAGGCGAAGGCAGGCGAAGTGCTCGTTCGCGTCCACGCCGTCGGTGTCAATCCGCCCGACTGGTACCTGCGCGACGGCTACAGGACGCTCCCGCCGGAGTGGCAGCCGCAGGTGGATTTTCCGCTGATCCTGGGAACGGACATATCGGGCGTCGTCGAGGCGGTCGGTGACGATGTTTCGGACTTCTCCAGGGGCGACGAGGTCTACTCCATGGTGCGCTTCTTCAGCGTCGGCGAGAGCCGGGCCTATGCCGAATATGTCAGCGTGCCGACCGCGCACCTCGCACTCAAGCCCGCCGGGATCGACCATGTGCATGCCGCCGGCGCGCCGATGTCGCTGCTGACCGCCTGGCAATTCATGGTCGAGCTGGGGCACGACGAACCGAACCCGCTTCAGCCGCATCGGCATGCGCCGGTGCCGCTTGCGGGCAGGACCGTGCTCGTCAACGGGGCAGCCGGCGGCGTAGGGCATTTTGCGGTGCAGGTGGCAAAGCGGATGGGTGCGCATGTCATCGCCGTCGCATCGGGCCGGCATGAGGCGCTCCTGCGCGAGCTCGGCGCCGACCAGTTCATCGATTACACGAAGACGCCGCCCGAAGGCGTCGTGCAGGGCCTCGATCTTGTCGTCGATGCCCTCGGCGGTCCGACCTCCGGCCGCTTCCTGCGGACGCTGAAGCCCGGCGGGGCACTGTTTCCGGTCTATCCCCTGGGCTTTGCCGATGCCGAGGAGGCCGCGAAACGGGACGTGACGGTGTCGGCGACCCAGGTTCGCTCCAGCGGTGCGCAATTGGCGCAGCTCGCACCCCTGCTCGACGACGGCAAGATCCGTGTGGTGATCGACAGCACCTATCCTCTGGCCGAGGCCCGCAAGGCTCATGAACGGGCGGCCGAAGGACACATCCAGGGCAAGATCGTTCTGACGGTCGCGTGAGGGATGGACAGGAGGGAGGAAGCGCGATGATCATCGTCCTCGGCCATATCGAGATCGACCCGTCGGAGGTGGATGATTTTCTCGGCGACGTCGACGTCATCAATCCGAAGAAGAGGGCAGGAAGCGGTTGCCTTTCCTATTCCACCACAGGCGACAGCCAGAAGACCGGGCATATTGCGGTCGCCGAACGCTGGCCGGATCAGCAATCGCTGACGGCCCATCTCCAACATGAGGCAACCCAAGCGTTCATCGAGAAGTGGTCTGGCAGGATGCGAGCCGAGGTGATGAAGTACGACGCGTTCAACGAGCGCTCGCTGGTGGAATAGGGGAGAGGCGCAAGTCTTGCCCCGACAGACAACGGAGACGGCCTGGAGCGGAATGCTGCAGGCCGTCTCGGGTGTTTCTAGGGATTGAACGCCGGTGGCTGGCTCAGGTCCGGTTGCGCCGGCTGCGGTTGACCCGCCGGTGTCCCCGGTGACGGTGCCGGTGTCCCGGGTGCCGCTGGCGGGTCGCCGCCGAGGTTCAGTGGCGGCAGGCCGAAGGCCGGCGGGGCGGCCGGCGCGGCCGGTGCCGGCTGGCCGGGGGCCGCAGGCTGTTCCGCACCGAAGTTGAGCGGTGGCAGGCCGAAGGCCGGCGGGGCTGCCGGAGGAGCGGCGCTGCCGCTCCCGTCCGATCCGGTCTGGCCGCCGATCGGCGGCAGGCCGAAGTTCGGCATCGTATCGCTCTGCCCGCCGAAGCCGGGGATATCGATGCGGATCTCGCCCGGATCAACAGTCGGCGTATCGGTCTTGTAGTGCATCACCAGGCCGGGGAAGAAGATGACCACCAGGATCATCGCGAACTGGATGACGATATAGGGGAAGACGCCCTTGTAGATGTCGGTCGTCTTCATCGCCGGCATCCTCCTGTTGGTCACCTTGTCCAGCCATGGCGAGGCGGGCGCGATGGAGCGCAGGAAGAACAGCGAGAAGCCGAAGGGCGGCGTCAGGAACGAGGTCTGCAGGTTGATGCTGAGGATGATCCCGAACCAGACAAGGTCGATGCCATGGGCCTCGGCGACCGGCGCCAGCAGCGGCACCATGATGAAGGCGATCTCGAAGAAATCGAGGAAGCAGCCGAGGATGAAGACGATGATCGTGACGACGATCAGGAAGCCGTAGTCTCCGCCCGGAAGCGCCAGCAGCAGTTCCTCGATCCAGACATTGCCGTTGATGCCGTAGAAGGTGAGGCCGAAGACGCGGGCGCCGATCAGGATCATCATCACGAAGGCAGAGAGCTTGGTGGTGGCGTCCAGCGCGTTCTTGATGATGCCGAAGCTCAGGCGGCGCTTGGCCAGGGCGAGGATCAGCGCGCCCGTCGCGCCCATTGCGCCCCCTTCCGTCGGCGTTGCAATGCCGAGGAAGATCGTGCCGAGCACGAGGAAGATCAGCGCCAGCGGCGGCACCAGGACGATGATGACCTGTTCGGCGAGCCGGGAGATGATCTTCTTCTCAATCCGGCTGTTGATCAGGGCGACGACATAGGCCGTTCCCACGGCAAACGCCATGGCCGTGACCAGCTGCCATTCCGGGCTCCCGATGCCCGTAAACAGCACGTGCATGCCGAGATAGTAGAGGGCGATCGCCAGGAGCAGCATGACGCCGAGCGATGTCACGCCATTGCCGAGCGTCCGGGCTTCCATCGGCAGCGCGGGTGCCCATTGCGGCTTCACCATCGAGACGGCGAAGATGTAGAGGCAGTAGGCCGCGACGATCATCAGCGCCGGATAGAGGGCCCCGACATACATGTCGCCGACGGAGCGGCCGAGCTGGTCGGCCATGACGATCAGGACGAGCGAGGGCGGCACGATCTGCGCCAGCGTGCCGGAGGCGGCGATGGTGCCGGCCACCAGCGGCCGCTGGTAGCCGTAGCGCATCATGATCGGCAGCGAGATCAGGCCCATGGCCATGACCGATGCGGCAACCACACCGGTGGTGGCGCCGAGCAGCGCGCCGACGAGGATGACGGCGTAGGCGAGGCCGCCGCGGACCGGGCCGAACAGCTGGCCGATCGTGTCGAGCAGGTCCTCGGCCATGCGCGACCGCTCCAGGATGATCCCCATGAAGGTGAAGAAGGGGATGGCCAGCAGCGTGTCATTGTACATGATGCCGTAGATGCGCTCCGGATGGGATTGCAGCAGCGGCCAGAAGAGCCGGATCTCCGGCGAGATGGCCGAGAGTTCCACGCCGATGACGAAATAGAGCAGACCTCCGGCGGCCAGCGTGAAGGCGACCGGATATCCCAGCAGCAGCATCAGCATCACGCTGGAGAACATCACCAGCGGCAGATTATGGGCAATGAAGTCGATCACGCTCATACCTCCGTCGCAGCCGGCGGCATTTCGCCGGCCGTGTCATGGCGCGGATCCTCGATCCGTCCCGTGATCACCGCGAAGCGCTTGATGATCTCGGAGAAGGCCTGCAGCAGCAGCAGGCTGAAGCCCAGCAGCACCACCAGCTTGGCCGGCCAGATGATCAGGCCGCCGGCGTTGGACGAAATTTCGCCGGAGTTGAAGGACAGCCAGAACCACGGCCAGGCCAGATAGGCCATCAGCGCTGCGAAGGGCACCAGGAAGATGACGTGCAGTACGAGGTCGATGATGTCGCGTGTCCGTTTGCTCCACATCGACGACAGGATGTCGATGCGAACATGTTCGTTCTTCAGCAGCGTATAGGCCGCGGCCAGCATGAACACGGTGCCGAACAGGTACCACTGCACCTCGAGCCAGGCGTTGGACGACATGTCCAGCGTCTTGCGCAGGATGGCATTGCCGGTGCTGATGAGGACGGCGGCCAGAAGCAGCCATGAGACGGATTTTCCGATTGCCGTGGTCACGGCATCGATCACGCGACTAAGCGCGAGCAGCGCAGCCATTCTTGTCCCCTCCTGCAGTAACTCGCGGCGATCCTGCCGCCCACAAGGATCAGGATCTGTGAGGGGGCGCCACATTGGTTCTTGGTCGGCGACCTGTATTGGCTGGCGTGGTAAAAATCAATCGGGCCATTAGGACAATGTACTTGATTTGCAGGCGCTGCGGCCTTTTGGACCGCCGGGGCTCCCGCCAGGCCCAACGGGCGCACGTCGAACCGGCGCCTCCCCTCCGCACCCTATTTCCGCTCAATCGCCGCACTATGGTTTTTTACGATGTCTTGTTTGACAGTTGTTAAGTAAGGCATGAAAAACCCCTATGGTCTCAGGGGGGAAGATTCGGGTAATCACTGAATTTTAAGAGGTCCGGCGAAGGGTGGCGCTGGATTCAAGGGGCGAAGCTATGAAGGCGCGCGAGCCGAGCAGGCTGCCGACAGATGTCTATCTGTCGTTTGTCAGTTCGCTGTTTGGAAATCGTGGAACGTTGATTACCGGCGTGGTCGTTCACGTTATCTGGTGCGCTATCGTTTTCAGCTATACCGGTTCTGAGTTCTATCTCTTCGCCGCTGCCGGCTTTGCGCTCGTCTTTGCACTTCGTTTCTACGAATTCCTGCGCTTCGACAGGGTCGACAAGCATCCGCTGACCGATGCCCAGATCGCGCAGTGGGAGCGACGATATGTTGCCGGCGCCACGCTGACTGCCCTTCTGCTCGGCACCACGAGCGGACATGCAATGCTGGTGCTGAGAGACAGCTTTGTGGCCTTTACCTGCGTGGCCATGACGATGGGTTCCATGATGTCCATTGTCGGCCGCAACTATGGCTCGCGCTGGGCAGTCGACTACCAGACGCTCGGATGCTGCATTCCCATCATTCTCGCCTGTGTCAGCAGTGGCGACCAGTATCTCGCGCTCATGTCGCTGTTGCTCATACCCTTCGGGCTGACCACCCGATCGATGGCAAACGGCGTCCGCGAGTTCCTCTATGAAAACGTCCTGGCGGCGCGAAAAATCCGTCTGATCGCCAATCAGTTCGATCTTGCGCTGACCACCATCGCCCATGGCCTCGTGATGCTGGACAGCGGCGGGCGCATTGAAGTGATCAATCGCCGTGGATGCGATCTTCTCGGTTTGCCCAATGCCTCGTCCATCGCCGGGCTGCCCTTGATCAACGTCCTGAGACGAAGGTTCGAGGGGCGCAACGAAGGCATCCAGCAGATTCAGCAGCTGGTGGTGGGAGAGCTCGCTCGCACGCTCCTCAATCTCGGGGACGGTCGCCATATCGAGTGCTCGGCCAGTCGGCGTGATGATGACGGCGTCGTGTTGATCCTCGAGGACGTCAGTGAACGGGTCGCGGCCGAGATAAAGATGCTGCGGATGGTGCAGCTCGATTCGCTTACGGGCTTGCCGAACAGGGCGCACTTCACGACACTTGCCGCAGCCAGGCTGGAAGGGTGCCCGCCGGGCGCGCTGGCAGCCATGGTCATCATGGACATCGAGGGTTTCAAGCACGTCAATGACCTTCGCGGCCATGTGGTCGGAGACCAGCTGCTTTGTGCCGTCGCATCAAGGCTTCTCGTCGACGTTGGCGATGAACTGCTGGCTGGAAGGCTTGTCGGAAACGAGTTCGTCGCGCTGGTAACGGCGAAGGACCGCGCCGACCTCGAAGCCCGGATGGAACAGTTGCTCCGGAAAATGCAGCACACCTACGAGTTTTGCGACATCAAGATGAGTGTCGCCTTCAACGCCGGATGCGTGATCGCCCCGGTCGATGAATTCGACATGGAACAATGGCACATCAGGGCCGATCTGGCGCTCAACGATGCAAAGACAAAGGGCAACGGAACGCTGGTCTTCTTCCAGCCCGAGATGGATGCACGCTACATAGAGGAGCAGAAGCTCAAGCAAGACCTGCGTCGGGCTGTCGATGAGCGTGCGCTGCGGGTTGTCTATCAGCCCATGTATTCCGCGGATGGAACGAGAATCGAGTGCATGGAGGCGCTGGTTCGCTGGAACCATCCCGAAAAGGGCATGATCGCGCCGAACATCTTCATCCCGATGGCCGAGGACATGGGGATCATCGCAGGGATCTCCCAGTTTGTTCTGGACCGCGCCTGCCGGGAATGTTCCGGGTGGGAGCAGCCGGTGTCAGTGTCGGTGAACCTCTCCGTGCATGACCTGATGAGCCCGTCGATCGTGAGCGAAGTGTTCGAAATCCTGACGCGCAACAACCTGCCGCCGACGCGGCTCCATCTGGAGGTGACGGAGAACTGCTTCATCGACGATCCCGTCGCCGTCGGCAACATCCTCCAGCAACTGCGCGCGAAGGGCGTCACGATCTCGATCGACGACTTCGGAACCGGCTTCTCCAGCCTGAGCTACCTGACAACCCTGCCTCTGGACATCGTCAAGGTCGATCGCGCGTTCGTCCGTGACCTCAACGTCGATCCGAGGCGCATCAAGCTTCTGCGGGGCATTACCCAACTCTCCCGGGATCTTGGTCTGAGAATCGTGATCGAGGGTGTCGAGACGCCCGACCAGCTTCGGCTCATCAACGAGAATCGTTTCGCCGACATCATCCAGGGGTATGTGTTCTCTCCCCCTGTGGAAGCCGACGTCGCCGGCCAGATGCTGCAAAACCGGGGCAAGATCTCGGTCCTCAAGACGTCGCGCAAGCGGGGCAAGCCGGCGACCTGAGGTTGCGCGCGCCGACTCCCCGTCAGGACGGCCATTAACCATATTCTCTGAAATTCCAACGGATTGTCACGTTTGGCGCACGCATTGCGGAATCTCGGGTTAACCTCTCGTTAACCCTCAGGAGATCGCCCGCGAATGCGCCATATCCAGAATAGCCTCACTCTCGCACAAGGATTTCCAGAAAAGTTGCTTTCGGTCCTCGATACAGTCGAGTACCGACGTATTGAAGACCAGGAGGACTTCGAAGACATTGCTCGTCTTCGCTACAAGTCCTACCGCGAGCGGGGGGTTCTTCCGCGTTCAGCAGGCAATATGCTGGACGAAGCCGATTTCGACGATCACGCCTATGTCTTCGGCGTCTATCTCTACGAAGAACTTGTGAGCACGGTGAGGGTTCACCATGTGACGCCCGAACATCGGTTGAGCCAGTCCGGCGGCGTCTTCCCGGATGCCCTGAATGCCTTTCTTGACGCGGGCCTGACGTTGATCGATCCGGCGCGGCTGGCGATTGATCCGGATCTGAACGGGGAGCGTTCCGCGCTTCCATATCTGACCGTGCGGCCGACGATCATGGCGGCCATTCATTTCAATGCGGACCGGATGCTCCAGCATATTCGGCCCGCACATTCTGCTTTCTACCGTCGCTACTTCTATGCCGATACAGTCGTGCCGCCGACATTCACCAGCCTCTATGGCTTCGAACTCACTCTGCTGGCATCACGAACCCGCGAGATCCGCAACAAGCTTCTCGCGCGGTTTCCGATCTACGATTCGCAGCCCTACGAGCGCCGCCTGATGTTCGACCGGTCGCCGCCGAGCGGCATGCCGCCGCTGACGATCCTGCCGACGGCGCGGTCTGCGCAGGCGCTTGCCCGCCAGCCCATCCGCCCCAGCTGAAGTCAGGTCGAAAGCCGGCGGGGAGGTCGCCTGCGCCATAAGGTGCCATTGCGCTTCGAGGTGGCTTTGTGTAAGGCCTGAAGTAGGGTTCGGCCCGCCGCTTTGGGGCGGTTCGGGACGGACAAGATCAGGTTTTCGAGGGCCGTTGCTGCGCTTGATCGGCGCATGCGCGCGCTGCGCAAGGGAGACGACAGATGGACAACCACAGCACCGGGCCGATCGAAACGGGCGCCCAGATGGATTACGCCGAACACGAGAGAACTTACGAGAAGTTCCTCACCATTTCCAAGTGGACCACGATGCACCTCGTCGTGCTGATGATCGCCATGGCCGCCGGCTTCTTCGGCGGCGCCGGCTTCTTCGGCGGCCTGATCATCTTCATCGTCCTCAACGCCGCCGGCTTCTACCTGCTTCGCTGACATCTGCGCCAGCTGAAGTCGGGGAGGGCGGGCGCGACTTTGTCGGGTCCGCAAGTTGAGACTGAGAGGGGCGTATTTTGGCGAACATGATCTTTATTCCCCGGGAGGGGGAAGGTGAGCGGCGGGTCGCGGCATCCGCCGACACGGTGAAGCGTCTGACCGGCCTGGGCTTTGACCTCGTGGTCGAAGCGGGCGCCGGAGCAAGATCGGGCATTCTCGACAGCGATTACGAGACGGCGGGCGCGCGGATCGGCACGGTCGCCGATGCCGCATCGGCCGACATCGTGCTGAAGGTGAACCGTCCCGGCGCCGACGAGATTTCCCGCTACAAATCGGGTGCTGCGGTTTTCGCCAGCATGGACCCCTATGGCAACGAGGCGGCGCTTGCCGCCATGGCGCGTGCCGGCCTGACCACCTTTGCCATGGAACTGATGCCGCGCATCACCCGCGCCCAGTCGATGGACGTGCTGTCGTCGCAAGCAAACCTTGCCGGCTACCGCGCCGTCATCGATGCCGCGCATGAATACGGCCGCGCCCTGCCGATGATGATGACGGCGGCCGGCACCGTGCCCGCTGCCAAGGTCTTCGTCATGGGCGCCGGCGTTGCCGGCCTGCAGGCGATCGCCACGGCGCGCCGCCTCGGTGCCGTCGTGACCGCAACCGACGTGCGTCCCGCCGCCAAGGAACAGGTCGCCTCGCTCGGCGCCAAGTTCATCGCCGTCGAGGACGACGAGTTCAAGGCTGCCGAGACCGCCGGCGGCTACGCCAAGCAGATGTCGGAGGCCTATCAGGCCAAGCAGGCGGCGCTGGTTGCCGAGCACATCGCCAAGCAGGACATCGTCATCACCACCGCGCTCATCCCCGGCCGTCCGGCGCCGCGTCTGGTGACGCGTGCCATGCTCGCCGCCATGAAGCCCGGCTCCGTCGCCGTGGATCTCGCCGTCGAACGCGGCGGCAATATCGAGGGTTCGGTGAAGGGCTCCGTCGCCACGGTCGAGGGCGTCACGGTGATCGGCTACGACAATGTCCCGGGCCGCGTCGCGGCATCGGCCTCGGCGCTCTACGCCAAGAACCTCTTCGCCTTTCTGGAGACCATGGTCGACAAGGAGACGAAATCGTTTTCGATCAATACCGAGGACGAACTGGTCAAGGCGACCATGCTGACCCACGGCGGCAAGGTGGTGCATCCCAATTTTGCCGCGGCAGCGCTTGTGGTTGATGGCGCTCCTGCCGCAGCGGCGGCGGAACCTGCTGCAGCCGAGCCTTCGCCTGCGGACGACGCCGGCAAGCCGAAGCGGACACGCAAGGCACCGGCGAAGGCTGGAACGGACAAGAAGGAGGAGCTGTGATGGCGAGCGACCTGATGAATTCCGCGCTGGAGCAGCTCGATCAGGCGGTGCAGTCCGTGAGAATCGCAGCCGAGCAGGCGCCGGATGCGGTGGCCATGGCGGCGCATGGCGTCTCCGGCGGCGCCATCGATCCCTTCGTCTTCCGGCTGGCGATCTTCGTGCTGTCGATCTTCGTCGGCTACTACGTCGTCTGGTCGGTGACGCCGGCATTGCACACGCCGCTGATGGCCGTCACCAATGCAATCTCCTCGGTCATCGTCGTCGGGGCACTGCTGGCGGTGGGCATTTCCGCCAGCGGCTATGCCACGGGCTTCGGCTTCGTGGCGCTGGTGCTCGTCTCGGTCAACATCTTCGGCGGCTTCCTGGTGACCAGCCGGATGCTGGCCATGTACAAGAAAAAAGAACGCTGAGGGTCCTGGAAAAATGTCACAGAACCTTGCAGCCTTCCTCTACCTCGTCTCCGGCGTCCTGTTCATCATGGCGCTGCGCGGGCTCTCCCATCCGACCACCAGCCGCCAGGGCAATGTCTACGGCATGGTTGGCATGGGGATTGCCATCGGCACGACCCTGCTTTTGGCCACGCCGAGCTTCGGCGGCCTCGTCCTGATCGTCGTGGCGCTCGCCATCGGTGGCGGTGCCGGCGCCTATATCGCCCGCACCATCCCGATGACGGCCATGCCGCAGCTCGTCGCCGGCTTCCATTCGCTGGTCGGGCTCGCCGCCGTCATGGTGGCGGCCGCCGCACTCTACGATCCGGTGTCCTTCGGCATCGGCGCAATCGGCGAGATCCACGGCCAGGCACTGGTCGAGATGGCGCTGGGAGCCGCGATCGGCGCCATCACCTTCACCGGATCGATCATCGCCTACCTAAAGCTCGACGGGCGGATGTCCGGCAAGCCGATCCTGCTGCCCTACCGGCACTGGATCAACATCGGCCTGCTTGTGGCGATCGTCCTCTTCATGGTCGGCCTGACGCTGTCGGAGAGCCATTTCGACTTCTGGCTGATCGTGGCGCTGGCGCTGGCGCTCGGCGTGCTGCTGATCGTGCCGATCGGCGGCGCCGACATGCCGGTGGTCGTCTCGATGCTGAACTCCTATTCCGGTTGGGCAGCCGCCGGTATCGGTTTCACGCTAGGCAATCTGGCGCTGATCATCACCGGCGCGCTGGTCGGCTCGTCCGGGGCGATCCTCTCCTACATCATGTGCAAAGGGATGAACCGCTCCTTCGTCTCGGTCATTCTCGGCGGCTTCGGCGGCGAGGCGGCGGCAGCCGGTGCGGACGACGGCGTGCAGCGGTCGGTCAAGCAGGGCTCTGCCGAGGACGCCGCCTTCCTGATGCAGAACGCCCAGAAGGTGATCATCGTGCCGGGCTACGGCATGGCGGTCGCCCAAGCACAGCACGCACTGCGGGAACTGGCCGATACGCTGAAGGAACACGGCGTCGAGGTGAAATATGCGATCCACCCGGTGGCGGGTCGCATGCCGGGCCACATGAACGTGCTGCTCGCCGAAGCCAATGTCCCCTATGACGAGGTCTTCGAGCTGGAAGACATCAACGGCGAGTTCGCGCAGGCGGATGTCGCCTATGTCATCGGCGCCAACGACGTCACCAATCCGGCGGCGCGCGACGACAAGTCCTCACCGATCTACGGCATGCCGATCCTCGACGTCGACAAGGCCCGGACCTGCCTCTTCGTCAAGCGCTCGCTCGGCTCCGGCTATGCCGGCATCGACAACACGCTGTTCTACAAGGACGGCACGATGATGCTGCTCGGCGACGCCAAGAAGATGACCGACGACATCGTCAAGGCGATGAAGCACTGAGGCGTGATGCCATGGATGCGAGGAAAAGCCCGGCCATGCCGGGCTTTTCTGTCGGCGGAGATCATGCGACACTGTCAGCAACGGAGGTCAGCATGGCAAGCTTGACGATATCACTTCCAGATGCGGCCAAAGACTGGATCGATGAACAGGTCCGCAGCGGCCGCTACGCCAGCGCGGGCGAGTATCTGAGCGAACTCATCGTTCAGGAGCGGGTTCGGCGCGGGGAAGAGCTTTCGGTCGATGAACTGCGCGATCTTCTGGCTGCCTCCCGCGGCAGCGGCGTGAGTACCCGCAGCATCGCGGAGATCCTGGACGAAGCGAAATCCATCGTCTCGCAACGGAAGGTCGGTCGTGCCTGAGTTCAGGCTGACGCAGCAGGCTGACAGGGATCTGCTGGATATCTTTATCTACGGCCTGGAAGTTTTCGGCATCCGTCAGGCCGAGCATTACGGCGATGATCTGCACTCCTGCTTCCAGCTTCTGGCCGACAATCCGCGAATGGGGCGTCTGGCACCGGCGCTCGGGGAGCAGGTGCGTCGACATGAGCACCACAGCCATGTCATCCTCTATGAAGAGGCAAGCTTCGGTATCCTTATCCTTGCGATCATTCACAGCCGCGTTGTCCAGCGCATGAAAGCTCTGTGAGACAACGGCGGAGCGAACATTACGAGATGTTCGGGCGCCGTTCAGCATCCGTGAACGATCCGTCTCATCCCGTCCACTGACGGAATACAGCACGGCGTGCCATATACCGGGGCAGACATTCCGCGTCCCTGCAAGGAGCACCCCATGAAGAAGATCGGTTTCCTCTCGTTCGGCCACTGGTCGCCGTCGCCGCAGTCGGGCACGCGCTCGGCCGGCGATGCGCTGTTGCAGTCGATCGATCTTGCCGTCGCCGCCGAGGAACTGGGCGCCGACGGCGCCTATTTCCGCGTCCACCATTTCGCCCGGCAGCTTGCCTCGCCGTTCCCGCTGCTCGCGGCGGTGGGTGCGAAGACGCGCAAGATCGAGATCGGCACGGGCGTCATCGACATGCGCTACGAGAACCCGCTCTACATGGCGGAAGACGCCGGCGCCGCCGACCTGATTTCCGGCGAACGGCTGCAGCTGGGCATCAGCCGCGGTTCTCCGGAGCAGGTGATCGATGGCTGGCGCTATTTCGGCTATGAACCGCAGGAAGGCCAGAGCGATGCCGACATGGGCCGCCGCCATGCGGAGGTGTTCCTCGACGTGCTGAAGGGCGAGGGCTTCGCCAAGCCCAACCCGCGGCCGATGTTCCCGAACCCGCCGGGCATGCTGCGCCTGGAGCCCTTCTCCGAAGGGCTGCGCGACCGCATCTGGTGGGGTGCCGGCTCGAATGCGACGGCCGTCTGGGCGGCAAAGCTCGGCATGAACCTGCAGTCGTCGACGCTGAAGGACGACGAGACGGGCGAGGCCTTCCACATCCAGCAGGCCAAGCAGATCCGCGCCTATCGCGATGCCTGGAAGGAGGCCGGCCATGCGCGCACGCCGCGCGTCTCGGTGTCACGCTCGATCTTTGCGATCGTCAACGACATGGACCGCACCTATTTCGGCCGCAGCAAGGATCAGGATTCGATCGGCTATCTCGACGCCAGCACGCGCGCCATCTTCGGTCGGTCCTATGCGGCGGAGCCCGACGTGCTGATCGAGGAACTGCGGCAGGACGAGGCGGTGGCGGAGGCCGATACGCTGCTGTTGACCGTGCCGAACCAGCTGGGCGTGGACTACAATGCCCATGTGATCGAGGCGATCCTCAAGCATGTTGCGCCAGCGCTCGGCTGGCGGTGAGGCGGGTCAGCCGTCTCGCGGTAGCTCGGGCTGCCAAGAGGCCTGACGCTGAGAGGTGGGACGCCTCTCAGCTTCCGCGGGTGCGCGAAAGGCCATCCTTGGCCGGTTGGTAGTTCGGGTCGAGGCCGACGGCATGCGAGTAGGAGCGGGCGGCGCGCTGGGTGTCGCCGCGACGCTCGTAGACGAGGCCCTGGTTTGTCCAGGATTCGGCCAGCTTGTCGTTCAGCTCGATCGCATGGTTGATGTCGGCGAAGGCGTTCTCGTCGTCGCCGAGCGCCAGGTAGGAGACGGCGCGGCCGTTGTAGGGTTCGGCGGCCGTTGACGACAGCGAGATCGCCTTGGAGAAATCCTCGATCGCCTGGGCGTGCTGGCCACGCAGCTGGTAGATCAGGCCGCGGTTGTGGTAGGCGCGGCCATCGGTGGTGTCGAGCTCGATGGCGCGGTTGAAGTCGTTGAAGGCTTCGTCGTTGCGGCCGGCCTGGCGGTAGATATTGCCGCGGCCGATGTAGGCGACGTCATAGTTCGAATTGATCTGCAGCGAACGGTTGTAGTCGCTGGCGGCTTCGACCGGCTTGCCCATGTTGCGATAGACGAGGGCGCGGTTCGCATAGGCCTGGTAGAACTGCGGGTTCAGCTGGATCGCCTGGTTGAAGTCGTCGAGCGCACGACGGAATTCGCCGGCGCGACCGTAGGCGGAGCCGCGAACGTTGTACCCTTCCGGATCCTGAGGATTGGCGGCGATGACGGCGGTCAGTGAGGCGATGTTCTGCTCCGATCCCTGGGCGCGGTCGACGGTGATCAGGTCGGTCGTCTGGGAGGTCGTGGAGCAGCTGGCGAGGAGCACGGTCGACGCCAGCGCCAGGGCCGAGAAAGTGGTCCTGCTACGGGTCGCCGCGGTGAGAGCCGAAATGCCGAATGTTGCGGAAGAAGCAGCAGCAGTCTTGAAGGCCATCAGGCGCGGTTCCTCGAGGTTGGGCGAAGCGGACAAGTCTATCCGGAAAAAGTAAGGACGGCGGCGACCAAGTCGCCCCCGCCCCATAAGCACTCAAATAACGTCGAAAAAACGACCGATTAACGGCTCGCGCTCGGGGCCGGACGCGCCGGAGCAGCGATCAGGCCTTCGCGCTGCATGCGCTTGCGGGCCAGCTTGCGAACGCGACGAACGGCCTCGGCCTTTTCGCGAGCACGCTTTTCAGAAGGCTTTTCGTAGTAATCGCGCATCTTCATTTCCCGGAAGATGCCTTCACGCTGCATCTTCTTCTTGAGAGCGCGGAGAGCCTGATCAACGTTGTTGTCGCGGACAAGTACCTGCACGTGTAATCCCGTTCCTTTGGTTTGTTGCTCGCCTGGCTGATTCCAGGCGAAAGAATACGTTTGCCCGGCGCGCAGCCCGGCAATTGGGTCAGGCAAATATCAGAAAGCAGGCCTGAAGTCCATATGGCATAGGGGTTCTGGACTTTAAAATCTTCCGGACGGGCGCCCCGCCTTTCAAGGTATCCGAGGCACACTATATCGGATCACAAAGACGGTGGCGCATCTGCCGTCGTCTTGTGAGAAAAGGAGATCTCGATGCTCACTGCAATCCATTCCCGATTCGGCAATCCGGCAGATGTGCTGGAGGTTCGCGAGGCGGATCTGCCAGAGCCGGCGGCCGGACAGATCCGGGTGAAGATGGTGATGGCCTCAATCCACAATCATGACCTTCTGACGGTCAGCGGCGACTACGGCTACAAGCCGGAGCTGCCGGCATCGGCGGGAACGGAAGCCATGGGCGTCGTCGATGCGCTCGGCGATGGCGTCACGCATCTGAAGGTCGGCCAGCGCGTGGCGGTCTCGGGAGCGGGAACCTGGGCGGAGTATTATCTCGCCGCCGCGGCCATGGCCGTTCCGCTGCCCGACGGGATCTCGGACGAAGAAGGTGCGCAGCTCATCTCGATGCCGCTGAGCGCGCTGGTCCTTCTCGACTTTGCCGGAGTGGAGCGCGGCGGCTGGATCGTCCAGAATGCCGCCAATGGCGCCGTCGGCAAAGCGCTGGCGCTGTTTGCCAAGCCGCGCGGCATCAACGTCATCAACCTTGTCCGGCGGGAGGAGGCGGTGTCGGAGTTGCAGGCGCTGGGGATCGACCACGCCGTTTCGACCTCGGAAGACGGCTGGCGGGAGAAGGTGTCAACGCTCACCGGCGGCGCGCGCATCGTGGCGGCGATCGACGGCGTGGGAGGATCTTCGGCCGGCGACCTATTGTCGCTGCTGGGCGAGAAGGGGCTGCTGGTGTCCTTCGGCCTGATGTCCGGACGGCCTCTGGAGCTGTCCGCCAGCGATCTCATCTTCAAGGAGGCGGTGGTGAAGGGCTTCTGGCTGTCGAAGATTGCACCGAGGCTGGGACCCGAGAAGCTGATGGCGCTGATTGGCGAGATCATCCAGGGCGTGACGGCAGGCGAGATCAAGCTGACGGTCTCGGAAGTCTTCGCGCTTGCCGACATCAAGCAGGCGGTTGCCGCGGCCGCCGAATCCGCCCGAAAGGGCAAGGTCCTGCTCAGAGCATAGGCTGGGAAGAGACGCCCCGCCGCTTGCGGCGACGGGGCGTGTCGAAACAAATCGGCGCGGCGTCGCAAAACAGCTATTGCGGGCCAAGTTGATTTGCGATGGGTATGTCTCTAACAGACCTCCGATATTCGAGGGAGATGAAGGCGACATGCGCAAATACTCGGTCTTCGCCGTGGCCCGCGAGGCGCTTCGGGGCCACAAGGGCTGGCAACCGCAATGGTCGTCGCCGGAGCCGCGGTCGAGCTATGACGTCATCATCATCGGCGGTGGCGGGCACGGGCTGGGGGCCGCCTATTACCTGGCCAAGGAGCACGGTATCAACAATGTCGCCGTCCTGGAAAAGGGCTGGATCGGCGGCGGCAACACCGGCCGCAACACGACGATCATCCGCTCCAACTATCTCTACGAAGAGAGCATGGACATCTACGAGCACTCGCTGAAGCTCTGGGAGGGCTTGAGCCAGGATCTCAACTACAACGTCATGTATTCGCCGCGCGGCGTGATGATGCTGTCGCACAACACCCACGACCAGCAGAGCTTCAAGCGCCACATCAACGCCAATAGGCTCTACGGGATCGACAACGAGTGGCTGACGCCGGAGCAGGCGAAGGCCTATTGCCCGCCGCTCGATATCTCCAAGACCGCCCGCTATGCCATCAATGGTGCCGCCCTGCAGCGGCGCGGCGGCACGGCCCGCCATGATGCGGTGGCCTGGGGCTATGCGCGTGCCGCTTCGGACCGCGGCGTCCATATCATCCAGAACACCGAGGTGACCGGCATCCGCCGCGGAGCCAACGGCGAAGTGACCGGCGTCGAGACCAACCGCGGCTTCATCGGCGCGAAAAAGATCGGCGTGTCGGCGGCCGGGCATTCGTCGGTGGTGATGCAGATGGCAGGCGTGCGCGTGCCGCTGGCGTCGAACCCGCTGCAGGCGCTGGTCTCGGAGCCGCTGAAGCCGATCTTCCCCTGCGTGGTGATGTCCAACACGGTGCATGCCTATATCTCGCAGTCCGACAAGGGGGAGCTCGTCATCGGCGCCGGCACCGACCAGTATAATTCCTACAGCCAGACCGGCGGGTTGCAGATCATCACCCATACGCTCGATGCCATCTGCGAGCTCTTTCCGATGTTCCGGCGGGTGAAGATGATGCGCCAGTGGGGCGGCATCACCGACAACACCCCGGACCGCTCGGCCATCCAGAGCGTGACGCCGGTGAAGAACCTCTTCGTCAACTGCGGCTGGGGCACCGGCGGCTTCAAGGCGACGCCGGGCTCTGCGGATCTCTTCGCGCATCTGATCGCCAAGGGCGAACCGCACCGGCTGGCGTCGGGCCTCACCCTCGACCGCTTCCGCACCGGTCGGCTGATCGACGAAGCGGCCGCCGCCGCGGTTGCGCATTGAGGTCGACATGACGCGAAAAGCTAATCGACGCTTTTTCATCCTAGGATTGACTGCTGTCGTTTTGACAGTCCTGGCTGCAAGGCTGCATCAGCAGACGGGCTCCGAGTGGTCCAGTGTTCTTTCCCTGCTATTTATGTTTACCGCCTTCGTACTGGTAATCGTTCTCGGCGTCGCGCCGTGGGCTGCGACCTTTGTGCTGAGATATCCTCTCCACAACACCCGAGGCTACCGCCCCGATTATGCCCCCGAACCGAACCGGGAGATTGGGGGGTATGGCTCCGATGGGTGGAACCGCAAGCACGAGCGTGTTTTCCTGCAAAACATAAAGGCGCTGGGTCTCTACATCGAGCCCAAAGAGAAGAGTTGATCCATGCTGCTGATCCATTGCCCCTATTGCGAAGACGACCGCTCGGAGCTCGAATTCCGCTGGGCCGGTGAGGCGCACATTGCCAGGCCGGACAATATTGCCGAGATCACCGACGAGGCCTTCGCCGACTACTTCTTCCTGCGCGACAACGACAAGGGTGTCACCTATGAGCGCTGGCGCCACATCCATGGCTGCGGAAGGTTCTTCAATGCGGCGCGCGATACCGTCAGCGACCGGTTCCTGACGACCTACAGGGCGGGTCTGGCAAAACAGCCGGTAGCCGACGTGGCAGCGACCGAGCAGACCATCGAGACCTATGAGCAGACGGAAGGGGACGCGCGATGAGCGGCTCTCCGAACAATCTCGGCGCCTTCCGCATCAAGGGTGCCGGCCGGCTGACGCCGGCGCGTACGGCGCGTTTCACCTTCGACGGAAAGAGCTATACGGCGATGGAAGGCGATACGGTCGCCTCCGCGCTGCTGGCGCATGGCGTGCATCTCGTCGGCCGCTCGTTCAAGTATCACCGCCCACGCGGCATCCTGTCGGCCGGGCCGGAGGAGCCGAATGCGCTGCTCGATGTCGCACGCGACAGTGCCCGCCGGCAGCCGAACGTGCGCGCGACCGTGCAGGAAGTCTTCGACGGCGCGAAGATCGCCTCGCAGAACCGCTGGCCGTCGCTGGCCTTCGACGTCGGTGCCGTCAACAACCTGCTGTCGCCCTTCTTTGCAGCAGGCTTCTACTACAAGACCTTCATGTGGCCGCGCGAGGCCTGGTCGAAGCTCTACGAGCCGATCATCCGCCGGGCCGCAGGCCTCGGCGTGGCGCCGAAGGAAGAGGATCCCGACCACTACGCCAACCGGTTCGCCCATTGCGACGTGCTGATCGCCGGCGCCGGTGTCGCCGGACTGACGGCGGCATTGTCGGCAGCGGCCACCGGTGCGGAGGTCATCCTGGTCGACGAGCAGCCGGAGGTCGGCGGCGCGCTGCATTTCGACGCGTCCACCATGATCGACGGGCAGAACGGCTATGACTGGGCGCAGGCGACGGCGGCGAAGCTTGCCGCCATGCCGAACGTGCGCATCCTCGCCCGCACCACCGTCTTCGGCTATTACAACCACGGCTTCCTCGGACTGGCGGAGCGGGTGACCGATCATCTGGCGCGCCCCGGTCGCGATCTGCCGCGCGAGCGCCTCTGGCAGGTGCGCGCCAAGCGGGTCATCCTCGCCACCGGCGCCATCGAGCGGCACATGGTGTTTGCCAACAACGACCGGCCCGGCATCATGCTGGCGTCGGCGGCGCGCACCTTCCTCAACCACCACGGCGTCACGGTCGGCCGCAAGGTCGGGGTCTACACGGCCCATGATAGCGCCTATGAGGCGGCCTTCGACCTGAAGCGCGCGGGCGTGACCATCGCCGCCATCGTCGACAGCCGGGCCAGACCCGGCGATGCGGTTGTGGCGGAGGCGAAGCGGCTAGGGATCGAGGTGCTGGCCGGACATGCGGTGCTCGACACCTCGGGCCGGCTGCGGATCTCCTCGATGAAGGTCGCCCGCGTGGGCAGCACCGAAAGCCGCAAGATCGCCGTCGACGCGCTGATCGTCTCGGCCGGCTGGACGCCGTCGGTGCATCTCTTCTCGCAGTCGCGCGGCAAGCTGCGCTACGACGAAGCCAACCAGCGCTTCCTGCCGGATATCTATGCGCAGGACTGCGTTTCCGTCGGCGCCTGCAACGGCACGGACGAGATTGCAGCCCTGATCGACGAGGCGGGTGCGGCGGGCGGCGGCACGGTGGCCACCGGCGGCGAAAGCAGATTTGCCTGGACCGGCGGCATGATCGGCGCTGCCGAAGGCGCCGGCCCGGACACGACGGTCAAGGCCTTCGTCGATTTCCAGCACGACGTGACCGCCAAGGACATCCGGCTTGCGGTGCGCGAGGGCATGCATTCGATCGAGCACATCAAGCGCTTCACCACGAACGGCATGGCCTCCGACCAGGGCAAGCTGTCGAACATGCACGGGCTGGCGATTGCCGCCGAAATGCTCGACCGGCCGCTGCCGACGGTGGGGCTCACCACCTTCCGGGCACCCTATACGCCGGTCACCTACGGCACGCTCGTCAGCCATTCCCGCGGCGACCTGTTCGACCCGGCGCGGCAGACGCCGATGCACGCGCTGCAGGCGGCAGCCGGCGCCGCGTTCGAGGATGTCGGCAACTGGAAGCGCGCCTGGTATTTCCCGCGGCGCGGCGAGGACATGGCGGCGGCCGTCAACCGCGAGTGCCGCACGGTGCGCGAGGTGGCGGGCGTCTTCGATGCCTCGACGCTCGGCAAGATCGAGGTGGTCGGGCCGGATGCGGCAAAATTCCTGAACCTTCTCTATACCAATGCCTGGGACACCCTGAAGCCGGGCAAGAGCCGCTACGGGATCATGACGCGCGAGGACGGCTTCGTCTATGACGATGGTGTCGTCGGGCGGCTGGCGGAAGACCGCTTCCACGTCACGACGACCACCGGCGGCGCGCCGCGGGTGCTGCACCATATGGAAGACTATCTGCAGACGGAGTTCCCGGACCTGAAGGTCTGGCTGACCTCGACCACCGAGCAGTGGGCGGTGATCGCGGTGCAGGGGCCGAAGGCACGCGAAATCATCGCGCCGCTGGTCGAGGGGCTGGATCTCTCCAACGAGGCCTTCCCGCACATGAGCGTTGCCGAATGCAGCGTGATGGGCGTGCCGGCACGCCTGTTCCGGATGTCGTTCACCGGCGAACTCGGCTTCGAGGTCAACGTCCCGGCCGACTACGGTGCGGCCGTCTGGACGGCGATCCGGGAGCGGACGGAGGCGCTGGGAGGCTGCCTCTACGGCACCGAGACCATGCACGTGCTGCGCGCCGAGAAGGGCTATATCATCGTCGGCCAGGACACCGATGGCACGGTGACGCCGGACGACGCCGGGCTCGGCTGGGCGGTCTCCAAGAAGAAAACGGACTTCGTCGGCATCCGCGGTCTGAAGCGCCCCGATCTGATGCGCGACGGCCGCAAGCAGCTGGTCGGGCTGCTCACCAACCGGCCGAGCGACGTGCTGGAGGAGGGCGCGCAGATCGTCGCCGATCCGAACCAGCCGAAGCCGATGACCATGCTCGGCCATGTCACCTCCGCCTACTGGTCGGAGAACTGCGGCCGCTCGATTGCCATGGCGCTGGTCGCCGGCGGACGGGCGCGCATCGGCCAGACGCTCTACGTGCCGATGCAGGACAGGACGATCGCGGTCGAGGTGACCGACCCCATGTTCTTCGACAAGGAAGGAGGCCGGATCCATGGCTGATGTGGCAACCCGAACCACGCCGCTTGGCGGCGTCCATGGCGGCTCCGCCTCCGTCCAACTGACGCCGGCCGCACCGGCCGAGCGTCTGTCACTGCGAGCGGCTTCCGGCGATGTGGCGGCGCTTTCGCGCGCCCTCGGCCTCGAGTTGCCCGAGCGCCCGAAGACATCCGCTTCGGCCGGCGGGCGCACGGCGCTCTGGCTGGGTCCTGACGAATGGCTGGTGATCGGCGAGGGGCAGGGCGGGCTGATGGCCGCCTGCGCCGCATCCGGCGCGCTGCACTCGGCCGTCGACGTCTCGCACCGGAACACGGCGATCCTCGTCGAGGGACCGGGAGCTGCGGCGACAATCAATGCAGGCTGCCCGCTCGATCTGTCGCTGAAGGCTTTCCCGGTCGGCGCCTGCACGCGCACGATCTTCGGCAAGGTCGAGATCGTGGTGCTCAGGACCGGCGAAGAAGCCTTCCGGGTCGAGGTGTGGCGGTCGTTTTCGGAGTATGCGTTCGGCCTGCTGGCGGAAGGGGCGACGGACGCGGCACTCTAGGGCGTGTTCGCCGCGCTACTCGCCGGGTTGGCGATGCTTGTGCTTGCGGTCGAGATCCCACTCGTGCAGGCGCACAGCCGTGTAGGCCACGACGGCGATGATCGCGGGCATTCCGAATGAAACAAAGAGCCATTCTGCAGTCATCGGAGTTTCCTCAATACGCGTCTTGCCATGTAATGTAGGAAGACAGCGATCATAAGCCAACCGAGAAAATAGCCTAGCACAGCCAGGCCGAGCTGAACAGCGGTCGGACCTATGCCATACAGCAGTGCAGCGATCGGCGTGACCACACCGACCGTCACGCATGCCGTCGACGTCCGATCCAGTGCATTGGCCAACAGCTTCGTCTGCTCCACTTCCGCGATGTTCAGATCGGTCATGACCAGCCCTTCCACTTGACCCAGCGGCCATGGAAATCGGCGCGGCCGAGGTCCTGGTGTTCGCCGCCCGGCCAGATCTGCAGGCGGATCGCGGCGCCGTCGGCTTCCATCGCCAGCCGGGCGAGCGGCGCCTCCGGCGTTGCGCGACTGCCGGCCTCGGCGATTATGGTCTCACCTTCGGCTTGATCGTCAGGCGGCAGATATTGCCATGCGATCGAGTGGTAGAGGACACGCACCGCACCTTCGGCCGGCCGTGCCAGCACCCGCGGCAGCCAGGAGAGGGCGTCGGCGCGTTCGACGGTCGGCGGTGCGGGAGCGGCGATTGCCAGGGCTGCGGTCAGCCGATCCATGCGGTCCCGCTGGTCAGCCCAGACATAGGACATCAGCCGCAGCCGGTCGTCCGGCGAGGTCGGATCGAGCGGGTTGAGGTCGCAGCCGAGGCGGTGCCGGACACGGACGTCGGCAAGCGGCGGGTTCGGGCCCTGCCAGTCGGGCGCCAGATGAACCGCCGAGGCCAGGTCGCCCCATTCGCTCCCGCCGAGACGGTAATGGTATCTGTCCCACTGCAGGTTGAGGCCGGCACTGGCGCCGATCTCGAGCACGTCGAGCGGTAGGCCGAACCGCGCGGCAATCGTCAGGAAGCCCGGAAGCAGGACGGCGGCGCGGCGGATCTCGTTGGTCTGCGGCGCAGACGTGAGGCGGTCGAGGATGAAAGGTGCGTGACGGCTGGTGGCCGCGGCGATCGCCGTCCAAAGCGCGTCATCGGCGACGGCATGCTGCGGATAGGCCGCCTTCAGCTGTTCATCCCGGTCGGACAGCACGAGCGCATGCAGGGCACCGGCAAAGCGCAAGGGAAGCGCATCGCTGCCGCCGGAGGCGTCGCCCGGCCATGCGAGGATGGTGCGGAAGACCGCGCCGGATGTATCAAGCCTTGCCGCCGCCATCCGGCAGAGCCTTGCGGTGAAGGGCGAGCCGAGGGCCGTGCAGGCGCGCGCCTGCCGCTCGAAGGCCGCGCGAACGCTATCCTCGCTCATGCCTGCACCTTCACAGCGACAGAGCGAGAGACTTTTCCCGCTCGATGTACTCGCGCTGCCTGTCGGTGATGTAGTCGCGGGTGATGGGGGCTGCGTCGCGGGTGCGCGAGAGCTGCATGTGGAAGACCAGCTGGCTGCCGGTGCGGAACATCATCTCGGCGCTGATCAGGTAGAATTCCCACATGCGCGCGAAGCGGTCGTCATAGAGGGCAATGACCTGCTCGCGATTGGCCTCGAAGCGCTCGCCCCAGTGAGCCAGCGTCGTGGCGTAGTGCACACGCAGGAATTCCAGGTCGGAGACCCAGAGGCTGTTCCTCTCGACACTGTCGAAGACCTCCGAGAGCGCCGGCGAATAGGCGCCGGGGAAGATGTATTTCCTGAGCCAGGGGCTCGCCATGCCGGGCGGGCTCATGTGGCCGATGGAGTGCAGCACAGCAATGCCGTCGTCCGGCATCAGGGTGTTGAGGTGCGAGAAGAACTCGTCGTAGTGCTGAACGCCGACATGCTCGAACATTCCAACGGAGACGATGCGGTCGAAGCGGTCGTCCACGTCGCGGTAGTCGCGCAGCTCGAGTTTTACCCGGTCGGATAGCCCCTCCTTCTGCGCGCGCTGCGAGGCCAGCTTCTGCTGTTCCCGCGACAGCGTGACGCCGGTCACCTGCACGTTTTCCAGCTTCGCCAGGTAGAGCGCGAGGTCTCCCCAGCCGCAGCCGATGTCGAGGACGCGCATGCCCTCCTTCAGGCAGAGCTTGGAGGCGAGCAGCCGCAGCTTGTTGCGCTGTGCCTGTTCCAGCGTCTCCGTCGGTTCGCGGAAGTAGGCGCAGGAATAGAGCATGTTGTCGTCGAGGAAGAGCTTGTAGAAGGCATTGCCGAGGTCATAGTGGTGGGCGACGTTCTGCTGCGCCTCGCCTTTCTGGTTCGACTGCTGGCGATTGCGAAAGCGCATCTTCACCGCCCGGATCGCCTTCTGCAGCGGGTAGGAGCCGAGCGAGAGGCGGTTGATGGAGAAGAGGGTCAGGAAGTCGCGGAGCGACGAGCCCTCCTCGAAGCGCATGGTTCCGTCCATATAGGCTTCGCCTGCGGCCAGTTCCGGATTGAAGACCAGCGTCCGATAGAGCCGTTTGTCCGTCAGCCTCATCGTCACCTCGGGGCCGGGCGTGCCGGCGAAGACGTGGCGTTTGCCGTTTGCGTCGATGACGGTGAGCTGTCCTTTGCGGATGAAGGACTTCATCATGTGGGAAAGCGGAAACATCAGACCTCGCGTATCGTTTACTGTCGATAGGGACGGGATGCGCATGCTGTCTGCGGCCTAGACCTCCGGCGGCCGGTCCTTGGGGTCGAATTGCACGATGGTGATCCAGCTGGCGGTCAGCGCCGGCTTCTTTTCGTTCTCGATCTCCACCGAGACGTCATAGGTGGTCATCAGCATGCCGGCGCCGCGAAATCGCGCATCGCTCAGGGTGAAGTGGCCCCTGACCCGCCTGCCGGACTTCACCGGTGACATGAAGCGGATCTTGTCGAAGCCGTAGTTCAGCCCCATGGTCTGCTCGCGGATCGTCGGCAGGCAGGCGAAATTCATCGCCGACATCAGCGACAGCGTCAGGAAGCCGTGAGCGATCGTGCCGCCGAAGGGGCTTTCCGCCGCCGCCCGTGCCGGATCGACGTGGATGAACTGGTGGTCAAGCGTGGCGTCCGCGAAGCGGTCGATCATCTGCTGGTCGACGAGGATCCACTCCGAGACCCCGAGGACCTGCCCGATCAGACCCGGCACATCCGCCAGCGATATTTCTCGTGCCATCGTCCCTCACTGATTCCGCTTCGCCGAGAGAGCAATGTACAGAGTTTGCGCCGCTTGGGTAGGAGGCGCGTGCAGTGCAGCGTGACCGGCCTCAGGTCGCGATGCAGAAGGTGACCGAACGGGCAAGGGCGGCGCCGTCCCAGCTTGCCTCGTCGGGCAGGCTGCGCCAGCCGCTTCCCGGCAGGACGAAGGGCCAGGTCTTTCGGCTGCGGTTGAAGATGGCGGCAAGGCGCACGGTCCTGTCGGTGCGGCGATCGAGCGTCTTCAGGACAACGGCCACCACGGAAGCGTCGGGATCCTGCCAGTCCTCGGGCGTCATCGGATCGCCCGACGCCTTGAGCCAGTCGATGTCGTCGCCGGCGTCGACGAAGAAGCCGCATTCGGAGAAGACGGAGAAGCGCTTGCGGAGGCCGGAGAGCATGGCCGTGTGTGCGATCAGTTCGTCGTCGAGTGCGGCCCAGTCGACCCAGGTGATGGCGTTGTCCTGGCAGTAGGCGTTGTTGTTGCCGCCCTGGCTGCGGCCGGCCTCGTCGCCGGCGGTCAGCATGATGGCGCCGCGGGTCAAAAACAGCGTCGAGAGCAGCGCCATGACGTCGCGGCGGCGCGCCGAGAGGATCGACGGGTCGTTGGTCTTGCCTTCGGTGCCGTTGTTCCAGGAGAAGTTGTCGTGGTGGCCGTCGCGGTTCTCCTCGCCATTGGCGTGGTTGTGGCGGTTCTCGTAGGAGACCATGTCCATCAGGGTGAAGCCGTCGTGGGCGGCGACGAAGTTGACGCTGCGGGTGTGGTGGTGGCCGTGGCGGGCGAAGATGTCGGAGGAGCCCGCCAGCCGGGTGGCGAGATCGCCCATCGTCCAGCGGTCGCCGCGCCAGAAGCGGCGCATGTCGTCGCGGGCGCGGTCGTTCCATTCCAGGAAGGGCGGCGGGAAGTTGCCGAGCTGGTAGCCGCCGGGGCCGATGTCCCAGGGTTCGGCGATGAGCAGCCGGTCGGAGAGGATCGGGTCCTCGATCATCGCCCGCAGCGTCTCGCTGTCGGCGGAAAATCCGTGCCCGGTGCGGCCAAGGATTGGCGCAAGGTCAAAGCGGAAGCCGTCGATCCCGGCGTGAACCACGAAGTGGCGCAGGCTGTCGAGGATCAGGCGGCGCACGAAGGGGTGGTCGCAGGCGACCGTATTGCCGGTGCCGGTGTCGTTCACCAGCGTGCCGGGATGCCCGTCGACATGGCGGAAGCAGGCGAGGTTGTCGAGGCCGCGCAGCGAGAGCGTCGGGCCGGCGCGGTCGCTTTCGCCGGTGTGGTTGAAGACGAGGTCGAGGACGACGCCGATGCCGGCCGCGTGCAGGGCCGCCACCGTCTGGCGCAGTTCGGCGATGCCGCCCGGCACGAGCCGCGGATCGAGCGCCATGAAGCCGACCGGGTTGTAGCCCCAGCCGTTGGTCAGCCCGAGCGGCGGCAGGTGGCGCTCGTCGATCCAGGCGGTGATCGGCATCAGTTCCACCGCATCGACGCCGATGCGTTTCAGGTGGGCGATGACGGAAGGATGGGAGAGGGCGGCGACCGTCCCGCGCTGGTCTTCGGGAACCTCCGGATGGAGCATGGTGAAGGGGCGGACGGCCACCTCGTAGACCAGGCCGCCGGTGCGGAAGCGGGGCGCCTCTTTTGAGAGAGGTTGATGCCGGCGAACGATCGCCTTCGGCATCAGGTCGGCAGTGTCGACGCCGAACTGGCTAAGACGGCTGTCGTAGACGAAGGGCCGGTCTATCTCGGTGGCATAGGGGTCTAGCAGCAGCTTGGACGGATCGAACCAGAGGCCGCGGTCGGGATCGTAGGTGCCGTGGGCGCGGTAGCCGTAGCGGGTGCCGTCGCCGGCGCTCGGCACGGACAGGCGGTGGATGTCGTCGCTGCCTCGTTGCATCGGCAGGCGGGCCGTCTCGCGGGCGCCGGTGGCGTCGAAGAGGCAGAGCTCGATGGTATCGGCGTGCCCGGACCAGACGGCGAAGTCGGTGCCTGTGGATGTGAGGGTTGCGCCGAGGGCTTGCGCTGTCACGACCAATGTCTCCCCGTCTCGTGTTGCTGCTTGAATGAGACCGACCCGGTGCGGCCAGGCTCCCCCGATCTCCCTCCTTGTGGGGAAGATGTCACCGAAGGTGACAGAGGGGGGGCGCAACAGCGCGGCAGACGGGTTCTTGAACCTGGGGCGACGAGGCTACATCCCTCTGCCCTGCCGGGCATCTCCCCCACAAGGGGGGAGATCGATCCGTGGTAATGCCGGCGTTCTTCCCTGCGTGTCACGTGATGACCGTCGGTCCGTCGCGGCCGGTGCGCTTGGCGATCTCGGCGATCTCGTCGGCGACGGAGATGAGGTCGGCGAGTGCCGCCTGGGTTTCGACATCATGGCGGGCGGCGTCCGGCTCGTAGCGCTCGACGTAAAGGCGCAGAGTCGCGCCGGAGGTGCCGGTGCCCGACAGGCGGAAGACGACGCGGCTGCCGCCTTCGAAGAGGACGCGGATGCCCTGTTTCGTGCTGACGGAACCGTCGATCGGGTCGGTGTAGGCGAAGTCGTCGGCCGCCTCGACCTTCAGGTCGCCGAAGGCCTGGCCGGGCAGTGACGCGAGCTTTTCGCGGAGCGCGTCCATCAGGCCATTGGCCGCGTCGGTGTCGACCTCCTCGTAGTCGTGGCGGGAATAATAGTTGCGGCCGTATTCCGCCCAGTGCTTGCGGACGATCTCGGCGACGCTCTCCTTGCGGACGGCGACGATGTTCAGCCAGAAGAGGATCGCCCAGAGGCCATCCTTCTCGCGCACATGCGAAGAGCCGGTGCCGAAGCTTTCCTCGCCGCAGACGGTGACCTTGCCGGCATCCATCAGGTTGCCGAAGTATTTCCAGCCGGTCGGCGTCTCGTACATGCCAAGCCCCAGCTTCTCGGCGACGCGGTCGGCGGCGGCACTCGTCGGCATGGAGCGGGCTATGCCGGCGATCCCGTCGGCATAGCCCGGTGCGCATCTGGCGTTGGCGGCGATGATGGCGAGGCTGTCGGAGGGGGTGACGAACATGCCCTTGCCGACCACCATGTTGCGGTCGCCGTCGCCATCGGAGGCGGCGCCGAAGTCGGGGCCGTCGGCGCTCATCACGTCGTCATACAGTTCCTTGGCGTGGACGAGGTTGGGGTCCGGGTGGTGTCCGCCGAAATCCGGCAGGGGCGTTGCATTGCGCACGGAACCCGCCGGCGCGCCGAGGCGCTTCTCCAGGATCTCCGTGGCATAGGGGCCGGTGACGGCGCCCATGGAATCGATGACGACGCGGAAGCCGCCGGAGATCAGGTCTTGGATGGCGGCGAAATCGAAGAGTTCCTCCATCAGCGCGGCGTAATCGGTAACCGGGTCGATGACCTCCACCGTCATGCCGGCGAGGTCGAAGCTACCGACCGTGTCGAGGTCGATATCGGCGGCGTCGGCAATCCGGTATTCCTCGATGATCCTGGACCGCTCGAAGATCGCCTCGGTGATCTTCTCCGGCGCCGGACCGCCGTTGCCGATGTTGTACTTGATGCCGAAGTCCTCGGTCGGGCCGCCGGGGTTGTGGCTGGCCGACAGGATGATGCCGCCGAAGGCCTTGTACTTGCGAATCACGTGGGAGGCGGCGGGCGTTGACAGGATGCCGCCCCGGCCGACCATGACCTTGCCGAAGCCGGCAGCCGCCGCCATCTTCAGCACCTTCTGGATGACCTCGCGGTTGTAGTAGCGGCCGTCGCCGCCCACCACCAGCGTCTGTCCGGCAAAGCCTTCCAGCGAATCGAAGATCGACTGGATGAAGTTCTCCGCATAGTTCTCCTGGGCAAAGACAGGGACCTTCTTGCGCAGGCCGGATGTGCCGGGCTTCTGGTCCTTGTAGGGAGCGGTCGGAACAGTCCTGATCATCGTCTTATCGGCCTTTCGTTGTCAGTCGGGCGTAGAGCGCGGCATAGACGCCGGCGCTCTTGTCCCAGGATACGTCGGATTTCATGCCCTGCTTCTGCATGCCGAGCCAGGCCTTCTGATCGCCGTAGAGGCGGAAGGTGCGGCGCAAGGCACGGCGCAGGCCGTCTGCGGTCGTCGGGCCGAAGCTGATGCCGGTCGCGACCTTCGCGGCGAGGGCTGCGGGATTGGCGTCGATCACCGTATCGTTGAGGCCACCGGTGCGGGTGACCACGGGCACGCAACCATAGCGCAGGCCGTAGAGCTGTGTCAGCCCGCAGGGCTCGAAGCGGGAAGGGATGAGGATGGCGTCGGCGCCCGCCTGCATCAGATGCGACAGCGGCTCGTCATAGCCGGTGATGATCGCAACACGGCCGGGATGCCGTGTTGCCGTGTGGCGGAAGGCGTCTTCAAGCCAGGGCTCGCCGGAACCGAGGACAGCAAGGCGACCGCCCTGGGCCACGAGGTCGCCGACGCATTCGGCGAGCAGGTCCATGCCCTTCTGCCCCGTCAGCCGCGACACGACGCAGAACAGCGGGCCATCGTCGTGCTCGAGGCCGAAGCGCTCGGCGACGGCGCGCTTGTTCGTTCCACGGTTCTTGAGGTTGGCTGCACCATAATTGGCCTTGAGCAGCGGGTCGCGCTCCGGGTTCCAGACATCGGCATCGATGCCGTTGACGATGCCGTGCAGGTCGCTGGCGCGGGAGGCGAGCACGCCTTCCATGCCCATGCCGAATTCGGCGGTGAGGATCTCCTCGGCATAGGTGGGGCTGACGGTGCTGATCGCCGCTGCCGCCTGGACGCCTGCCTTCAGGTAGCCGACGCCGCCCCAATACTCGATGCCTTCGACATCGTAGGCATCCGGCGGCAGGCCGAGATGGGGGAAGATGTCGACGCCGTAGCGGCCCTGGAAGGCGATGTTGTGGATCGTCATCAGGCTCGGCGGTGCGGGTCTTCCGGCATAGCGCAGATAGGCCGGCAGCAGTCCGGTCTGCCAGTCGTGCACATGCACGAGATCGGGCCGCCAGCCTTCGATCTTTCCGAGCGCGATATCGGCTCCGGCGCGCGAAAGGGCGGCAAAGCGGCGCCAGTTGTCGGGATGATCCTGGCCGTCCGTGCCGAGGTAGGGGCCGCCCGGCCGGTCGAACAGCGCGGGGGCGTCGAGGACGAGCAGGTCGAGCCCGTCGTGCTCACCCTCCAGGACGGTTGCCGGGTGGCCCAGCAGGTCGTCGAAACGGAGGCAGGGCTTGAGGCCCTTCACCGCCGTCATCACGGCAGGGTAGCCCGGAACCAGGGTGCGGGTGCGAATGCCGTGCTGGCGAAGCGCCAGCGGCAGGGCGCCCGCGACGTCGGCGAGCCCCCCGGTCTTGACCAGCGGATAGATTTCGGATGCGACCGAGAGGACGTTCATGCGGCGTTACAGATCCAGTTTGTCGATCATCGGCTGGGTGATCAGGCAGATGCCGCTTTCGGTGCGGCGGAAGCGCTTTGCATCGAGTTCCGGATCCTCGCCGACGACGAGGCCCTCGGGAATGGTTACATTGGAATCGATGACGACATTGCGAAGCTGCGCCCGGCGCCCGACCCTGACGTTGGGAAGCACCACCGCACCGTCGAGCCGCGAATAGGAATTGGCGCGGACCCCGGTGAAGAGCAGGCTGCGGTGCAGGCTGGAGCCGGAGATGATGCAGTCGCCCGAGACGACGGAGGAGATGGCCGAACCGCGGCGGTCCTCGTCGTCGTGGACGAATTTGGCCGGCGGGGTGATTTCCGCATAGGTCCAGATCGGCCAGGACTTGTCGTAGATGTCGAGCTCCGGCAGCACCGCCGTCAGGTCGATGTTGGCCTGCCAGTAGGCCTCGATGGTGCCGACGTCGCGCCAGTAGGACTCGCGCTCGAAATCGGAACGGACGCAGGAATTGGCGAAGCGATGGGCGACCGCCGTGCCGTTCTTGACGATCCAGGGAATGATGTCCTTGCCGAAGTCGCGATTGGACGACGGATCGGCGGCGTCGCGCCTCAGCGCCTCGAACAGGAACTTCGTGTGGAAGACGTAGATGCCCATCGACGCCAGGGCGAAATCCGGCTTGTCGGGCATGCCCGGCGGGTCGGCGGGCTTCTCGACGAAATCGATGATCTCGTCCTTTTCGTTGACGTGCATGACGCCGAAGCCGGTCGCCTCCATGCGGGGAACTTCCAGGCAGCCGACCGTCACGTCGGCGCCGGAATCCACGTGCTGCTGGAGCATGAACTCATAGTCCATCTTATAGACGTGGTCGCCGGCCAGGATGACCATGTATTCGGGGTTGTAGGCTTCGATGATGTCGATGTTCTGGTAGACGGCGTCGGCCGTGCCTTCGTACCACTGCGTCTCGGAGACGCGCTGCGAGGCGGGCAGGATGTCGAAGCTCTCGTTGCGCTCCGGCCGCAGGAAGCCCCAGCCGTGCTGCATGTGCCTGATCAGCGAATGGGCCTTGTACTGGGTGGCGACGCCGATGCGGCGGATGCCGGAGTTCAGCGCATTGGAGAGCGCAAAGTCGATGATGCGCGCCTTGCCGCCGAAATAGACGGCGGGCTTGGCGCGCCGGTCGGTCAGTTCCTTCAGACGGCTGCCGCGGCCGCCTGCCAGGACATAGGCCATGGCATCGCGTGCCAGCGGCTGGTATCTCTTGTCGTCCATCGTCGTCCTCCCCCCTTGTTATGCCTGTTCCAGTTCGAGCATGATTGTCGCCAACGGCGGTAAAGTCATGGTCGCGCTTATGGTTCCTCCCGCATCGACGGCCTGCACGCGGCCGCCGTTGCCCTTGCCGCTGCCGCCGTAGATTTCCGCATCGGTGTTGAGAATTTCACGCCACCGGCCCGCAGTCGGCAAGGGGATGCGGTGGTTTTCGCGGTAGACGGGCGTGAAGTTGGTGATCACCGCCACCGGCTTTTCGCCGGGCGCCAGCCGCAGCCAGGCGAAGACGGAATTCTCGTCGTCATCAGCGACCAGCCACTGGAAGCCCTCCGGCTCGCAGTCGCGGGCGTGCAGGGCAGGCTTGGAGCGGTAGGCGATGTTCAGATCGCGCACGAGACGCCGCATGCCTTCGTGCTGGTGGTAGTGCAGGAGGTTCCAGTCGAGCGCCTTTGCCTCGCTCCATTCGCTCCACTGCGCGAATTCCTGTCCCATGAACAGCAGCTTCTTGCCCGGATAGCCCCACATGAAGGCGTAGTAGGCGCGCAGGTTGGCGAACTTCTGCCAGTCGTCGCCGGTCATCTTGGCGATCAGCGAACCCTTGCCATGGACCACCTCGTCGTGGCTCAGCGGCAGCACGAAGTTTTCGGAAAAGGCGTAGACGAGGCCGAAGGTGATCTCGTGGTGGTGGTGCTTGCGGTGGATCGGCTCGCGGCTCATGTAGCTCAGCGTGTCGTGCATGAAGCCCATGTTCCACTTGAAGCCGAAGCCGAGACCGCCTTCGTGGACCGGATGCGAGACCTTCGGCCAGGAGGTGGATTCCTCGGCGATGGTCATGACGCCCGGATGGTTGCCGTAGGAGAGCGTGTTGAGCTTCTGCAGGAAGCGCACGGCCTCCAGGTTTTCGCGGCCACCGTATTCGTTGGGGATCCATTCGCCGTGCTTGCGCGAGTAGTCGAGGTAGAGCATCGAGGCCACGGCGTCGACGCGAAGACCATCGAGATGGAATTTTTCGGCCCAGTAGAGCGCGTTGTTGATCAGATAGGACAGCACCTCGAGGCGACCGAAGTTGTAGATCGCCGTGTTCCAGTCCGGGTGGAAGCCCTTGCGCGGATCCTCGTGCTCGTAGAGCGCGGTGCCGTCGAAGTGGCTGAGGCCGTGCGCGTCCGTCGGGAAATGCGCCGGCACCCAGTCGAGGATGACGCCGATGCCGACCTTGTGGCAGCCGTTGACGAAGCGGGCAAAGCCTTCCGGATCGCCGAAGCGGGCGGTGGGCGCGTAGAGCCCGGTCGTCTGGTAGCCCCAGGACGGATCATAGGGGTGTTCGGTGATCGGCAGGAACTCGATGTGGGTGAAGCCCATGTCGGTGACATAGGGGATCAGCCTTGAGGCGAGCTCGTCCCAGCTCAGGAAGCTGCCATCGTCGCGGCGCTGCCAGGAGCCGGCGTGGACCTCGTAGATGGAGACCGGCTGGCGGCGGTGATCGGCCTTCTCCCAGTGGCGCCGGTGCGCCTCGTCGTCCCAGTCCTGCTTCAGTTCTGGCGTCGTCACGGAGGCGTTCTTCGGCCGGAATTCGGCGCGGCGGGCGTAGGGATCCGCCTTCAACGGCAGCAGGTTGCCGTCCTTGCCGACGATCTCGAACTTGTAGGAGGAACCGACCGGCACGTCCGGGGCGAAGATCTCCCAGATGCCGGTATCGACGCGCAGGCGCATCACATGCAGCCGGCCATCCCAGTTGTTGAATTCCCCGACGACCGAGACGCGCCGCGCATTGGGGGCCCAGACGGCGAAATGGAAACCGTCGATGCCTTCATGACGGATCGGGTGGGCGCCCATCTTGTCGAAGAGGCGCAGATGCGACCCTTCGCGCACGAAATAGTCGTCCATCGGCCCCAGCACCGGACCGAAGCTGTAGGCATCGGTGACGGCCCATTCGTCGTCGCCGCGGCGGGCGCGGTAGCGGATCGGTCGCAGGTTCTCGGCGGTGACGGGGCCTTCGAAGAAGCCGGCCTCATGGCGCTGCTTCAGTTCGCCGATCGACGTGCCGTCGAGGGCGAAGACGTCGACGGCCTCGGCACCGGGAATGAAGCAGCGGACATGGTAGCCGCCCGCCAGCTGATGGATGCCGAGCACGGCGAAGGGGTTTGCATGCCGTCCTTCCAGGATCGCCTCTATCTCCGACGACGGGATTTCGCCAGGGGCTCTTCCGTCGTCAACAGCCAGTGGCGATCTTGTCATCAGGCTCTCCAGATCTCCGACGCGTACTGGCGAATAGTTCTGTCAGAGGAGAACCATCCCATCCGGGCGGTATTGCGAATCGTCTTTGAATACCAGGATTTAGGGTCGGTCCAGATTTGGTCAACGGTCCGCTGTGCGGCGGCGTAGGCATCGAAGTCGGCGGCGACCATGAACCAGTCGTGATTGTAGATGCCGTCGATCAGGCCGGCGAAACGCGACCGGTCGTCGGGAGAAAAGACGCCGGTGGCGATGGCGTCCAGCGCCTGCGCCAGCTCGCGGGAGCCTTCGATGATCTGCCGTGGCTCGTGGCCGGCGGCGCGGACATTGGCGACCTCTTCGGCGGTCATGCCGAAGATGACGATGTTGTCCTCGCCGACGTGATCGCGCATCTCGACATTGGCGCCGTCCAGCGTGCCGATGGTCAGCGCGCCGTTCAGCGCGAACTTCATGTTGCCGGTGCCGGAGGCTTCCATGCCGGCAGTCGAGATCTGCTCGGAGAGATCGGCGGCGGGCACCATCACCTCGGCCAGGGAGACGTTGTAGTTGGGAATGAAGACGATCTTCAGCAGGCCGCGCACGGCCGGGTCGTTGTTGATGACGCGGGCGACATCGTTGGCGAGCTTGATGATCAGCTTGGCGTTGTGATAGCTCGGCGCCGCCTTGCCGGCGAAGAGCTTGACGCGCGGCACCCAGTCGAGCTCGGGATGCGAGCGGATCTGGTCGTAGAGGGCGACCGCCTCGATGATGTTGAGGAGCTGGCGCTTGTATTCGTGGATGCGCTTGATCTGGATGTCGAACATGGCCGACGGATCGAGGCGCACGCCCATACGGCTGCCGACGAGATTGGCGAGCTGCACCTTGTTGGCCCGCTTGATGGTGGCGAACTTCTCCTGGAACGACGCGTCATCCGCATAGGCGTCGAGATCGCGCAGGGCCTCGGTGTCGTCGAGGAACTTCTCGCCGATCGTGTCGCGGATCAGCGCGGTCAGGTCCGGGTTGCACTGCATCAGCCAGCGGCGCGGGGTGATGCCGTTGGTCTTGTTGTTGATGCGGGTGGGATAGAGGGTGTGGAGGTCGGAGAAGACCGTGACCTTCATCAGGTCCGTGTGCAGCGCCGAGACGCCGTTCGTCGAATGTGAGCCGACGAAGGCGAGGTTGCCCATGCGCACGCGCCGGTCGCCGTTCTCGTCGATCAGCGAGATGGAGCGGATCTGCGTTTCGGTGAAGCGCTTCTCCTTGCGGGCCTCCAGCAGGATCTTGGCGTTGATGGCGTACACGAGCTGCATGTGGCGCGGCAAGAGCCGTTCGAACAGCGGCACCGGCCAGCTTTCCAGCGCCTCGGGCAGAAGCGTGTGGTTGGTATAGGAGAAGGTGTTGCGGGTGATCTCCCAGGCATCGTCGAAATCGACGCCGTGGACGTCGATCAGCAGGCGCAGCATCTCGCCGATCGACACCGCCGGATGGGTATCGTTCAGCTGGATGGCGACCTTGTCGGCCAGATTGGTGAAATCGGGATACTGCTGCAGGTGGCGGCGCAGGATGTCCTGGAGCGAGGCGGAGGAGAAGAAATACTCCTGGCGCAGGCGCAGTTCCTGGCCGGCGGCGGTGGCGTCGGCCGGATAGAGGACGCGGGTGAGGCTTTCGGCCTTGTTGCTTTCGCGCAGCGCGCCGATGTGATCGCCGGCGTTGAAGGCGTCGAGCAGGATCGGGTCGATCGGCTGCGCCGACCAGAGCCGCAGGGTGTTGACGCGGTGGGCGCGCCAGCCGACGACCGGCGTGTCGTAGGCGGTGGCGATGACGCGCTCGGCCGGCTTCCAGACGTAGCGCGGCGGCTCGTCGTAGCCGCCGATCGTTTCCACCGAGCCGCCGAAGCCGATCTCGTAGGAGCTTTCGCGGCGTTCGAACTCCCAGGGGTTGCCGTGGGCGAGCCAGGTTTCCGGCAGTTCCACCTGCCAGCCGTCGGCCATCTGCTGGCGGAAGAGGCCGTGGACGTAGCGGATGCCGTAGCCATAGGCAGGGATGTCGACGGTCGCCATGGATTCCATGAAGCAGGCGGCAAGCCGCCCGAGGCCGCCGTTGCCAAGAGCCGCATCGGGTTCGAGGCCGGCGATGACGTTGAGGTCGACGCCGAGCGAGGCGAGCGCTTCCTTCAGCTCCGCCATGACGCCGAGATTGGAGACGGCATCGCGCAGGAGGCGGCCGATCAGGAACTCCAGCGACAGATAATAGACCCGCTTGTCGCCCGTGCGGTAGACGCGACGGGTGGATTCCATCCAGCGGTCGATGATGCGGTCGCGCACCACGAGGATCGCCGCCGTCAGCCAGTCATGCGGCTTGGCGACCTGCGCATCCTTGCCGATGCGGTAGGTCAGGCGCTCGATGATCTCTGCGGCGAGAATTTCCGGCTGCGTGCTGCGCGGCGTCGGCTGGGGTATGTCGACGTTAGGGCGGGTGTTTTCCATGGGCGTGCCAACTCTTCTGGTGGGGCAGGATGGGAGGTCCTGTCGGGTCCATCAGTCCTGATTTGCGTCGCCGTCAGTGTACGCATCCTTGCGGGATGCTTGCAACCAAGCGATTGAGGCGGCGGAAAAAAGGTGAGCGGTGAAGAGAGCCGGCGGCTGGCGGGGGAGCGGGGAGAACCCGCCGGTGGGGCGGGTTCTCCGGGAGTTGAATTAGCTGGAGAGGCGCGTGGCGGACTTCGCTGCCTTCTGGCCAATGGCCTTGAAGGCTTCGGTTAGAGCCGTCGCATCTTCTGGCTCAAAATAGTGGGCCGGACTGGAGGCACATGCCGACAATAGTTCCTGCCCCGCGTCGGGCGCCATAAAGGCGATGGCGTACACCTCCATCCCAGCTTTCTTGGCGTTATCGCAAGCATTCAATGTCTTGCTGTCAGCGCCGTTCACGTTGTTTTCCCCGTCGGTCATGAAGACGATATACTTAGACGGTTCTTCGTCACCGTTCATATTGTCATGGTAGGAGTTTTCCATGGGATCGGCGAGCAACGCATATGCCTTTTGCATCGCCTCTCCCGAGTTGGTGCGTCCGTCGGCTTCCAGACCGTTCACGGCCAAGAGAGCATTGGCAGTCCCCCAGTCCAGCGCGTAAGCCTTCTGCATCTTTTCATTGTAGGATACGGCTCCCGTTCGGACGAATTTTTGATCTGGATCGACCTTGTCCAATTCCCCCAGAAGATTGGCGGTTGCTTCTTTGAGTGCTTCCATCTTGGTTTGATAACCCATCCAGCAGCTCTTGAAGCCGAATATCACATAGCATTTCTCGATTTTGGTATTCGTGTTTTCGGCCATTGAACCGGACTGGTCGAGCACGAGATAAAGAGAAAGCGCGTCCGTCTTCTTCTCAGTTCCACTCGTGGAAACGCTATTCGTCGCGATATTCATCGTCTGGTAGCCCAGCATGCCCATCAGCGGTGTGAGCGCGAGATTATAGCTGGTGCCGACCGAAACCGTGAACTTCTTGCCGGCCGTGCTGGTCGTCGTGTTGATGTCCACATCCGTGCTGGCGGCCAATGCACTGGCGGCGTCGGCGCCCATATAGTTGCCCATCTGACCCAGGAAAAATTGCTTGGCCAAAGCTTCGGCAGCAGCTTCGTCGGCGACGTCGCCGTTCGCGAGGGCGGTGGCGGCGGCCAGGGCGGCGGAGTCGGAGGCTTCCTGAAGCTGGGTCTTCGACATCATCATGTTGGTCAGATCGAGGGCGACACCGCCGACGCCGAGCAGGACGGGGAGCAGGATCGCCGTCATCATGCCGAAATTGCCGCTGCGGTCGTGCAGCAGCCGCGCCATCTGTTGCCAGGTCGTCATCGCGTCTTCCCGTCCATGCATCTGAACCATGGGGAAGCTTTAGCAACAACTCGTGTAAGAAGGCCTAAACCGGTGCGTCGCGTTTTAGCAATTTCAGCGACAGGCCCGGAAGGGTAGGGTTATTGCAGCGGGATGACGTCGACGCCCTGTTCGATCTTCTGGCTTCCAGACCCCTTCAGGACACCGACCACCGGGGCGATGTCGGCATAGTCGCGGCCACAGGCGACGACAATGTGATCGGTGCCGGCCGGGATGTTGTTGGTGGGGTCGAGCTCGATGTAGCCGACGTCGTCGCCGCACCAGACGCGCACCCAGGCGTGCATGGCGTCGGCGCCCTCCAGCCGCTCCTTGCCCGGCGGCGGAATGGTGCGAATGAAGCCGCTGACGTAGCCGGCGGGAATGCCGAGGCTGCGCAGCGCGACGATCATCACATGGGCAAAATCCTGGCAGACGCCCCGCTTCAGCCGGAAGGCCTGCTGCGGCGTGGTGTCGACGTGGGTGGCGTTTCCGTCATAGGAAAACTCGTGATAGATCCGCTCGCAGAGGGCAGTCGCGATGTCCCGGACCGTCTCGTCCGGCCGCGCGAAGTCCTTGGCGAAATCGGCGATTTCCGAGGTGTCGGGAGCTCGGGGGCTCGGACCTGCAAGATGATGGGGCGAGGCGGCCCCGAGCGACCAGAGCGCTGCCAGTTCCTGCGGCAGACGCTTCAGCAGGGTGGATGTGCCGGTGACGGGACGATCCTCGACGCTCACCCGCGCCTGCATGCGGATGTCGAGGCGTCGATGCGGCGCGCGCAGCATCACCGATGTGGTCGGCTGCCCGAAGAAATCGGCGAAGGTGTTGCGTTCCTCGGGCGATGGCGTGAAGTCCAGCGAGCCCGCGATCAGCTCCTGGCGGCCGGGGATGGCGAGCGGCATCAGCCGGATCACATGCCGGGCGTTGGAGGCCGGGGCATCATAGGCGTAGAGCATGTGGAGCGAGATGTCGTAGAGCATGTGGTTTACGCCAGATACGTGCGGGCGAGCGTTTCGGACAGATGCCCCAGATCCCGCTCGAGCTTCAGGTAGACCGCCGGGGTCATATCCTCGGCGGTCATGACGACGAGGCCGGACTGGAGCCGCATGACCTCGCGAAACAGTGGCGACATCTGCCCGTCCGCATAGGCATTCGGCAGTTGCTCTACCTCGGTGCGCAGTTCGTTCAGCTGGAACAGGATGGAGCGCGGGTTCATCGGGTCGAGCGCCAGCAGGTCGGTCACCGTCAGCCGGGTCGTGTTGACGTTGTAGCGGCGGCGATGGGTCATGACGTTGTCGCCGATCTCCAGCAGCATGTCGAAGGCGCCATCGGGGGGCTCGCGCCCGGACATGTGACCGAGCAGCCGCGTCATGTGCAGGGCGCGCTCGATGTAGCGACCGATCGACAGGAAGCGCCAGCCGGTGAAGCGGTACATGTTCTCGTGGACGAGGCCCGCAAAGCCCGCAAGCTTGCGCAGGAGGACGGTCATGGCATGGGCGGCGTCATCTCCGGGATTGACGGTGTCGTGAAAGCGGCGGGCGGTCTTGGCGAGATCGTTCAGCGCCAGCCAGCCATCGGGGGAAAAGCGGTCGCGGATGTTGCCGGCCGCATAGGTGGCGCTTTCGATGCTGCGCAGCAGCGGCGCGGGAATGCCGGCGGCCGGGTCCATGCCGACGCCTTCATGGAGATAGCGCGCGACATCGGCCAGTAGCGGCTGGTTGGGATCGGCGGCCTCGGCGTAGCGCTGGTGCCAGGCGCGGGTGATGCGCAGGGCGCCCTCGGCCCGTTCCGTGTAGCGGCCGAGCCAGAACAGGTTGTCGGCGGCACGGCTCGGCAGGCTGCCGGCCGCCGCGCGGGCGAAGGTCCCCTCCGGCGACAGCAGCGTCGGCGTTGCCACCGGCTGCTGGCTGACGACCCAGACGTCGGCGGCGGTTCCGCCCGCCTGCATGGCGATTGCCGCCACGTCGTCTCCCGCGCCGATCCGGGCAAAGCCGCCGGGCATGATCTGCCAGCCGCTTTCGGTACGGGCTGCGAAGACGCGCAGCGACATGGGCCGGGGCACCAGCTTTCCATCGACATAGGCCGGCGTCGTCGACAGCGTCACGACCTCCTGGCCGACGAGTTTGGCGCCGTCGCTGGCAAGCCATGTGCTGATCGAGTCGCGGGCGGAATCGCGCAGCGACAGGCCGAGCACGGACTGGCTGTCGTCGTCGAAGAAGGGGCGGGTGGAGAAGGCCGGTCCGATGACCATGCGCTCGATGTTGCGCGTCACATGCTCGCGCTCGGCGCCCTGGCCGCACCACCAGGTGGCGATCGAGGGCAGTTTCAGCTTCTCGCCGAGCAGGTGTCGCGCGATGGCGGGCGTGAAGGCGAGGAGCGCGCGGGTTTCCAGAATGCCGGAGCCCAGGGCGTTGACGAGCGTGACGGAGCCGGACCGCAGTGCCTCGACCATGCCGGGCGTGCCGATGTGGGAGGTCTGGTCGAGCTCGAGGGGATCGGCATAGGAGGAGTCCAGGCGGCGCCAGAGCACGCCGAGCGGCTTCAGGCCGGCGACCGTGCGCACCATCAGCTGCCGGTCCACCACCGCCAGATCCTCGCCCTCCAGAAGCATGAAGCCGAGGTAGCGGGCGATATAGGCGTGCTCAAAATAGGTTTCGTTGGCAGGACCCGGGGTGAGGACGGCGATGCGGTCGTCCGGCGACTTCCGGCGTGCCTGCAGCGCGTCGCGGAAGCTGCCGAAGAAGGAGGCCAGCCGATGGACGTGCATCTCGGCGTAGATGTCGGAGAAGGAACGGGTCGTGGCGACGCGGTTTTCCAGCGCGAAACCGGCGCCCGAGGGCGCCTGGGTGCGGTCCGCCAGCACCCACCAGGTGCCGTCCGGGCCGCGGCCGATCTCGAAGGCGCAGAAGTGCAGGTAATGGCCGCCCGCCGGCCTGACGCCGACCAGCGGCCGCAGGAACTCCGGATTGGAGGCGATCAGGGCCGGCGGCACGAAGCCTTCCGTCACCAGCCGGTTCTCGCCGTAAATGTCGGCCAGGACCGCTTCCATCAGATCGGCGCGCTGGACGAGGCCTTCGGAGACCTCCGCCCACTCCTTCTCGTCGATCAGCACCGGAATATGGGAGAGCGGCCAGCTGCGCTCTGCGGTTTCCCCGGATGCATAGGATCGGTAAAAGACGCCGGCGTCGCGCAGATAGCGGGAGGCGCGGGAAAAACGTTCCTGCAGCTCGCCGTCGGGCATGCCCCGCAAGGCTGCAACGAACTGCTGCCAGACCGGACGGATGTTGCCGTCGGCGTCCACCATCTCGTCGGCGATGCCGGGGAGGGCGCTGTAGCCCAGGAGCGGATCGACGCCGCCCGGTGCTGCCTGCCCGAGGTTCGCTGCCGGTGCCTTTGCCATATCCTCTTTCAGCTCCTTGCTGCCGGCGCAGAATGAACGCGTCGGAGTGTGTGCAATGCAGAAGGGGAAAGCAAGGTGGCGCCGGCACATTCGCCCGGCAATCGGCAGTCAGCCGGAAGCGACGGCGTCAGGCGTCTTGGGGAAGGCCGGCTGCCGCAGGGGCGCCGGCCTTCAAACCCGGTGTTGCCGGATCAGCTGCGGCCGAACTCATCGACGATGCGGATGATGTCGTCCTCGCCGAGATAGGAACCGGTCTGCACCTCGATCATCTCCAGGAGGATCTTGCCGGGGTTGGCCAGGCGATGGACCTCGCCCTGCGGGATGTAGACGGATTCGTTTTCGCGCACCGTCTTCACCTCGTCGCCGACGGTCACTTCGGCGGTGCCCTTGACGCAGATCCAGTGCTCGGAGCGATGATGGTGCTTCTGCAGCGAGAGCTTCTTGCCGGGCAGCACGAAGAGACGCTTCACCTGGAAGCGGTCGCCGTTCAGCACCGAGGTGTAGCCGCCCCAGGGGCGGTAGGACGTGGGATGCGTCTTCGTCAGCGCCGAGGTCGCCTTGCCCGCAGCAAGCAGTTTGACCAGCTGGCCGACGTTCTGGCTGTCTTCCAGGCGGCCGATGTAGACGGCGTCTTCGCTGGCGATCACCGCGACATTGTCCAGGCCCTGGACCGCCAGATGGCTGGTGCGCGACATCACCAGCGAGTTGCGGGTGTCGATAAGCGTGGCATTGCCGGAGACGACGTTGCCGGCCTCGTCGCGGGTGCCGAGCTTCCACACGGCGTCCCAGCTGCCGAGGTCGGACCAGGTGAAGGAGGCGGGAACGACCGCGGCCTTCTTCGTCTTTTCCATGATCGCGTAGTCGATGGAGATGTCCGGGCTTCTGGCGAAGGCGCCGGCGTCGAGGCGGACGAAGTCGAGATCGGCGACCGCCTTGTCGACCGATTCGCGCGCTGCCGCGGCGACGTCAGGCGCAAATGTCTCCATCTCGCTCAGCACCTGGCTCGCCACGAACATGAAGATGCCGGAGTTCCAGTAGAAGCCACCGGCGGCCAGCATGCGCTCGGCTTCGGCCAGGACCGGCTTCTCGACGAAGCGCTTGACGGCGTGGGCGCCGGTCGGAAGGGCGTCGCCGCTCTCGATGTAGCCGTAGCCGGTGGCGGGCTCCGATGGGTTGATGCCGAAGGTGACGAGCTTTCCGGCAAGGGCAGTCTCGCGGGCGATCCGGATCGCGTCGAAGTAGCGCTCGTCTGCAACGATCTCATGGTCGGAGGCGAGAACCTGCAGGATCGCGTCCTCACCGGCGCGATCGGCCACGAAGGCTGCCGCTGCCGCAACCGCTGCCGCGGTGTTGCGCGCCATGGGCTCCAGCAGCGTGGCCGCCAGCGTGATGCCGAGCTCGCGTGCCTGCTCGGCGACGAGGAAGCGGAAGTCTTCATTGGTAACGACAACCGGCGGTTCGTAGAGATCCGGGTTGGAGACGCGCGACAGTGTCGCCTGGAACAGCGTCTGGTCGCCGACGAACTGGATGAACTGCTTCGGCGCACTTGCCCGTGACAGGGGCCACAGACGCGTGCCCTTGCCGCCCGCCATGATCACGGGAGTAATCTTCTGAACCATATCCGTCCGCCCCTGAAAAACGCTTGTCGATCGACCAATTTGCCGCCTTCGCAACCCTATAGCGGCTCATTTCAACAGCGAGAAGTCAGACGATGAAAATCTAGAAAAATCAAGTGGGGAGGAAGGCGCTGGAAGTCGATTCCGACAGTCGGCGCAATTATACTCCGTGATCAGAAATCAAAGAAAGTCGCATTCCATGAATACTTCATCTGTCGATGATACGTCTTCTGCCGTCCGCTGTGTCGTCTGCGGAAAGTCTTATCCGGCCCGAAAAATGCACAAGGTGGAGGATCTGAAGCCTTCGCTCCGGGCGATGATCGCCGAGGATGTAAGCGGGATCACGGATCCAATGATCTGCGATGACGATCTTGCGCGCTGCCGGCGCAGTTATGTGGAGAAGCTTCTGAACGACGAGCGGGGAGAGCTTTCCGAACTCGACCGCCGGGTGCTCGACAGCATCGAGAAGGGGGCCTCGACGGTGCAGTCGAGCGCCGAGCTGGCGCTGGAGCCGTCGCGATCCTTCGGCGAACGGGCGGCCGATGCGGTCGCCTCCTTCGGTGGCTCCTGGAGCTTCATCGGCACGTTCGGCGTCGTCCTTATCCTCTGGATGCTCGTCAATGCGTCCGGGATGCTGTCCACGGCGTTCGATCCCTATCCGTTCATCCTGCTCAATCTCGTGCTTTCCTGCATCGCCGCCCTGCAGGCGCCGATCATCATGATGAGCCAGAAGCGGCAGGAATATAAGGACCGGCAACGGGCCGAAAGCGACTATATGGTCAACCTTCGGGCGGAACTGGAGATCCGCCAGCTGCACGAAAAGATCGACCACCAGATGGCGCGCCAGTGGAACCGGCTGGCCGAGCTGCAGCAGATCCAGATCGAACTTCTGGAGCGTAACGGCGGATGGAGGGACGATGGCGGGAAATCATGAGGCGGCGCGAACCGGCCGAAGAGCTGCCCAGACATGAAAAAGGCTCCCTGCGGAGCCTCAACATCTTGATAAACAAGGGATCGGATGGTGGGCGTGACAGGGATTGAACCTGTGACCCCTACGATGTCAACGTAGTGCTCTCCCGCTGAGCTACACGCCCATCCGACGACGGCGCATAGACCACAAGGTCGCGGGGTCGTCAACTGGTTTTGCGGCCGAATGCGAAGCTTTTTTGAACAGCTCCGCGTCCGGCCCTTGTGGGTCAGGCGGCGGCGAGCATCTTGTTGACCTCATTGACGAGATCACGCAGGTGGAAGGGCTTGGAAAGCACCTTGGCGTCCTTGGGAGCCTTCGAATCAGCGTTGAGGGCAACGGCCGCAAAACCGGTAATGAACATCACCTTGAGGTCGGGATCGAGTTCGGTGGCGCGGCGTGCGAGTTCGATGCCGTCCATCTCGGGCATGACGATATCGGTCAAGAGCAGCGAGAAGGGCTCTTCGCGCAGCCGATCGTAGGCGCTGGCGCCGTTGTCGAAGGACGAGACCTGATAGCCCGCCTTTTCCAGCGCCTTCACCAGAAATCGGCGCATGTCGTTGTCATCTTCAGCGAGAAGAATTTTTTGTATCATCCGGGGTCGTCATCCATCACGAGAAATTTCAAGCGTCCAGCCTAGCCAAAATGCGTTAAGGGCCCATTTAATGGCGGCGGACGCAGATCCTTATAACACACAGATAGTATGGACTTCACCATGGGCAACTGGCAACATGCCGCTTATGGAAGTTCGTGACATGGTAAAGGCTAGATGGATTGCGTGACGGGCGATTTCGAGCACTTCGAGATAAGGGAACCGACCGCTCACACCATCCCATTCGTCTACAATTCGCCCCATAGCGGCAACCGGTACCCACCCTCATTTCTCAATGATGCACGGCTTGATTCGGTCGCCATACGGCGCTCTGCCGATCATTATGTGGACGAGCTCTTCGCCGCGGCGCCGGAGCTCGGCGCGCCGCTTCTGGCGGCCCATTTCCCGCGCGCCTATCTCGACGTCAACCGCGAGCCCTACGAACTGGATCCGAAGATGTTCGACGGGGCCTTGCCGCCCTTTGCCAACATCAATTCGCTGCGGGTGGCCGGCGGGCTCGGCACCATTCCCCGGATTGTCGCGGAGAACATGGAGATCTACCGGCGGCGGCTCAGTGTCGAGGAGGGGCTGTCGCGCATCGACGCGCTCTACAAGCCCTACCACGCCGCTTTGCGCAGGCTGATTGCCCGCACGCATACGCGCTTCGGTTTCAGCATCCTGATCGACTGCCATTCGATGCCCGGCAACATCCGGATCGCCGGATCGGAGATCCGGCCGGACTTCATCATCGGCGACCGATTCGGCACGAGTGCTTCGGCGGATCTGTCGCGCGCGGCCATCAGCTTCCTCACCGACCTCGGCTTCTCGGCGGCGCGCAACAAGCCCTATGCGGGCGGCTTCATTACCGAGCATTATGGACGGCCGGTGCGGGGTCTGCATGCACTGCAGATCGAGATCAACCGGGCGCTCTATGTGGACGAGGTGACGCTCGAGAAGCGGCCGGAGTTCGAGGCCGTTGCCGGCGCGCTGTCCTGCTTCATGCGGCTGATGGCGGAATTTGCCGATGAATTCGGCAGCACCACCGCGCTGGCGGCGGAATGACCTCTCGAATCACCCGCAACGTTTCGGCTTTCCCTCGGGCAAAAAAAACCGCGCCGAAGCGCGGCTAGTCTAGGGAGGAAACACCCAAGGAGGGCATTACAGTCAAAGACTGCACTGTCACGCTACTTTCACATTGCACAAACGTCAAGCATGGTCCTCCGCTGGCTAAATATTGAACAGTTGTGTTGCATCTCTCCCACATTGCCTCGTGAGCCGGCTGAGTGCCCCGAGGTTTCCATTCCGAGGTTTCCATGCTTCCCGATCGCGCCTTCTTCAACACACTCGCCGATGCCGCAAAGGCGGAGACACTGCCGCGGTTTCGCACCGGCGCCTCCATCACCAACAAGCTGGCAGGCGGCTTCGATCCGGTCACGGAGGGCGACCGTGCAGCCGAGAGCGCCATCCGGGCGCTGATCGAGGCGCGGTTTCCGGGGCACGGCATTCTCGGCGAAGAACACGACGACATCGGTCTCGACCGCGAGCACATCTGGGTCATCGATCCGATCGACGGTACGCGCGCCTTCATCTCGGGCGTGCCGATGTGGGGAACGCTGATCGGCTTCCAGAGCGGCGGCCGGTCGGTCATGGGAATGATGGACCAGCCATTTACCGGAGAGCGCTATTTCGCCGACGGCGAGCGCGCCTGGTACAGCGGTCCGGACGGGAAGCGGCAGATTGCGACGCGGGCCTGCAAGGATCTTTCCGACGCGATCCTCTTCACCACCTCGCCGCACATCTTCCTCGAAGAGGAGGCGGAGCGTTATCATGCGGTTGAGCGGCACGTGCGGCTCTTCCGCTACGGGACGGACTGCTACGCCTATGCGCTTCTCGCTGCCGGGCATGTGGATCTGGTGATCGAAAGCAGTCTCAAGCCCTACGACGTCGGGGCGCTGATCCCGCTGATCGAACAGGCGGGCGGCATCATCACCACCTGGGACGGCGGGAGACCCGAATCAGGCGGCAACATCGTTGCTGCCGGCACGGCCGAACTGCATGCGCAGGCGATCAGCATCCTGGGCAATAGCTGACGGTCAGGCTGCGCTTTCCGAAAGGTCCATGCCGCCGTCGAGACCGGGCATGAAGGCCTCGATGGCGGCCAGTGCCTGCGCACGGTAGATATCGCGTTCCTGGAAGAGCTCGTGGCGGGCGCCGTTGATCGTCACCAGCTGGCCGGCGCGGAAGTTGCGCGACAGCTCTTCCTGCGCGGCATAGGGGATCACGCCGTCGAGAACCGGCGCCAGGATCAGCGTCGGGATGTGGATGCGCGTCAGGTGGTCCTGAGTAGATACACGTGTGGCCGCCCGCAGCGTCTCGTGCAGCCAGCGGAAGGTGGGCGCCCCGACCGTCAGCTCCGGATGCGCCGCGATGATGTTGGCGTTGCGGGCGAAGCGTTCAGCCGAGGATGTCAGGGGATTGCCGGCGAAGGGGCGGGCGCTGCGGTCGCCGCCGGTGGACACTCGACCGAAGCCGGTCCAACTGGCAACCGCCGCAAGTGGGCGGATGATCCCGGTCGGGAGCCGTTCATGGCGCAGCCCGACGTAAGGGGCGGCGAGCGCCATGCGGCTGACGCGGTTGGCCAGCCGTGGCGCGGCCGACAGCGCGACGAGCGCGCCGGTGGAATGGGCGACGAGGAAGAAGGGCAGGCGGGTATCGGGCAGGACGATGTGCTCGAGGAAGATTTCCAGGTCGCGCTCGTAGTCGGGCAGGCGCCGGACATGGCCCTTGCGGCTGTTCTTCAGGAGGCGATCCGAGCCGCCCTGGCCGCGCAGGTCGAAGGTGGCGACCCAGAGACCCATGGCGTTGAGGTCGCGGATCGTCTCGAAATACTTCTCGATGAACTCGTTGCGGCCCTGGACCAGCACGACCGTCCCCCTGGCGGGCGAAATCTCCGACCGGAAGATCGCGTAGCGCAGGCGCGCGCCCTTGTGGCCGGTGAAGTAGCCTGCGGTGCAATTGGCGGGCGGCGGATTGTCCGGCGTGAGGTGAAGGATGTCGTCCATCGGTCCGAGAAGGGCAGGAGGGATTTTCTCCAGCGATAGGCCCTGGGGCTGCAAGGTCAAGGAAAAAAGCCGGAGCAGGGGGCCGATTGGCCCTCTGCTCCGGCAGTCTGACTGAAGAGAAGGGACGTGGCTCCAGTCAGCGACGGACTTGCGTCCGCCGGTGAGCGAGGGTTTATCCGCCGGGGCGTGAACCCCACCGGAACCGCGCATTCATGCGGTGTTCAGCAGCCTGTCAGGCGTGCGCGACCGCAGGTCTTGACGCGGAAAAATCCAGTTCCCATCTAATTCCTGCGGGCGCCAGAACGGGCCCGTTGACCGGCCGCCGCATCGCCGAACGGGGTGCGGACGGCCATCTGAAAAATCGCAACGTCGCTTCCCAGGAGGACACACATGCGTAACGTCGACTTCGCCCCCCTTTATCGCTCGACCGTCGGTTTCGACCGTCTCTTCAATCTTCTCGACACCCGCGGACAGCCGGAGCAGGCCCAGACCTATCCGCCCTACAACATCGAACGCACCGGCGATAACACCTACCGGATTACCATGGCCGTCGCCGGCTTCGACGAGCAGGAGCTCAGCATCGAAGCGCATGCCCATGTGCTGACGGTGAAGGGTGAAAAGAACGAGGAAGAGAGCGCCGGCGAGAGCGAATATCTCTACCGCGGCATCGCCAAGCGTGCCTTCGAGCGCCGCTTCCAGCTGGCCGACCACGTCGAGGTCCAGACCGCCTCGCTGAAGAACGGGCTGCTGCACATCGACCTTCTCCGGAACATCCCTGAAGCCATGAAGCCGCGCCGCATCGCGATCGCTGCCGAGGGCAACGACACGGCGAAGACCATCGAGGCGCAGGTCGCCCCGCAGCAGATCAACTAACGGTCTCGATTCTGCCCAGAGATCAGGCGGCTCCTCCTTGCGGAGGGGCCGCCTTTCGTTTGCGTGGCGCCTAGGCGATCGCGTCTAGGAAGGCGTCGACGTCTTCCGCGGTGGTCGCGAAGCTGGTGACGAGGCGGATCAGGGTTTCATCGTCGGAAACCGTATCCTGCATGTTGCTCGGCTGCAGCCAGTCGTAGAACTTCGCGCCCTTGTCAGCGGCGGCCTTCGCGGATGCTTTCGGGACGATGGCGAAGACCTCGTTCGATTGCGTCGGCCATGCCTGGCGGGCGCTGTTGGAGGCGCGCAGGCCCTCGCGCAGGCGGTCGGCCATGGCGTTGGCATGGGCGGCGAGTTCCAGCCACAGGCCATCCTTCAGGTAGGCATCGAACTGGGCGGCGATGAAGCGGGACTTGGAAAAGAGCTGCGCCGTCCGCTTGCGGATGAAGGGCAGTTCTTTCGCCATGGCCGGATCGAAGAAGACGATCGCCTCGGCGCACCAGCAGCCGTTCTTGGTGCCGCCGAAGGAGAGGATGTCGACGCCGCGTTGCCACGTCATGTCCGCCGGCGTCGTGTCGAGCCCGATCAGGGCATTGGCGAAGCGGGCGCCATCCATGTGCAGCGGCAGGCTTCCGGCCTTGGCAATGCTGGAAATGGCCTTGATCTCGTCGAGGCTGTAGATGCTGCCGACCTCGGTTGCCTGGGTCAGGGTGATGGCCGCGGCACGGCCGTGATGGACCGCGTCCTGGGGGTAGCGCGCCATCCGGGCCTTCAGGTTGAGGGGGTTCATCTTTCCCTCGCCGCCGTCCACTGGTATCATGCGCATGCCGCTGAAGAAGTCGGGAGCGCCACATTCGTCTTCGATGACGTGCGCTTCGGTATGGGCGAAGACGACGCCCCCCGGCCGTTCGACGCTGGCAAGCGCCAGCGAGTTTGCCGCCGTACCGGTGGCGACGAAGAAGACGGCGACTTCACGCTCGAAGAGGTCGTTGAAGCGCTGCTCAATGGAGCGGTCGAGTTCGCTCGTTCCATAGGCAGCCGCAAATCGGGTCGACTCACGCATGAGCCGCTCGTTGATGGCGGGATGGGCACCGGCCCAGTTGTCTGACGCGAAGAACATGGATGCTTCCTTAGGCTTGGGAGAGAGGCGACCTTAGTGGTTTTGCCTTCAGGATCAATCCGGGGCTCGCGATGTTGGGTGGTGAGCAAGAAGCGGGCAGCGCCAGCGCGCGATCCGGACATAAAATGTCTGCTCAAGCGACATGGGCGGCAATCTTCTGTCGGCGTTGACTTGCAAGGTGTTAACGCGGCCCCTTGCGGCGGGGTGAGAACTATGCGATAGAAAACGCAGGAATAGGTCATATATGTTGTCCTATTTTGCTCGATAACGCGTTTAATCCGCCGTGCCGTTCCGAACAGGGAAGGCAGAGGCGGTGTCCGCGCGGCGGGTATCGAGCCAACCGATTGCCAACCACCTTGTCCTGCGGGACCAAAGGAGGAAAGACGATGACGAAGACTGTCGAGACGCATGCTGCCGGCATCCTGGATGACGCGAGCAAGACTGCGGAAACGCGCCCAGCCTTCGTGGCGTCCGGCCTGCCGGCGGCGCAGGGGCTTTATGATCCGCGCAACGAGCACGATGCCTGCGGCGTCGGCTTCATCGCCCACATGAAGGGCCAGAAGTCGCACCAGATCGTCAAGGACGGCCTCTTCATCCTCGAGAACCTGACCCATCGCGGCGCCGTCGGTGCCGATCCGCTGATGGGCGACGGCGCGGGCCTGCTGGTGCAGATCCCGGACCGCTTCTTCCGCGAGGAGATGGCGAAGCAGGGCGTGACGCTGCCGAAGGCCGGGGAATATGCCGCCGGCCACATCTTCATGCCGCGCGACCCGGCGCAGATCGAGCATTTCAAGAAGGTGATCGTCGAGGTGATCGCGGAGGAGGGACAGCAGTTCCTCGGCTTCCGCGACGTGCCGGTCGACAATTCGTCGCTGTCGAAGGCGCCCGAGATTGCCGCCACCGAGCCGCATCACGTGCAGGTCTTCATCGGCGCGGGACGCGACGCTGCGACCAACCATGATTTCGAGCGCAAGCTGTTTACCCTGCGCAAGGTGATCTCGAACCGCATCTACGACGCCTTCGGCGGCCAGGAGACCGGCTTCTATCCCGTGTCGCTGTCGTCCTCGACGATCGTCTACAAGGGCATGTTCCTCGCCTATCAGGTCGGCGCCTACTACAAGGACCTGTCCGATCCGCGGTTTGAATCGGCGGTCGCGCTGGTACACCAGCGCTTCTCCACCAATACCTTCCCGTCCTGGAAGCTCGCCCACCCGTACCGGATGGTCGCCCATAACGGCGAGATCAACACGCTGCGCGGCAACGTCAACTGGATGGCTGCACGCCAGGCGTCGGTGTCTTCGCCGCTCTTCGGCGAGGACATTTCCAAGCTCTGGCCGATTTCCTACGAGGGCCAGTCGGACACCGCCTGCTTCGACAACGCGCTCGAATTCCTGACGCGCGGCGGCTATTCGCTGGCGCATGCGGTGATGATGTTGATCCCGGAGGCCTGGGCCGGCAACCAGTCGATGTCGCCTGAGCGCAAGGCATTCTACGAATACCACGCGGCCCTGATGGAGCCGTGGGACGGCCCGGCGGCTGTCGCCTTCACCGACGGCAAGCAGATCGGCGCGACGCTCGACCGCAACGGCCTGCGCCCGGCCCGCTACGTCGTGACCTCGGACGACCGCGTCATCATGGCCTCGGAAGCCGGCGTGCTGCCCGTGCCGGAAGAGACGATCATCAAGAAGTGGCGCCTGCAGCCGGGCAAGATGCTGCTGATCGACATGGAAAAGGGCCGCATCGTCTCCGACGAGGAGGTCAAGCGCGAGCTGGCCACCAAGCATCCCTACCGCAGGTGGCTCAACAACACGCAGCTGATCCTGGAAGAGCTGAAGCCGGTGGAGCCGCGGGCGCTGCGCCGCGACGTGTCGCTGCTCGACCGCCAGCAGGCCTTCGGCTACACCTCGGAAGATACCCGCATCCTGATGTCGCCGATGGCCACCACCGGCCAGGAGGCAATCGGTTCGATGGGCACGGACACGCCGATTTCGGCGATGTCGATGAAGTCGAAGCTGCTCTACACCTATTTCAAGCAGAATTTCGCGCAGGTGACCAACCCGCCGATCGATCCGATCCGCGAAGAACTGGTGATGAGCCTCGTCTCCTTCATCGGACCGCGGCCGAACATCCTCGACCACGAGGGTGCTGCGCGGGCCAAGCGGCTGGAAGTGCGCCAGCCGATCCTGACGAACGGCGACCTGGAGAAGATCCGCTCCATCGGTCACACGGAGGACCTGTTCGACACCAAGACGCTCGACTTCACCTATGACATCGAGCGCGGTGCCGAAGGCATGCCGGAAATGCTCGATCGCCTCTGCGAGCGGGCGGAAGCAGCCGTCAAGGGCGGCTACAACATCATCGTGCTGTCCGACCGCCAGGTCGGGCCGGACCGCATCGCCATTCCGGCGCTGCTGGCGACGGCGGCCGTCCACCACCACCTGATCCGCAAGGGGCTTCGCACCTCCGTCGGCCTCGTCGTGGAGACGGGCGAGCCGCGCGAAATCCACCATTTCTGCTGTCTCGCCGGTTTCGGCGCGGAAGCCATCAACCCCTATCTCGCCTTCGATACGCTCATCGACATGCACACCCGTGGCGAGTTCCCGAAGGAAGTCGATGCCAGCGAGGTCGTGACCCGCTACATCAAGGCGGTCGGCAAGGGCATGCTGAAGGTCATGTCCAAGATGGGCATCTCGACCTACCAGTCCTATTGCGGCGCGCAGATCTTCGACGCCATCGGCCTGTCGACCGAGCTCGTCAACAAGTACTTCTTCGGCACGGCGACCACCATCGAGGGCGTCGGCCTGGCCGAGATCGCCCAGGAGACGGTGACACGTCACCGGGCCGCCTTCGGCAAGGATCCGGTGCTGGCCCGCACGCTCGACATCGGCGGCGAATATGCCTACCGCATCCGCGGCGAAAGCCATGCCTGGACGCCGGATGCGGTGGCCTCGCTGCAGCACGCCGTGCGCGGCAACAGCCAGGAGCGCTACCGCGAATTCTCGGCGATGGTCAACGAGACCGCGATCCGGATGAACACCATCCGCGGCCTGTTCAAGATCAAGTCGGCAGAGGATATCGGTCGCAAGCCGGTGTCTGTCGACGAGGTCGAGTCTGCGGTCGACATCGTCAAGCGCTTCTCGACGGGCGCCATGTCCTTCGGCTCGATCAGCCGCGAGGCGCATACGACGCTCGCCATCGCCATGAACCGGATCGGCGGCAAGTCGAACACCGGCGAGGGCGGCGAGGAGAGCGACCGCTACTTCCCGCTGCCGGACGGCTCGCAGAACCCCGAGCGTTCGGCCATCAAGCAGATCGCCTCGGGCCGCTTCGGCGTGACGACCGAATACCTGGTCAATGCCGACATGCTGCAGATCAAGGTGGCGCAGGGTGCCAAGCCCGGCGAGGGCGGCCAGCTGCCCGGCCACAAGGTGGATGCGACGGTTGCCAAGACCCGGCATTCGACGCCGGGCGTCGGCCTGATCTCGCCGCCGCCGCACCATGACATCTATTCGATCGAGGATCTGGCACAGCTGATCTACGACCTGAAGAACGTCAATCCGGAAGCGGATGTCTCGGTCAAGCTCGTCTCGGAAGTCGGCGTCGGCACGGTGGCCGCGGGCGTCGCCAAGGCGCGCGCCGATCACATCACGATCGCCGGCTTCGACGGCGGCACGGGTGCCTCGCCGCTGACGTCGCTGAAGCACGCCGGTTCCCCCTGGGAGATCGGCCTTGCGGAGACGCAGCAGACGCTGGTGCTGAACGGGCTGCGGTCGCGCATCGCGCTGCAGGTCGACGGCGGCCTGAAGACCGGCCGCGACGTCATCATCGGGGCGCTGCTCGGTGCCGACGAGTTCGGCTTCGCGACGGCCCCGCTGATTGCCGCCGGCTGCATCATGATGCGCAAGTGCCACCTCAACACCTGTCCGGTGGGCGTGGCGACGCAGGATCCGGTCCTGCGCAAGCGCTTCAAGGGTACGCCGGAGCATGTCATCAACTACTTCTTCTTCGTGGCGGAAGAAGTGCGCGAGATGCTGGCAGCCCTCGGCTACACCAGGCTCGATGACATCATCGGCATGTCGGAGCTTCTCTCCAAGGACGAGATGATCGCCCACTGGAAGTCCGAGGGTCTCGACTTCTCCAAGATCTTCCACAAGGTGGATGCACCGAAGGAAGCGACTTACTGGACCGAGCGGCAGAAGCACCCGATCGACGACGTCCTCGACCGCAAGCTGATCGAGAAGTCGATGCCGGCCCTGGAAAACAAGGAGCCGGTGGTCTTCGAAGTGCCGATCAAGAACGTCGACCGGTCCGCGGGCGCGATGCTCTCGGGTGCGCTGGCCAAGCGCTGGGGCCACAAGGGGCTGAAGGACGACACCATCCACGTGACGCTGCGCGGCACGGCCGGCCAGTCGTTCGGGGCCTTCCTTGCCCGCGGCATCACCTTCGATCTGGTGGGTGACGGCAACGACTACGTCGGCAAGGGCCTGTCGGGCGGCCGCATCATCGTGCGCCCGCCGGAAAACTCGAGGCTGAAGGCGGAAGAGGCGATCATCGTCGGCAATACCGTGCTCTACGGCGCCATCACCGGGGAATGCTACTTCCGCGGCGTGGCCGGCGAACGCTTTGCCGTGCGCAACTCCGGGGCGCTGGCCGTCGTCGAGGGCGTCGGCGACCATGGCTGCGAGTACATGACCGGCGGCATCGTCGTCGTGCTCGGCGAGACGGGCCGCAACTTCGCGGCCGGCATGTCGGGCGGCGTGGCCTATGTGCTCGACGAGATCGGCGATTTCGCCAAGCGCTGCAATATGGCGATGGTCGAGCTCGAGCCGGTTCCGGAAGAGGACGACATGCTGGAGAAACTGCACCACCACGGCGGCGACCTCATGCACAAGGGACGCGTCGACGTGTCCGAGGACATGACGCGCCACGACGAGGAGCGGCTCTACCAGATGATCTCCAACCATCTGCATTACACGGGTTCGGAGCGGGCCAAGGAGATCCTCGACCGCTGGACCGAATTCCGGCCGAAGTTCCGCAAGGTCATGCCGGTGGAATACCGGCGTGCGCTGGAGGAGATGGAGCGGATGCGCATGGGCGTTGCCGCGGAGTGAACCGCCTGCGCCTCATTCATCGGCTGCTTGCCGTGGGTATAGCGGTCGCCGTTCCGGCGGCTGCCTTCGTCGCAAGTGGTATTATCGGAATCGAATTGTTTGTACTGGGGGCGGCCTTGGGCTTCGCCTACTGGTACTGGGGGCCGACAGGCACCCTGCTTTAATAGGGGACGACACATGGGCAAGGTTACAGGTTTCATGGAAATCGACCGGCAGGTGATGAAATACCAGCCAGCGTCGGACCGTATCCGCCATTTCCGTGAATTCACCATTCCGATGTCGGATGCCGAGGTCACCAAGCAGGCGGCGCGCTGCATGGATTGCGGCATTCCCTATTGCCATGGGCCGACTGGCTGCCCGGTTCACAACCAGATTCCGGACTGGAACGACCTCGTCTACAGCGGCAAGTGGGAAGAGGCGATCCGCAACCTGCATTCGACCAACAACTTCCCCGAGTTCACCGGCCGCGTCTGCCCGGCCCCTTGCGAGGAAGCCTGCACGCTGAACCTCGAGGACTCGCCGGTCGCGATCAAGACGATCGAGCAGGCGATTGCCGACAAGGCCTATGAACTTGGCCTGGTCGGCCCGCAACCGGCGACGGAAAAGACCGGCCGCAAGGTCGCCGTCATCGGATCCGGTCCCGCCGGCCTGGCCGCGGCGCAGCAGCTTGGCCGCGCCGGCCACGACGTGCATGTCTACGAGCGCGAGAGCAAGCCCGGCGGGCTGCTGCGTTACGGCATCCCGGACTTCAAGCTGGAGAAGAACTTCATCGACCGCCGCGTCGAGCAGATGAAGGGCGAGGGCGTCACCTTCCATTGCGGCGTCAACGTCGGCGTCGACATGCCGGTCGAGCAGATGCTCGCCGAGCATGATGCGGTGCTCTACTGCGGCGGGTCGGAAACGCCTCGCGCCGCCGGCATTCCCGGCGTCGACCTGCAGGGCGTCCATGACGCCATGCCCTATCTGGTGCAGCAGAACCGTCGCGTCGGGCGCGAGAACATCGACAGCGTCGGCTGGCCGGCCGACCCGATCCTGGCGGGCGCCAAGCACGTGGTGGTCGTCGGTGGCGGCGACACGGCCTCCGACTGCGTCGGCACCGCCTTTCGCCAGGGGGCCGTCAAGGTCACCCAGCTCGACATCCGCCCGCAGCCGCCGGAGAAGGAAGACAAGCTCGCCGTCTGGCCGTTCTGGGCCACCAAGATGCGCACCTCGTCGAGCCAGGCCGAAGGCGCGATGCGCGAATTCCAAGTCGCGACGCTGGAGTTCGTTGGCGAGGACGGGCATCTGACCGGCGTACGCTGCTGCGAGGTCGACGACCGCCGCCAGCCGATCGCGGGGACCGACTTCATCATCAAGGCGGATCTCGCCTTCATCGCCATCGGCTTCTCCGGGCCGCTGCAGGAGGGTCCCCTCAGCGAGCTCGACGGCAAGCTGACGCTCAACGTCGACCGCCGCGGCTCGACCAACGTCGTTGCCAACGACCGCGACTACAAGACCTCGGTGGAGAAGTTCTGGGTGGCCGGCGATGTGCGTCGCGGCCAGTCGCTGGTGGTCTGGGCGATCCGCGAAGGCCGCCAGGCGGCGCGCGCCATCGACGAGGCGCTGATGGGCGCCTCGGTGCTGCCGGCCTGACGATACAAGGCTTAGGATGTGCCCTTTCCCATGATGGATGGGGGAGAGGGCACATCGTCATCATCGCTGTTTGACGTGCATGTGGAATCGGATCAAGCATGCCTCAATGTACATCCTGAAGCACGGTATCAAAAAAGATCCGGTAAGGCGCTGGGCGCTGCCTGATCGTATCTTCTTCGGCTATGGTGCATGTCACATCCTCGCCGGTGTGTTTCTACGGCAGCCGCCCTTGCCCGGCTTTTACGCTGAGCGGATCATTCCGGCCGAGGGGTTTTCCGGTGGACATGCATATGTCACGAACGGGATAATCACCTTCGACTTCCACGGGTACAGCAGCCGGGAAAACTTGCTAGCGCACCATTGCAAGGGCTGGGCCGGACGGAGTCCGGGTTGGCATTGTAGTCTAGAACGAGTGGATTTCGATCTGCTCGATACGGCTGCACTCAATCAACGCAAGATGCTTGGGCCGGACCAGTATCTTCAGGATGTACGTCCGAGAGCGCAGAACTTCATTGATCGCATCGACCACCATACGGCCGCGGAAAGAGCCTTCAAGACCGTGTTTTGGAAAGGCTGCCGGCCTGACGGCAGCACCATCGGTCACTGGGTTGATGGCAGAGCGTAGTCGTCGATCCGGCCCTTGGGCGCCGGCGGAAGTTCGCCGCGCCGGACGAGCATGTCGCGCGGTGTCTCGATGAGCTGAGCGGGCGGCGGGGCGCCGCCCAGGAGCACGCTGCCGCCATCCAGCTCCGGATCCGTCAGGCTGATCGGCTGAACGGGGACGGCAGCGCTCGGCGAAGGCGGCAGGATCTGCAGTTCCGGCAGGCTGCTGGCGTCGAGCGTCACCAGTTCGGGGCTTGCCATCTCGCCGAGGTGGCGACGGGCGTATTTCTCCACATAGAAGGCCAGCTTGCGCTTGCCGGCGGTGGTGAAATTGATGCCGTCGGAGCCGCGCAGGCGCGCCTGCTGGCCGTTCATGTCGGAACCGGTGACGATGAATTTGCCGTCCTCGTCGACGAAGCCATCCCAGATGTCGACGAATTCGCCGCCGATCTTGGCGATCTCGGAGCGATAGACACCGTTCAGCTTGACGGCGTCCCGCATCAGGGATGGTGACTGGAAGGACGGCAGGCCGACCCACAGCAGCGGTATCTTGCGGCTGGTGACGATCGTGCCGAAGTCGCGCACGCGCTTCTCGTATTCCTTGAACCAGGCGTCACTTGGGAAATCGACGCGCCCGCTGCCGGTCTGCATCTCCTGCCGGTCGTTGGCGCCGATCATGACCACCACAAGCGCCGGCTTGACCTCGTCGATGAGAGCGGGAAGCTGGCCGGGCCAGTTGTAGTAATCCTGGCGCACCAGACCGGAGGAGCCGTTGCTCCGCTCGGTGATGGCAACGCCTGGGGATTCTTCGAAGGCGGTCTTCAGCTCGTCTCCGAGGCCACCGGCAAGGAAGTCGCCCACCACGAGGATCTGACGGGCGTTCTCGAGCTTTGCGACCGGATCGGGTTTGGCGGGAGCGGCAGGCGCTGCCGGGCGGGGGGCGGAGGCGCGGGCCGTCGGCGCGCGATTGCGCCGCGGCTGCGACTGTTCGCGCTGCCGCTGACGCGGGCGCCGGGGTGCGACTTCCCGGACCGGAGGCGGCGGATCGATATAGCGCCGACCGCCGCCGAAGATCATGTCGAGGAGGTTGCGGCGCGGAAGGGGTTCCTGTGCGGCCGCCGGGGCCCACTGCAGGGGCCATGCCAGCAGCAGGGTGAGGATCATCACCGTGCACCGGCTGAATAAGCGTCCGCCGCCCATGGTCTGCAAAACCTTCATGCTTTTGCCGTGTGCTCTCGCCCCAAGCCGTTCAGAAGAGCGATTTGGGGCGAGAGACTGTTCTTGTCAACGAAGCGCCCGCAAAAGGTTGTGCGAGGGTTCGCCGTCCGCCGGCATGCCGAGCCTTTGCTGGATGGCCTGGACGGCGGCCTTGGAGCCTGAACCGAAGTTGCCGTCGATCTCGCCCTCGTAATAGCCGAGCTGCTTGAGCTTCGTCTGCAGCTCGAACTTTTCCACCATGTCGAGCGTGCCGTCCGGCCGCGGCCAGCGCTGCTGCATGCCGCCGTAGCCGGCGATCTGGTCCGCGAGCAGGCCAACGCCGAGGGCATAGCTGTCTGCGGCGTTATACCGCTTGGTGACGAAGAAGTTGCGCATCATCAGGAACGCCGGGCCATTGGCACCCGCCATCAGCTTCAGCTCCGCCCGGTCGCCCGGGCGCGGGAAGGGCTTGCCGTTCGGCCGCGAGAAGCCGAGAGCGGCCCACTGCGCAAGCGTCTTCGTCTGACCATCGTATTTGGCTGCTCCGCCCGGCAGGACGGCCTCATAGCCCCATGTCTTGCCGGTCTGCCAGCCGTTCTTGGCCAAGAGGTTGGCGGCGGTCGCCAGGGCATCGGGGATGGAATCCCAGATGTCGGCATTGCCGTTGCCGTCGGCGTCGACCTTGTAGAGAAGATAGCTCGACGGGATGAACTGCGTGTGGCCCATGGCGCCGGCCCAGGAGCCGGTGAGGTGATCCGGCGTGATTTCCCCCGACTGGAGGATCTTCAGGGCCGAGATCAACTGGGTGCGGGCGAATTTGCCCCGCTTGGGGTCGCCCCAGGCAAGCGTCGCCAGGGCCTGCGGCACATGGTGCAGGCGATCCCGCTTTTCCAGAACCGCGCCGTAGTTGGACTCCATCGACCAGATGGCCAGCAGGACGTGCTTGTCGACGCCGAAATGATTTTCCAGCGCGGACAGGGTGCGGCCGTGTTTCGACAGCATCTCCTGGCCGATCTTGACGGTATAGGGGTTCACGCGGGAATCCAGGTAGTCCCAGATCTGCGACTTGAACTCCGGCTGGTAGGCGGCCTTTTCGAGGACCCGCTTGTCGGGGCCGTCGACACCGGCGAAGGCCTTCTGGTAGGTCGAGCGGCTGATGCCACTTTTAGCGGCGGTGGCGTAGAAATCTGCAACCCAAGTCTTGAAACCCGTGTCGGCACGGGCATTTATCGGGTTGGTCGCGAGGGCTGCCCCTGCGATCAGGGCAAAGGCAAATCCGCGAAAGCGATTGATGGTGGATATTGTCATCGGCAGTCGTGTCCGTTGCTCTTAAAGTTCATACTTCACCGAGCATGGTGTCCGGCTTAACGAATGGATAATACATCAGAGTCAACAAACTCTTTACCATATCGAGGCAGGCGACGTCACCGGTTGTTAAACGGTAGCAAATCAGGGTTAAATAACCGCATTGTGATTGGCACCATGATGTGTGCTTCAGGAGGTGTGCGTGGCACAGACGAAAATTCGTAAGGCTGTATTTCCCGTTGCTGGACTTGGGACCCGGTTCCTGCCGGCAACGAAGGCGGTGCCGAAGGAAATGCTGACGGTGGTCGACAAGCCCGTCATCCAATACGTCGTCGACGAGGCGGCGGAAGCGGGGATCGAGCACTTCGTGTTCGTCACCGGACGCGGCAAGGGCGTCATCGAGGACTATTTCGATATCCAGTTCGAGCTGGAGCAGATGCTGCGCGAGCGCAACAAGAACGCCGAGCTCAGCCTGCTGGCGGACCTCCTGCCGACAGCCGGCACGGCGAGCTTCACGCGCCAGCAGGTGCCGCTGGGTCTTGGCCACGCGATCTGGTGTGCCCGCGACATAGTCGGCAACGAGCCCTTCGCCGTGCTCCTGCCCGACATGATCATGTCGTCGGAGAAGAGCTGCCTGAAGGGCATGATCGAGATCTACGAGGAAACCGGCGGAAACGTGTTGGCCGTCGAGGAATGCGACCCGGAGATGGCCCACAAGTACGGGATCGTCGGTGTCGGCGACAAGGTCGGCGAAGGCTTCAAGGTGACCGAGATGGTGGAGAAGCCGGCCAAGGGCACGGCGCCTTCCAACTTCTACATCAACGGCCGCTACATCCTGCAGCCGGAGATCTTCGGCATCCTGGAGACGCAGGAACGCGGAGCCGGCAACGAGATCCAGCTCACCGACGGCATGCTGGCGCTTGCCAAGCAACAGGAATTTGCCGCCTACCACTTCAAGGGCGAGACCTTCGACTGCGGCGCCAAGGACGGCTTCATCCTCGCCAACCTGGCTTTTGCCCTGCAGCGTGGCGACATTCGCCCCGCGATCGAAGGGCCGCTGCGGGAGATGGTCGCAAAGCTCAGCTGAGGTCCCGATCGGGAACGGCAAACACAAGCGCCCGGGTACAGCCCGGGCGTTCTGCTATCTGCGCAGCGTCAGGCCGAGACCTGCCCGCAGGGTCTTCGTGTCGGTGCCGGTGCGGTCGGTGTATTCGTATTCGACGGCACCGGTCAGATCGAGATAGCGGCTGAGGCTCCAGGTGAGGCCGACGCCGCTGATCCAGGTGGTCTCGTCGGAGGCCTGCGGAAAGACGCGTTCTGTCGCGCCACCGGTCAGGCGGCCGACGAGATTGTGTCGCAGCTGGTGCGTCAGTGTCGCCGCCAGATTGTATTCCACCCAGCCGCTTGCTCCCGCTGCGGTGGCATCCTGCAGCGTCGTCCGCAGGGCCAGCTCCAGCTCCGTGCCGCGCTGTGGCGACCAGACGGTGCGGCCGTCGACGGTCAGGCCGTCGAGCGCCGCGAGACGGCTGTCGTCGTACTCCACCCGTTCGTAGCCCAGCCCCAGTTCGCCCCTCAGCTTCTCGCTGAGATCGAATTCCACGCCGCCGCGACCGCCATAGGTCCATGAGGAGCGCTCGTAGCCTGCGGAATCCTGCGTCCGGTCGTAGAAATTGCGGCCGCCCCGGACTTCGACGAAGGGAATGAGGGCCGGCGAGAGTTCGTAGCCGAGGCGCAGGCGCCCGTCGACCAGGGTGTGGTCGCGGTCGCCGAGGTCGAGGCTGGAGCCGTCCTGGAGTTCGGCATCGCCGTAGATCTCGCGGCTGATGCCGAGACCGGCCAGTCCGCGAAGGATGCCGGCGTCCCGTTCCAGGGTGAGGCCGCCGTTGAACTGGTGCACGCCGGACTGAGCCGAGGCGCCGCCGATGGCGTTCGGGTCGCTGTTGTCCTCGCGCTCGAAGTCGTAGCCGGCGGAGATATTGGCGATGGTCTCGTCGGCAAGGTCGAGCCGCAGGTTGGCGTCGATCTGCCCTTCCGGCTTCGGCTGCTCGCCGCCGCCGAGGTTGCGCTCGATGACGGTTTCGCCGGTCACGGAGAGCTGGTGGCGCGCCCAGTCGGAGGTCAGCGTGCCGCGGATGGTGGTGCCCAGATAGTTGCGCTTCGTCTCCGTGTCGCCGTCGCGAATGGTCTCGCGGTTGATCGACTGGCCGATCGAGGGACGCAGGAGGAGGGTGCCGAGCCGGATGCCGGTTGGATCGCCGGGAAGCGCCGCCGCCTCCTCTGTGGCCGGATCGTCGGCGGGCGGATCGAGCAGGTCCGGATAGGGCTGGTTCAGATCCTCCACATAGGGCGGGTCGTTGACCGGCGTGCTGTTGCCGGAGGTCACCGCGCCGGTGGTCAGCGATGCAGGGTCGGTGGCATCGGTTATGTCCGTGGCAGCCGCGGTCGGGTCAGTGGAGGTGCCCGAGAGGAGCGCTGATGCTGGCTCTGCGGAGGCGTTGGAGGACGTTGCGGGCATGGCCGGGCGGGTCCGCAAGGGCGTGACGCCGATGGCCGGCGCCGTCGCCCAGGTTCCCTCGCGACCGTCGTTGTTCACCGGGTTCGTCGGGCTGTAGATGTTGCGCTCCTGCGGCTCAGCCGGGGCGGCATAGAGTGTCTGCGCAAGGGCCATTGCCGGGGCGGACAGCGTCGAGCAGGCAAGCAGGATCGCGACGGCCTGCCGATGCAGCGCCTGACGTCCGCCTTGCTGTTTCATCACTGTCATCTGCATGCCCGGGTCTTGCGATCGTTACGCAAAGGTAAAGCCATGTGGTTAACACTTGGTGTGGGCAGGGGACGGAGGGGGCGTTTCCGCCCGCTTCATGTTTGTGGACATCATTTGAAGAAGGCGCTACATGCCGCTGATGACCAAGAGCGCACCCCAGCCGGTCGAGGCGGACGTGATCGAATCCGCCCTTCGCACCATCAGCATCGAGAGAAACGGTCTCGAGTCGCTCGAGCGCGCGCTGCAAAACGGGCTCGGGAAATCCTTCCAGCGCGCCGTCGAGCTGGTGCTCGGACTGTCCGGCCGGGTGATCATTACCGGCGTCGGCAAGAGCGGGCACATCGGCGCCAAACTGGCCGCATCGCTTGCCTCCACCGGAACGCCGGCTTCCTTCGTGCATGCCGCCGAAGCGAGCCACGGCGACCTCGGGATGATCTCGCGCGACGACGCCGTGCTGGCGGTGTCCTGGAGCGGGGAGACCGCGGAGCTGCAGACCATCGTTGCCTACTGCCGGCGGTTTTCCATTCCGCTGATCGCGCTGACGGCGGGTGAAATCTCGACGCTGGCGCGCGAATCCGATGTGGTGTTGCTGTTGCCGAAGGAGCAGGAGGCCTGCCCGCACGGGCTGGCGCCGACCACCTCGACGCTGATGCAGCTGGCACTGGGCGATGCGCTGACGGTCGCGCTCCTGGAGGCGCGCGGCTTTACGGCGCTCGACTTCCGCATCTTCCACCCGGGCGGCAAGCTCGGCGCGATGCTGAGCTACATCGGCGACATCATGCACACCGGCGACACCATTCCTCTGGTGGCCAAGGGCACGCCACTGCCGCAGGCCGTCATGGTGCTGTCGGAGCGGCGCTTCGGCTGCGTCGGCGTGCTGGACGAGGACGGCCGGCTCTGCGGCATCGTCACCGACGGCGACCTGGCGCGCGGCCTCAACCTCAATCTCGGCGCCATGATGGTCGACGACATCATGACGCGTTCGCCGAAGACGGTGAGCGAGAAGACGCTTGCGACCGCCGCCATGGCGATCCTCAACAAGCACAATATCTCCTCGCTGATGGTGACCGATGACGACGGACATCCGGTCGGCATCGTCCACTTCCACGATCTGTTGCGCGTCGGCGTCGCCTGATCAGACGGCCTCGACGCTCAGCTTTCCTCCGTCCGCGGACGTGATCCTGACCTGGGTTCCGGCCGGCAGGTCCGGACCTCTGACCGACCACCAGGTGTCATCGAGATGCACCCGACCGCGGCCCTCGCGGATCGGTTCCCGGAGCGTCGCCGTGCGCCCGACGAGAGTTTCGCCGCGCCGGTTGAGAAGCGGCTCGTCGGTCTCACGGTTGTTGGAGTAAAAGCGCCGACCGAAAAGGGCGAGCACGGCGGCGAGTGCCGCAAACAGCACGAACTGCAGTTGCCAGGACCAGAAGCCTGCTTCCCAGAAGAGCAGCGACAGCGCGCCGACGATGATGGCCGAGGCGCCGATCCAGATCAGAAAGACGCCGGGGACGAGGAGTTCGGCTGCGAGCAGCAGAAGTCCGAAGATCCACCAGCTCCATGGGCCGAGGCTGGACGCGAGGGACTGCAGCATGGCTCAGGTCTCGTTGCGCGGCGCGAAGGGATTGATCGGACGGGCCGGGGAGGCAGGTGCCGGCGGCGTCGTGCGTGGCGGTGTCGCGGGTGCCGGCGGCTGCGGCGGAACGGTCGGGCGGCTGCGTGTCGGTCCGTCGCCATCGCCGAAGACTTCCTTGGCAATGGCGCCGATGCCGGCCAGCGAACCGATCAGCGACGAGGCTTCCATCGGCATCAGCACGATCTTGGAGTTGGGCGCCTTGCCGATTTCCGCCAGTGCTTCGGTGTAGCGCTGGGCGACGAAGTAGTTGATCGCCTGGACATCGCCCGAAGCGATCGCCTGAGAGACGACCATGGTGGCCTTGGCCTCGGCTTCGGCCAGACGCTCGCGCGCCTCGGCCTCGCGGAAGGCCGCTTCCCGCTCGCCTTCCGCCTGCAGCACGGCGGCCTGTTTGGCACCTTCGGCGCGCAGGATCTGCGCATTGCGCGAGCCTTCCGCTTCCAGCACCTGGGCGCGCTTCTCGCGCTCGGCCTTCATCTGCCGGCCCATGGATTCCACGAGGTCGCGGGGCGGCTGGATGTCCTTGATCTCGACGCGCGTCACCTTGATGCCCCAGGGGCCGACGGCCTCGTCGACGACCCGCAGCAGCCGCTCGTTGATCACCTCGCGGTTCGACAGGAGCTCGTCGAGATCCATGGAGCCCATGACGGACCGGATGTTGGTCATCGTCAGGTTCTGGATGGCGTTCTCCAGGTTGGAGATCTGGTAGGCAGCCTGGGCGGGGTTCAGGATCTGGTAGAAGGCCACGGCGTCGGCGGAGACGCTGGCATTGTCCTTGGTGATGACCTCCTGGGTCGGAATGTCGAGCACCTGCTCCATGACGTTCATCCTGGCGCCGATGCGCTCGATGAAAGGCGTGATCAGGTTGAGGCCGGGATCAAGCGTACGCGTGTAGCGGCCAAACCGCTCGACGGTATAGCGAGTGCCCTGCGGAACGGTCTTGATCCCCGCAAACAGGACGAGGATCACCAGCACTACGATCGCGATGACTACGATGTCGAAGCCGCCAAGAAACATGTTCAATCCTCCAACTCAATTCGAGAGGAGTGGAGTACCATGTTCCCCCCGAAGAGGGAAATGGCGGCTTCGGACAAGAGGTTAGACCCAGCCCTGCAGTTCCCGCCGCACGACGGTCTCCAGCACCCGCATGCCCTCGGGGCTGTCGTTGAGGCAGGGGATGTGCAGGAACTTCTCGCCGCCGGCGTGTTCGAAGATCTCTGCGGCCTCGCCGGCGATTTCCTCGAGCGTCTCCAGGCAGTCGGAGACGAAGCCGGGGTTCATCACCGCGATGCGCTTGACGCCTTCGCTCGCCAGCTTCTCCATGGTCTTGTCGGTGTAGGGCTGCAGCCATTCCTCCGGCCCGAAGCGGGACTGGAAGGTGACCATGAACTTTTCCTTCGGCAGGCCGAGGCGTTCGCGCAGCAGCCGGCCGGTCTTCTGGCAATGGCAGTGGTAGGGATCGCCCTTCTTGAAATAGGACTGCGGGATGCCGTGGAAGGAGGCAACCAGCATTTCCGGCTCCCAGTCGATCTTCGCCAGCGCCTTCTCCACCGAGACGGCAAGGGAGTCGATGTAGGTCGGGTCGTCGTGGTAGCGCGGCACGGTGCGCAGGGCCGGCTGCCATCGCATCGTCATCAGGTGCTCGAAGGCCTTGTCGTTGACGGTTGCCGTCGTCGAGGCGGCGTACTGCGGGTAGAGCGGGAACAGCAGGATCTTTTCGCAGCCCTGCGCATAGAGCTCGTCGATCTTGGAGGCGATCGAGGGATTGCCGTAGCGCATGCCCCAGTCGACCACGACGTTCGGCAGGTCCTTCATCGAGGCCGCCATCAGTTCCGCCTGGTTGCGGGTGTAGGTGCGCAGGTAGCTTTCGTTAAGATCCTTGTTCCAGATCTCCTCATAGGCCTTGCCGACCTTCTGCGGGCGCTTGTTGAGGACGATGCCGTAGAGGATCGGATACCAGTAGAGCCGCGACCACTCGATGACGCGCTTGTCGGACAGGAATTCCGCCAGGTAGCGCCGCATCGGCCAGTAGTCGGTGCCGTCGGGCGTGCCGAGGTTGACGAGAAGGACGCCGACCTTTCCGAATTTGACCTGCGGATGACCGGGCGGAATGTGGGGGGCAGTGGCGTCCATCTGAATAATCCGATTGCTGTTTCAGCGGCTACTACGGTGCCGCGAGAGGTTTGGTTCTATCTAGAAATAAAAAGCGGCCCGGGAAAGTCCCGGGCCGCTTCGTTCGACGGGACAAATCGTCTTAGTTGGCCGGCAGTTCCAGCTCCTGGCCGATGATCAGCAGGTCCGGGTTGCGGATGCCGTTGGTCTCGGCAAGCCGCGTCCACATCGCACCGTCGCCATAGGTGGCCACTGCGATATCCCAGAGGGAATCGCCGACCACGACCACATAGGTGCGCGGCGTGCCGGTCTCGGCGGCAGGAGCCGCAGACTGTTCGGAGGAGGCCGCCGGGGCCGGGGTCGCTTCGGCTGCCGGGGCAGGAGCCTGTGTTGCTGGTGCCGGGGTCGTCGGGGCCGGGGCAGCCGGTGCCGGAGTGGCAGCTGGCGTGGACGGCGCCGGGGCCGGTGTGGTTGCCGGGGCCGGTGTGGCCGCCGGGGCCGGTGTGGCCGCCGGGGCCGGTGTGGCCGCCGGGGCCTCTTCTTGGGCAGGAGCCGTGTAGTCGGCCGGCGTCACATCGGTGATGCGGCCGTCGGTATAGGGGGTGTACGGGTTGTTGGCCGTCAGGTAGTCGGCAACGGCCTGTTCCAAGTTGGGGCCGAAGTCATAGGGGTTGACGGCATTGGTCGCGAAGACCTTGTAGCCATCGCCGCCGCCGCGGACGTAGTTGTTGGTGACGACGCCGTAGGTCTTCTCCGGATCGAGCGGCACGAAGCCTTCGCCTTCCTTGACCTGGATGTCGGTGATGCGCTCACCGGGCGGCTTGGACCGGTCGAAGGAGTATTTCATTCCGGCGACCTGCGGGAAGCGACCGGCAACATCCTCGATCTGGCTAACGCCGTTCTCGAGTGCGGCGGCGAGATCGGAGCCCTTGAGCTGGAAGGTCGCGACCGTGTTCTGGAACGGCAGGACCGTCAGGACCTCGCCCATGGTGACATCGCCGGAATCGATGGAGGCGCGCAGGCCGCCGCTGTTGGCGATCGAGATGGTGATGCCCTGGTCCTGGACGCGTGCGAGCTGGGCGTCGGCCACGAGATTGCCCATGGAGCACTCTTCGACACGGCAGACATCGCGGTCGCCGACGATGGTGTCTTCGGCCGAGCCGACCACCTTCTGCTTCAATTCCTGGAGCGGCTGCCCGAGTTCCTCGACCTTGGCAGCGAAGCCCGCGTCGGCGACGACGGACGAATCGAGCAGCTGCGGCGCGCCTTCAGCGGATGTGACGACGCCGTTGTCGTCGAAGACCACCTTGAGGTCGCCGAGATACTTGGAATAGGCATAGGCCTGGACGATCGGGACTTCCGTGCCGGCCGGGTTGGCGACCATGGTCGGATAGGGACCGGCGGCCTTCTCGTCGGTGCTCGACAGCAGCGTATGGCTGTGGCCGCCGACGATGACGTCGATGCCTTCCACGGCGGCTGCGATCTCCTTGTCGCGTCCGTAACCGACGTGCGAGAGCAGGATGATCTTGTCGACGCCCTGCGCCTCGATATCCTGAACCGCCGTCTTCAGGTATTCGATCTCGTCCTGAAAGCTGATCTGGTCGCCCGGAGAGGAGGTCTCATCGGTGTCGGTGGCCAGCACCGAGACGACGGCCACCTTCTCCCCACCCATCTCCTTGATGATGTAGGGCTCGTACTTGCCGGTCAGGATGCTGCCTTCCGCGGCCTTGGTGTTGCCGGAAATGATCGGGAATTCGGCGGCGTCGATGAACTTCAGGAGTTCCTGCGGGCCGTCGTCAAACTCGTGGTTGCCGATCGCCATGGCATCGAAGCGAATGCCGTTCATGAAGTCTGCGACCGGGCCGCTCTTGAACATGCTGTAGAACAGCGAGCCCTGGAACTGGTCGCCTGCGTCCAGCACCAGGAGGTTGGCGTCACCAAGCTCGCCGCGGCGCGTGTCGATGGCGGTCTTCACCCGGGCGATGCCGCCGAAGCACTCGTTCTTGGCGGCTTCGTCCGCCGAGCAGGTGGAATCGTATTTGTTGATCGCCTCGATGCGGGAATGGAGATCGTTGATGTGCAGGATATTGAGTTCGTAATCGGCAAGCGCCGTGCCGGCAAAGAGAGCCATTGCCGAAGCCGTCATCAGCCCCAGTCTCAAGGTCTTCATCATCGTGTTCTCTCCTGTTTCGTTCCACCGGCCGCTTCTACTGGCGACGAGGCATGGCCCGCCTGGGGCGGGCGACCTATCCCGGGGCCTTTAGCATGTTTCCATCAAGGCCATGCGACATCAAGGAAAATGTGCAGCGCAGAAGGGAAGTCCCGCCTTGCCTGCGGGCAATAAAAAACCCCGCCGAAGCGGGGCTTTGCTGGATCAGACCGGTTCGCCTCAGAGGCGGCGGGTCAGCGAGAACTGCGCGCCGCTGTCCTGGGTGCAGTTCAGCTGGCTTGGCGTCACCAGCGAGCAGTTGACGCGCGACTGGGTGTTGCGCACCAGCGAGGTCATGCTGATCTCGACCAGCGTCGGCGACAGATTGGTGTAGGTGCCGGAAGCGAGCAGCGCATTGCTGTCGGTGGAGCGGGTGCTGAATGTGCCGCCCTGGAAGGTCGAGACGATGCCGTTCGGATCCGCCCAGGTCCCTTCGACGCCCTGCGGCGCAAGAGAGGCCTGTTGCGGCGGAAGACGCCGCGGCGCAGACGATACGCAGGCGCTCAGCGTGGCGACGGCGATGAGCACGAGGCTCGCTTTGAATTTCATGGTCAGTGTCTCCCGCAGTTCTACACGGCGGAGGCCGTGGCAACACGATCTCCTATCTAGCGCAGAGTAAAAGGTTTCACAGCCTCTTTTCGCAGCTTTCAACAGGGGAAACGTCCGAATTCGGGACAGTTTCCCCTGCCGAGCGATGGAGACCGGTTCAGCGAACGAGAATGTTGCGGAACTGCCACGGGTCGGAGGTGTCGAGGTCTTCCGGGAAGAGGCCAGGGCGGCCTTCGAGCGGCGTCCAGTCGGTGTAGTGGCCTTCGACGGGCCCGAGATAGGGCATCTGGATCTCGAGGCAGCGCTTGTAGTCGACTTCGTCGGCCTCGACGATGCCGGCCTCCGGATTCTCCAGGGCCCAGACCATGCCGGCCAGTACCGCCGAAGTGACCTGCAGGCCGGTGGCGTTCTGGTAGGGCGCGATCTTGCGGGTTTCCTCGAGCGACAGGCGCGAGCCGTACCAATAGGCGTTCTTCTCGTGGCCGTAGAGCAGGACGCCGAGCTCGTCGATGCCCTCCTCAAGCTCGTCCTCGTCCAGCACGTGCAGGACGGGCTGCTGGTTGCCGCCGTTGCCGAACATCTCGTGCAGCGACAGGACGGCGTCGTTGGCCGGATGGTAGGCGTAGTGGCAGGTCGGGCGGTAGACGACCTCGCCATCCTTCTCGACGGTGAAGTAGTCGGCGATCGAGATGGATTCGTTGTGGGTGACGAGGAAGCCGTACTGCGGGCCGGGCGTCGGGCACCAGGTGCGCACGCGGGTGTTGGCGCCCGGCTGCTCCAGGTAGATGGCCGCCTGGCAGCCCTTCTTGTGCTTCTTGGCGTTCTTCGGCATCCATTTCTCATGGGTGCCCCAGCCGAGTTCGGCCGGCTGCAGGCCTTCGGAGATGAAGCCCTCGACCGACCAGGTGTTCCAGAAGACGTTGAGCGGCTTGGGGTGCTTGGTCAGCTGCGTGTCGCGCTCGGCGATATGGACGCCCTTGACGCCGAGCTTCTTCATCAGCTTGGCCCAGCCTTCGCGATCGTTCTGGTCCGGCTCGTCGAACTTCAGGCCGGTGTCATTGGCCAGGTTGACCAGTGCCTGCTTGACGAACCAGGAGACCATGCCGGGGTTTGCGCCGCAGGTGGAGACGGCCGTCGTGCCGCCCGGGTTCTTCTTCTTCTCGTGGCGCACGGTTTCGCGCAGCGCATAGTTGGTGCGCTCGGAATTCTTCATGCTCTTGTCGAAGTAGAAGCCGAGCCAGGGCTCGACGACCGTGTCGATGTAGAGGACGTTCAGCTTGCGGCAGAGCTTCATCAGGTCCAGCGAGCCGGTGTCGACCGAGAGGTTGACGCAGAAGCCCTGGCCGTCGCCCTTGGTCAGGAGCGGCTTCAGGAGCTTCTTGTAGTTCTCCAGCGTGACGTGTTCCTTGATGTGCTTGACGCCGTGCTTCTCCAGGATGCCGGTCTCGTCGTCGCGGGGATCGATGACGACCATCCGGCTCTTGTCGAACTTGAAGTGGCGTTCGATGAGCGGCAGCGTGCCGCGGCCGATGGAACCGAAGCCGATCATCACGATCGGTCCGGTGATTTCGGCATGTACCGGATAAGTCGTTTCACTCATATGCTTCTCCTTCAGAGCCGCGGCATCGCGCCGCTGCGCCACAAGGCCGACAGGGAACGGATGAGAGCGCTCGATCGCTAATTTTCGCGCTCTAGATCATAGAATCACGTCACAATAAAGAGGCTGCAAATCGATCTCACGCCGATCGATGACGGCGCAGATGGTCCACCAGTGCCCGCAGCTTCGGAGCGAGGTTGCGGCGGCTCGGGTAGTACAGGTAAAAGCCCGGAAAGCGCGGGCAATAGGCATCGAGAAGGGGCACCAGATCGCCGCGCTCGATATGCGTGCGAAAGCTTTCCTCCATGCCGAAGGTGATGCCGGCGCCGGCAACCGCCAGGCGGATCATCAGGGCCATGTCCGTGGTGGTGATCTCGTCGCCAACGGCCACGGAAAATTCCTTGCCGTCTTCGGCGAACTCCCAGCGGTAGGAGGCGGTGCCGGGTGCAGTGCGCCAGCCGATGCAGCGGTGCGCCGTCAGCTCGCGCGGATGGCTCGGCGCTCCGAAGCGCTCGATGTAGGCGGGAGAGGCGACCGCAATCTGCCGCTGGTCGCCCGAGACGGGCAGCGCGATCATGTCCTGATCGATCACCTCGCCGAGCCGCACGCCGGCGTCATAGCCTTCCGCGACGATGTCGAACTCCTCGTCGGTGACGGTGACATGGATCTTCACCTGCGGGTTCTCCTCGGCAAAGCGCGCGAGCAGGGGACCGGAGAGGAAACTCTCGGCAATCGAGGAGACGGCCAGCCGCAGCTGTCCGCGGGGACTGCCGCGCAGGCTGCCCGCAGCCTCAATGGCGGTGCGGATGTTGGCAAGCGCCGGCGATGCGTCGGCGTAGAGCTGCTCGCCCGCTTCCGTCAGCGCCACGCTGCGGGTCGTGCGGCTCACCAGGGCAATGCCAAGCCCTTCCTCCAGCTTGCGGATCGTCTGGCTGACGGCCGCGCGGGTCACCCCCATGCGGTCGGCGGCGGCGCGGAAATTCTTCTCTTCGGCAACCACGGCGAAGATGGCGAGAGCATTGAGATCATGAGCCATTGGTTAGCTTTCGTTGCCAATCTGGTAAGAAGCGGGCGGATTTCATATACAATGGCCGGGGTCTATCTTGTTGGCAACCGCAATCATGCGGGCCAACAAGGAGAGAGACATGGACAAGGTCATTCTGATCACGGGCGCTTCCAGCGGCATCGGCGCGGGCATTGCGCGAGAACTGGCCAGGGCGGGTGCGACGCTCGTTCTGGGTGCGCGCCGGACCGAGCGGCTCGAGGCGCTGGCAGACGAAATCCGCGGAGAGGCCGGCGGGGTGCTGACCCGCCGGCTGGACGTGACGGACCGGGCGGACATGGCGGCCTTTGCCGAGGCGGCACGCCAGGAATTCGGGCGCGTCGACGTGATCGTCAACAATGCCGGCATCATGCCGCTGTCGCCCATGGCCTCGATGAAGGTCGAGGAATGGGACCGCATGGTCGACGTCAACATCAAGGGCGTGCTGCATGGCATTGCGGCGGTGCTGCCGGAGATGACGGCGCGGGGTTCGGGACACATCATCAACATCGCCTCTATCGGGGCGCTGCGGGTGGTGCCGACCGCTGCCGTCTATTGCGCCACCAAATATGCGGTGCGGGCGATTTCCGACGGCCTGCGGCAGGAGCGCGAGGATATCCGCGTCACCTGCATCCATCCCGGTGTGGTGGAGAGCGAACTTGCCGACACGATCAGCGATCCGGTCACTGCCGAGGCCATGAAGGCCTACCGCGCCATTGCGCTTCAGCCCGATGCGATCGGCCGCGCCGTGCGGTTTGCCATCGAGCAGCCGGCCGATGTGGACATCAACGAGATCGTCGTGCGCCCCACACGGTCGGCGAACTGAGGAAGGTGACGATGGCTGTTCGTCTTTCCACTTTCGTTGTTGCCGCGTCGATTGGCGCAGCCCTTGTTCAACCCGCCCATGCGGAGACCGACATGACCCTTCAGACTGCCGCCCAGAATCACCCCTATGTCGGCATGTGGGTGACCGGGGACGGCCGCATCCGCCAGGAACTCCTGGCGAACGGGCGCTATGACGAGGCGCGCGGCAGTCGCGCCAGCGCCTACCAGGGACGCTATGCCGTCACCGGCAACCACATCGACTACTGGGACGATACCGGCTTCACGGCGGACGGGGAGTTTGTCGACAACGACACGCTGCACCACGGCGGCATGGTGTTCTACCGGGAGAAATAGCCGGCCGTCAGTCGTTCACCAGCTCCGCAGGGACCAGCCCGCGCAGGGAGTTGCCGACGAAAAGCCGGCGGTTCTGGAGGGCCGCCGGCTGCAGCACCTCGGCGCGGGCCTGGCCCTCGCGGATGAGTTCGGCGCGCAGCACGCCCGGAAGGAGGCCGCTCGAGAGGGCAGGGGTCAGCAACCGGCCGTCCGCGTCCTCGACGAAGATGTTCGTCATCGTGCCCTCGCAGAGTTCGCCGCGCTCGTTGAGCATCAGGACCTCGTCGGCGTCCTTCGGCGCAAACTCGGCGCGGGCGGCCTCGTAGACGTCGCGCCGGGTGGTCTTGTGGCGAAGGAAGGCATCGTCGGACGACAGCCGCTGGTTAGCGATCCGCAGCCGCCAGACCTTGCTCTCGGGCTCCGGTTCAAAGGGGGTGGTGGTGACTTCCAGCTTGCCGCGATAGGTGACGCTCAGGCGGATCCGGAGCGGGGTTTCGCCGCCAACGGCCAGCTGCAGCGCCATGGCGGGATCGGCCGGTGCCAGAAAGCCCAAAGCATCGGCGGAGCGGGAAAGCCGGCGCATATGCTGGTCGAGGCGCAGGAAGCCGTGATCGGGCTCCCAGCGCATGGTCTCGATCAGCGAGAGATCGCCTGACTGCCGAGTGCGAACCGTGCTTTGAGAAGACATTCTTCGTATTCCGCCTCTGCTGTCGAATCGAACACGATGCCACCGCCGACATTGAAGACCGCCTTGCCGGTCTTGAAAAGGGTCAAGGTCCGGATGGCCACCGAAAAACGCATCGGCCCCTTCGGATCACAGTAGCCGATCGCGCCGCAATAGACATCACGTGGGCCGGCTTCCAGTGCGGCGAGGATGCGCATCGCCCACATCTTCGGGGCGCCGGTGATCGACCCACAGGGGAAGAGGGCGGCGAGGATTTCCGGCAGGCCGATCTCCGGCCGCAGCCTGGCCCGCACGTGGCTGACCAGCTGGTGGACCGTCGGGTACGTCTCGACCGCAAAGAGCTTCGGTACGGAGAGCGTGCCGACCTCGCTGATCATCGAGATGTCGTTGCGCAGGAGGTCGACGATCATGCGGTTCTCGGCCTGGGTCTTCTCGTCGGCCAGCATGGCGGCAACGATCGCCGCGTCCTCTTCCGGCGTTGCACCGCGCGGCGCGGTGCCCTTCATCGGATGCGTCTCGATCCAGCAGTCGTCATCGACCTTGAAGAAGAGTTCCGGAGACCGCGACAGGATGATCGGACCGCCAAAATCGATCAGCGCGCCGTAATGGACCGGCTGGCGGGAGACGAGCGACCAGAAGGCGGCGCGCGGATCGCCGCTCCATCTGGCGGTCACCGGCATGGTCAGGTTGGCCTGGTAGCAATCGCCGCGGCGCAGGTGCTCGTGCAGGCGCTCGAAGCGGGTGCGATAGGCTTCCAGATCCCAGGCGGCGCGGGGCTCGGTCAGGAGTGGCGCCGTCGGCAGTTCATCGGGCGGTGCGGCGAGCGGGTGGTCGGCCGGTGCCGGCGCGTCGAAGATGCCGATCGCGATCAGCGGCGTCTCGCGCTCCGCGACGATCAGCGGCCGCAGTTTCTCCTCGAAGACATAGCCGGCCTCGTAGGACAGGAAGCCGGCGAGCCAGAAGCCGTCGCGGCGCGCCTTTTCCAGGCGGGCGAGCGCCGGCAGCACCTCGTCGGCGGTGCGGGCCGTGACGATCTCGCGCGGATCGGCGAACACGCGGCTTTCGCCGCGCTTGTCGTCGCGAAACAGGGCGTAGGGCTGGTGGTCTTGCATCGTCTTCTCAGGTTCCAGCTGCCCCTCGTCCGGCTGCCGCCAGCTTCTCCCGGTTGGCGGGGAGAAGGGATCCGCTGCGCGGCCTCATGACCGCACGGTTTCCACTATCCGCGAAGGCCGAGCATGCCAAGCGCCCCCGTCCTCGAAATGGCAGGGGCGTCATGTCTGCGCAGGTGGGCCTCAGGCCTTGTCCAGCGCTTCCAGTTCGTCGATCAGGCTCTCGATCATCGACAGGCCCTTCGACCAGAAGGCGGGGTCGGTCGCGTCGAGGCCGAAGGGCTTCAGGAGTTCCGAATGGTGCTTGGTGCCGCCGGCCTTCAGCAGTTCGAAATACTTGTCCTGGAAGCCCGGCGCGGCATTCTGGTAGACCGCGTAGAGCGAGTTCACGAGGCAATCACCGAAGGCATAGGCGTAGACGTAAAAGGGTGAATGGATGAAGTGAGGGATATAGGCCCACCACGTCTCATAGCCCTCGGAGATGCGGATCGACGGTCCGAGGCTTTCCGCCTGGACGGAGAGCCAGAGTTCGCCGATCTGCTCGGACGTCAGTTCGCCCTCCTGGCGCGCCGTGTGGAGCTTGCGCTCGAATTCGTAGAAGGCGATCTGGCGCACGACCGTGTTGATCATGTCCTCGACCTTCTGGGCGAGCATGGCCTTGCGCTCGCGCTTGTCCTTCGTCTTGTCGAGAAGGGCGCGGAAGGTCAGCATCTCGCCGAAGACGGAGGCGGTCTCGGCCAAGGTCAGGGGCGTCTGGGACATCAGCGCGCCCTGGCTGCCGGCCAGCACCTGGTGGACGCCGTGGCCGAGCTCGTGGGCGAGCGTCATCACGTCGCGCGGCTTGCCCATGTAGTTGACGAGGACATAGGGGTGCGCGGAGGGGACGGTCGGATGGGCGAATGCGCCGGGTGCCTTGCCGGGCCGCACCGGCGCGTCGATCCACTCCTCGTCGAAGAAGCGGCGGGCGATATCGGCCATCTCGGGCGCAAAGCCGTCATAGGCCGACAGAACGGTGTCGCGGGCGTCCGACCAGGAAATCAACGCATTGGGGGTTTCCGGCAGCGGCGCGTTGCGGTCCCAGAAGTTCATCTGCTCCATGCCCAGCCATTTGGCCTTCATCGTGTAGTAGCGATGCGAGAGGCGCGGGTAGGCGTCGCGGACGGCGGCGGCGAGAGCGTCGACCACCTCGCGCTCGACGCGGTTGGCGAGGTGGCGCGAGTCGGCGATGTCGTCGAAGCCGCGCCAGCGGTCGGAGATTTCCTTGTCCTTGGCGAGCGTGTTGGTGATCAGCGTGAAGACGCGGATGTTCTGCTGGAAGGTCTTAGACAGGGCCTCGGCGGCCTTGCGGCGAACAGGCTCTTCGCGTTCCTGCAGCATGTTGAGGGTGAGCTCCAGCGGCAGCTTCTCGCCGTCGATCTCGAAGCGCAGCTCCGCCATGGTCTCGTCGAAGAGGCGATTGAAGGCGGCGGCGCTGGTCATGGACTTCTCGAGGAACAGCTGCTCCAGCCGGTCGTCGAGCTGGTAGGGCTTGTCCTTGCGCAGGTCGAGGATCCAGGGGCGGTAGTGGGCCGCCTGCGGATCGCGGTCGAGCGCTGCGTCCATGGTGGCGTCGTCGATGCGGTTGAGCTCCAGCGCGAAGAACAGGAGGTGGGCGGAGAGATCCGTCAGCTTCGACTGCACGTCGCCGAAGAACTTGCCGTTGGCGGGGCTCGAGGTATCGGAAAAATAGGTGAGGCCGGCAAAGGAGCCGATCCTGCCGAGGAGATCCTCAAGCTCTTCGTATTCGGCGAGCGCCTGTCCGAGGCCGTCGGGGCCTGTCTTTGCGGCCGCCTCGGCCAGCCGGCCCTTCCATTTTGCCTCAAAGGCCGACGACAGCGTTGTGGCCTTTTCCATATCGGCGGTGAAGGCGGGCGAGTCCTTGGCGGGATAGAGGTCCGAAAGCTTCCAGACCGGCAGCAGGCCGAGAGCCGGGTCGGCTGCTGCCGCGTGTTGCGCCGGCGCCTGCAATGCCGGGTTGGATGTCGCGGGCTTGATCATTCACCTTTTCCTTCTCGCTGCGTGCACTTGGCTGGGCTCTGTCTTCCGCGACAGCCGTTAAAATGCAAGCGTTTCTCAAAAGATGATGTTCAAGCCTTTCTGGCACAACCGCCGGCATACCGAAACTCAAGGGGACATTAATGATTGATGTCGGGAGCCGAGCATGATTGCCCAAATCCTTGTAATTGATAGCGACCCCATTCAGCGCCGCCTTCTGAAGAGCGCGCTGGAAGGGTATGACCATGTGGTGCATATGGCCGAAAACGGTCGTGCGGGCCTGGAATTCCTCCGGCTGCACGGCGATCAGATCAACGTGATCGTGCTCGACATGATGATGCCGGGTACGGAGGGCGAGAGCCTTCTGACGGCCATTCAGGAGACGGGTGTCACGGCGCCCGTCATCGTCCAGACGGGCCAGGCGGAAGGCGACGCCCTGGTGCGCGCCATGCAGGCCGGTGCCTTCGACTTCGTCGTCAAGCCGGTGTCGCCCGAGCGGATCGCCGGGTCCGTCGTCAATGCGCTGAAGCTGGAGCAGAAGGATGGCCGCGGCCGGGGCACCCGCAAGGGGCGTGCCGGAACGGTACAGTTCGGCGACATCGTTTCCGCCAGCGCCGACATGATGCGGGTCATCGACCTGGCCCAGCGCGCCGCGCTGTCGCCCATCCCGGTCGTGCTCGAAGGCGAGACCGGCGTCGGCAAGGAACTGGTCGCGCGCGCCATCCAGTGCAGCAGCGATCGCGCAGGCAAGCCCTTCGTCACCGTCAACTGCGGTTCGATTCCGGCCGACCTCATCGAGAGCGTCCTGTTTGGCGACGAGAAGGGAAGTGGCGGGAGCCAGCCCGGCAAGTTCGCCGAGGCCGATGGCGGCACGCTCTTCCTCGACGAGATCGGCAATCTGCCGCTCGACGTGCAGGTGAAGCTGCTGCGCGCCGTGCAGTTCGGCGAGATCGAGGCCGTCGGATCCGACGCGGTTCGAAATGTCGACGTGCGGCTGATCTCGGCGACCAACAAGGACCTCATCGAGGAGGTTCGCGAAAAACGTTTCCGCGAGGATCTCTACTATCGCCTCAACGTCTTTCCGATCACCATTCCCGCCCTGCGCCGGCGCAAGGAGGATATTCCGCATCTCGCCCGGGTGTTCGCCCAGCGCTTCTCCACCGAGCAGCACCTGGCGCGGCCGGTGACGGTCGGCCCAGCCGCGCTGGCGCTGCTGACGGCGCATGACTGGCCGGGCAACGTCCGTGAACTGGAGAACGCCCTGTTCCGCGCCGTCGTGCTGGCGCAGGACGAGCAGCTGACGGAGGCGGATTTTCCGCAGATTGCCGCACAACTGCCGCATTTTCCCAACGCCGAACTAAAGGCGGGCGCGGCGCCGGTTCGGACCGTTGCACGGGCCGTCAGCCCGGCAGACGAGCGTCGCGAGGCCGTGGCCTCGGAGCTCTCGCATCGTCTGGCAGACGGCTTCCTCGGTCGGCCGGCAGGTCCCTCCCGCCCCGATCCGCGGGCTCTGCTCGCAGCTGCCTATCCTGCGTCGGACAATGTGATCCCCACCACGGATGGCACCGGAGACGTGCGGAAGCTGGCGGACGTCGAGGAAGAACTCATTCGTTTTGCACTGAAATTCTATCGCGGCCAGATGAGCCAGGTGGCGCGCAAGCTCGGCATCGGCCGTTCAACGCTCTACCGCAAGCTCAAGGACTACGGCATCGACCCCGACAACCCACTGAAGGAGGCCGCTTGAGGCTTGGCGTATTAGCGTGCGTTAACTTTCGCGCAAGGATGTTCTGTCAGCTTCTGTCAATCTCTTGGTAGCCAATTATTGACTCCAAGTGAGATGCTTGTGATTGTGTGGCAAAATTGCCATTGTCTCACCGCAATTGACAGTCATTTACGGCAACAACGGATGTTGTCGATAGGGACGGGGATCGCCTTGCCGGATCAGAATGCACTAGCCACGCCGTCAGGCGCGAACCAGCACGGGCGGAGGGGCGGCTTTCTCAAGTCCTTCGTCAAAGGTGCTGTTTCCTGCGCCGCGGCGGCCTGTCTTGCCCTGCCGCTGCTGTTTGCATCCTCATCCAGTGCCGCTGCGGAAACGCGCAGCCTGAAGCTCTATTTCGTGCATACGAAGGAGCGCGCCGAGATCGTCTTCAAGCGGAACGGCCGATTCGACTCGCGCGGTCTGCAGCAGATCAACATGCTGCTGCGGGACTGGCGGCGCAACGAGCCCACCAAGATGGATCCGCGCCTGTTCGACCTCGTGTGGGAAGTCTATCGGCGCAGTGGTGCCAGGGACTACATCCACGTCGTATCGGCCTACCGCTCTCCGGCCACTAACGGCATGCTGCGGTCGCGCACCAAAGGCGTGGCGAAGAACAGCCAGCACACGCTCGGTAAGGCCATGGACTTCTACATTCCCGGCGTGAAGATCTCGACCCTGCGATCGCTCGCGATGCAGATGCAGGTGGGTGGCGTCGGCTATTACCCGACATCCGGCTCACCCTTCGTACACCTCGACGTCGGCGGCGTCCGCGCCTGGCCGCGCATGAGCCGCCAGGAACTCGTGAAACTCTTCCCGAACGGCAACACCGTGCACCTGCCGGCAGACGGAAAGCCGCTGCCGGGGTACCAGCAGGCACTTGCGAGCTACAAGAAGCGCGTCAGCAGCGACAGCATCCAGATCGCCAGCACGGCCGGCGGCAGCCGGTCCGGCTCCGACGAAAAGAAGCGTCCGAACCTGTTTGCCATGCTCTTCGGCGGCGGCGACGAGGACGAGGATGCCGATTCCATCGCGGCGCCGGCACCTGCAGAGCGCCCGACGCTCGTTGCTCCTGCTCCGCAGCCGCAGCCGCAGCCGGAGGTCATGGTCGCGGCCGCCGAGCCCGCACCTTCTCTCGAAGCGCTTCCCGGCGTCGAGACGATCGCGGCACCCGTGCCCCTGTCTCGACCTTCCTTCCGGCAGGACGGCGGCCCGGGCGGACTTGCCACTGCACTCTATTCACCGGCCCGCAATGCCGCCCAGGAGGCTCTGCAGGCGGCGCTTCCGCCTGAGCCGCGGCCGGCCGCAAGCCTGCAGACGGCTGAAAGCGAAGCCTTCGCCGACCTGCAGCAGTATGCGATCCCCGTTCCGACCCTGCTTGGCCCCCGCGGCCAGAAGGGCGACAGCGAAGCCTCGATCATGACCGCATCCGTGTCTGCGGATCTCTCCGAGGATGTGCTGGTGACCGTTCCGCTGCCGGCCACGAGGCCGTCTGCGACCGAGCCACTGCTGGCATCGGTCAATGCCGATCCCGAGGCCGAGGCGGATCTCGACGAACAGCAGGAACTGACCCCGGCCGTTGTCGCCGCACTTGCGGAAAGCGGTGCCTATGCCCGATCGACGCTGGCAAAGCCGGCGCCTGTTCCCGCACCGAAGGCGCCGGTCGAGGTCGCTTCCATTCCGCCGCAGGCCGAGCAACCCACCACCGGCACACGGTTCGGCGATGCTTTCGACGTCCCGCAGGTGGCGCCGGAGATGACCGCTCCGACAAAGGGCGGACGCACGCCGAAGGCCGCCGCGCAGGAAGCCGCCCCGGCCCTGACGGGCGATCTGGTCGCAAAGTGGGCGGTCAGCAACAACCGGCTTGCAGAGGTCGCCTCCGTGAAGGCACCCCGCCTCGTGACCCGCACCCTCAACGGCGAGTATTCCGCAGCCTATGCCGCCGGCGCGTTCAAGCCGGTGACCCGTGCCGCCGCGATCGACCTCAACCGGTTCAGCCCGCCTCCGGCAGCCAAGCGCTAGGCTTTCGACACGCGATCAATAAAAAACCCGCCGGAACCGGCGGGTTTTTTCGTTCGTCCGGCAGTCTGCCTCAGGCGGCGTCTGCCTCGGCATCGACGCCGCTGTCGATCATGCCGAGCGCCTGCAGGTAGGTGTCGAGGATCAGATCCTCTTCCATGCGCTCCTGATCGTCCTTCTTGCGCAGCGCGATCACCTTCTTGAGGATCTTGGTGTCGAAGCCGGTCGATTTCGCCTCGCCGTAAACATCCTTGATGTCGTCGGCGATGGTCTTCTTTTCTTCTTCCAGGCGTTCGATGCGCTCGACAAATGCGCGGAGTTGGTCGCGGGCGACGCCATGAGCATCAGACATCGAGGTCTCCTCTAGTTCAGGTTCTGAGATTGACGTGTCACCTGCCGCGAAGGGCTCCGAAGGTCAAGCCCAATCGTTCGCGGAGTCAGTGATCAACAGGCTTGTTGTCGGCGAATGCGGCTTTTTGATCGCTGCTGGCTTCGCTCTGGTGACGGTTTTTCCACTCGTCGTACGGCATGCCGTAGATGATTTCGCGCGACTGGTCCTTGCTCATCTCGAGCCCGGAGGCATTGGCGGCGTCCATGTACCAGTTCGACAGGCAGTTGCGGCAGAAGCCGGCCATGTTCATGAGGTCGATGTTCTGGACGTCGGTCCGCTCGCGCAGGTGCTGCACGAGGCGGCGGAAGGCGGCGGCTTCCAGTTCGGTCTGCTGATCTTTGCTCAGGTCGGTCATCATGCGTGCTCCGATGGGGCGTCCTGGCCGGGGTAGGAGCCGGTGCGCGAGGGGAAGACCCGATACTCGTGCAGGGACGCGTCTTCATTGAGGCGGGAGAAGATCGGCGCCAGACGATCGGCCCATTCGGCGATGCCCGGCTCGTCGGCGATGAGGTCCTGGCGGACTTCGAGGAGGGCGTGCGGCGTTCCGGACGTCATGCAGTGGCGATAGAGCGTGTCGCCGCGCAGCGCGCCGTCATAGGGTTCGTTGTCGCCGATCAGCAGCGCCGGATCCCGGCGCAGATCTTCCAGCAGCGGCGCAACGGCGCGGTGGTCGGTGTCCCACAGCACCGCGGCATGCCAGGGGCGCGGAACGCCTTTCCATGCCGGGGTGAAGGAATGGAGCGAGAGCACCAGCGGCGCGCGGCCCGAGGCGCCGGCCTTGGCAAGCGTCCTCTCGACGGCGCGATGATAGGGGCGGTGATAGGTGTCGAGCCGCCGTTGCGATTCCTCGTCGCTGATCGGGTAGTTGCCGGGGATGATAGCGCCGTCCGAGATCTTCATGATCAGCGTCGGGTCGTCCTCGCCGCGGTTCGGATCGATCAGCAGCCTTGAGAAGCAACCGAGGACGGCGGGCACGTTCAGCCGCGCGGCAAGCTGCCGGGTCAGGGCCTCGACGCCGATGTCGAAGGCGATATGACGGCGAAAGGCGCTCTCCGGCAGGCCGAGGCTGCCGTAGGACGGGGGAAGCCGGTTCATCGCGTGATCGGCAAGCAGGACCATGCCGCCGTCATAATCGCCTTCTATGATCTCGAAAGGGATGAAGTCTGGCATGAGGATGAGGTAATCCTGGTGTTCAGGTGCGTGTAGGCCCGGTGATCGCATGCGGTGGCCGAGGGTGCAAGCGCGAGCTCGTCCCTTCCGGCATGAGGCCGGTATAATCGATTAGAGTTGCGTTGACTTTCTACCCCTGCCGGGCGAAGAAAGTGCTTTGCGAATAACCATGGGGTCCCATCGGAAGCCGTGACGACATCATCCCGATTTTCTCAACTCCGCCCGCTCCGCCTGATGCCCGCATTGGCATTCATGGCCACGCTGAGCGTCCCGCTGTTTGCTGCCGATGCCGCGCGCGCCGACTTCCGAGTCTGCAACGGCACGCAGAACCTTGTGGGCGTCGCAATCGGCTACCGCGCGCAGGAAGGCTGGACGACCGAGGGCTGGTGGCAGGTCCCTGCATCCACATGCGCCACCCTGATCGAGGGTGAGCTGCAGTCCCGCTATTATTACCTCTATGCCGAGGACGCTGCCCGTGGCGGGCGCTGGACCGGCGACGTCAACATGTGCGCCGCCGAGAACGAGTTCAAGATCGTCGGCGTCGAGGATTGTTTTGCCCGCGGCCACCAGCGCATGGGCTTCAAGGAATACGACACCGGGCGCCAGGGCAGCTGGATGGTGCAGCTCTCGGATGCACCGAACACGCAGGAAGGCCAGAATTGATGAAGCGCAACCGCAAAGTGAAGATCCTCGCCACGTTGGGGCCGGCATCTTCCGAAGAGGACATGATCCAGAAACTGCACGAGGCAGGGGCCGATCTGTTCCGCATCAACATGAGCCATTCCAGCCACGAGATGATGCGGACGCTGATCCAGCGCATCCGCTCCGTGGAGGCCCGTTGCGGCCGGCCGATCGGCATCCTCGCCGACCTGCAGGGACCGAAGCTCCGCGTCGGCAAGTTCGCCGAAACGAAGGTGACCCTGGAGCCTGGCCAGACCTTCACGCTCGACAGCAGCGAAGAGCCGGGCGACACCACGCGCGTCTTCCTGCCGCATCCGGAAATTCTCGAAGCGGTAAAGCCTGGCCATCGCCTGCTGATCGACGACGGCAAGCTTCTGCTGCGGGCCGAGAAGACCAACGGGAAGTCGATCGTCTGCACCGTCATCTCGGGCAACAAGATCTCCGACCGCAAGGGCATCAGCCTGCCCGACACGCTGCTGCCGGTCGGCGTCCTGACCGACAAGGACCGCGTCGATCTCGATGCGGTGCTGGCCACCAACGAGGTTGACTGGGTGGCGCTCTCCTTCGTGCAGCGTCCCGAGGATCTGGCGGAAGTGCGCAAGATCGCCCGTGGCCGCGTCGGCCTGATGTCGAAGATCGAGAAGCCGCAGGCCATCGAGCGGATCGAGGAGATCATCGAACTTTCCGACGCGCTGATGGTGGCCCGTGGCGATCTCGGCGTCGAAATGCCGCTCGAAGCGGTTCCCGGGCTGCAGAAGCAGCTGACACGCGCGTGTCGTCGTGCGGGCAAGCCGGTGGTCGTCGCCACCCAGATGCTCGAATCGATGATCACCTCACCGGTGCCGACCCGCGCCGAAGTGTCCGACGTTGCCACCGCCGTCTTCGAAGGCGCTGACGCCATCATGCTGTCGGCCGAATCGGCGTCCGGCGAATATCCGGTGGAAGCGGTCGCCACGATGGCCTCCGTCGCCAGCACCGTCGAGCGCGACCCCTATTATTCCAACATCATCTACGCGCAGCGCCCGACCCCGGAAGCCACCGGAGCCGACGCCATCTCGCTCGCTGCCCGGCAGATTGCCGAGACGCTGCGGCTCTCGGCGATCGTGACCTATACCTCGTCGGGCACGACCGGCCTTCGCGCCGCCCGCGAGCGGCCGCAGGTGCCGATCATCGCGCTGTCGCCGATCGTCCAGACGGCACGACGGCTTTCTGTGGTCTGGGGCCTGCACTGCGTGGTGGCGCAGGATGCCGAGGATCTCGACGACATGGTCAACCGCGCCTGCCGCATCGTGGTGCGCGAAGGCTTCGGCAAGCCGGGCGACCGCATCATCATCTCGGCCGGCGTTCCGCTCGGCACGCCGGGCGCGACCAACATGCTGCGCATCGCCTATATCGGCTCGGACGGGCAGAGCGGCATCTGACGACAGCGGGGCGTGCTTCGACGGTGATCCGGCCCTAGTCGGCCTTCGCCGTTCGCACGTCCAACGTCGCGGCCACAGCATCGAGATTGCGGTCGCGGCCGGCGATCTTCTCGATGGCCGCGACGGCAACCTCGGTTGCGACGTAGTCCGGCTTGTGACCGCATTGGTCGATCCAGACAAGTTCGGATCCCTCGATATCGAGGCTCAGCCCCACGGAGTGGATCTCCTCGGCAACGACACCGTCGCGATTGCCGCTGATGATCACCGTCGGTGCCTTGATCCGGGAATATTCGGGCGCAATGCGCTTGGCATAGCCATTCAGGTTGAAGACATCGATGGCATTGTTGCGGAAGTTGCGCGGCCTCACCGCCAGAGCCGGTGCGCCATGGATCAGATATTCGGACGGCCGCGGATTCGGATCGAAGACTGACTTCGTCGCCTGATCGAGGCGCATCAGCCCGGCAGGGACAAGAATGGTGCGTGTGAAGAGCCAGCCAATGTAGGGCTGCGCCGCAAGCTCGTAGTACCAGTCGACCCCGCCCGGCCATGGATGGGTGGCCGGCGCCAGAAAGACGAGACCGAGCGTCTTGTCGGGGTGACGGAGCCCGAAGCTTGCGACCACCGCACCGCCGAAGGAATGACCGACGATGATCGCCCGGTCGATGCCGCGCGCCTCCAGGAGGCGGGCGATGGCATCGGCCTGTCCATCGGGAAAGCCGTTTTGGTCGCCGCCCCGTTCGGAATATCCGTGGCCAGGCCGATCCAGGAACAGGAGCTCGGCCCGACCCTCCAGCGATGGCCGAAAGGCGGTCTCCTGGTCACGCAGATTACCGCCCGCCCCATGGACAAAGACGATCGGTGGAAGGTCCGCATCGGAGCCGGCCGGCAGGTGGAGGGAGTTCATGCTGTAGCCGCCGACGTCGAGCAGTTCGCCGTGGTTGGGAAACTCCTGCTCGATGGCATGCGCCTTCCAGGCAGAGAAGCCCATGGCAGCCAGCAGGAGGCCGAGGACGGCGAGGGGGACCGTGATCATGACATGAAGCATGGTCAGGTGCGGCTGCCGGCAATCTTTTCGGAAAGCTTGATGGCCGCCTCCTGCGCGTCGCGGTCGGCCGGATAGATGCTGAGATACCGCTGCCAGGCCTTCAGGGCGAGTTCGTCCTGACCGACGTCCGTGAGGATCGCGGCCATCCCGGCAATGGCGCCGAAGTGGCGCGGCTCGCGCTGCAGGACCTGGTTGATGTCGGCCATCGACTTGCGCGTATCGCCCATGGCGTAGTGCAGGCCCGCGCGGCGGTTCCAGCCTTCGGCAAAATCCGGCCGCAGCAGGGTCGCCTGGTCAAGGAAATCGAGAGCGGCGCCGTTGCGTTTCTCGCCGACCGCCGTCGACGCCCATTGCATCAGGAGATTGACCGTGGCACTGCCCGAATCGTTCAGCTCCGACATGATCTCGTTGGCGATGCTGCCGGCTTTTTCAGGGTCCCTCTCGCGCTTCAGCGCATCGTAGAGCGGCTGAAGCTGCCCGTTTCCTCGGGCCTGGGCCGGCGCATCGGGCGCAGCTGCCGGAGGCGTCTGCGAGAGCGCTGGGGAGGCCGCAAGAGCGATGGTGAACAGCAGGTGGGTCAAACGAATTCGGCGCATGCGGATTAAAGTAAGCCGCATGCGCCGAAGGTCAATTCAGAAATCCGTACTTTTCGACAACGTGAACGACAAAGGTCAGAAACCCTGCCGTTAGCGGCTGTCGATCAGCCCTGGCGGGCCTTGAAGCGCGGGTTCATCTTGTTGATGATGTAAACGCGACCCTTGCGGCGAACCAGGCGGTTATCGCGGTGACGGGCCTTCAGCGCTTTCAGCGAATTCTTGATCTTCATTGTTCTCGTCCGCAAAGTTTACGAGCGCCGGGCGCGCGTGGCTTTTACATTGAAAAACGCGCCGCTTGTTCCCGAGAAGAAGGGCGCGCTGTGGGGTTGGGCGTGCAGATAACCCGAGACATGGGGCATGTCAACCATATGACGGAGTTTTAGAGCCCGTCAGTTCGGTGACATGGCCCATTTTCCGGCCTGGTCGTGCTTCCGTCTTGCCGTAGAGGTGGACAAGCGTGTCCGGCCGCTCCAGCCAGGTGGAGAGGTCGCGGATATCGTCGCCGATGAGGTTGGTCATGCGGCAGTCGGAGTGCCGGCGCGGGTTGCCGAGCGGCAGGCCGGCGACAGCGCGGATATGCTGCTCGAACTGCGAAACCACGCAGGCGGCCTCCGTCCAGTGGCCGGTATTGTGGACGCGGGGAGCGATTTCGTTGGCGATCAGCCCGCCATCGGCCATCACGAAGAACTCGATCCCGATGACCCCGACGTAGCCGAGCGCATCGAGAAGGCTCCTGGCTGCCTCGCGTGCCGCAGCGACGGTCGAGTCGGGCGCTGTCGCGGGAACGACGGAGGTGTGCAGGATGCCGTTCCGGTGGACGTTTTCGGCAGGGTCATAGCAGAGAACGGTGCCATCGATGCCGCGCGCGGCAATGATCGAGATCTCGCGCTCGAAGGGCACGAGGCTTTCCAGGATGAGCGGCACGCCGCCAAGCGCCTCGAAGGCGCCGGCCGGATCGTCGGCGGAGGAGCGGAAGACGCGCTGGCCCTTGCCGTCATAGCCGAAGCGGCAGGTCTTCAGCACGCCGCTGCCGCCGAAATCGGCCAGGGCGGCGACGAGGTCATCCTGGCTGTCGACGGCGTGGAATCGGGCCGTGGCGATACCGCAGTCATTGAGGAAGCGTTTTTCCGTCAGCCGGTCCTGGGCCACGTGGAGGGCCTTGGGCGGCGGGAAGACCGGCACAGAGGCCTGCAGCCGCTCGGCGGCGCCGACCGGCACGTTCTCAAACTCATAGGTGACGACGCCGGCGGCCCGCGCCAGTGCCTCGAGGGCCTGCGGGTCATCGTAGGCGGCGACGATCTGCTCGCTGGCAAGCTGCGCCGCCGGGCAGTCGGCCTGCGGTTCCAGGATGATGGTGCGGAAGTTGAGGCGGGCTGCGGCCATGGCCAGCATGCGGCCGAGCTGCCCGCCGCCGATGATGCCGATGGTCGTGACTGTCATTACTCTGCGTCCATGGGGTATTCGGCGACGGCGGCGCTCTGGGCGGCGCGCCATTCGTCCAGGCGTTCGGCAAGATCCTCGTCACCGAGGGCGAGCACGGCGGCGGCCAGAAGGGCGGCATTCACCGCACCGGCCTTGCCGATGGCGAGCGTTCCGACGGGGATGCCGGCCGGCATCTGTACGATCGAGAGCAGGCTGTCCTGGCCGGACAGGGCCTTGGACTGCACCGGCACGCCGAAGACGGGCAGCGGTGTCATGGAGGCCGCCATTCCCGGAAGGTGGGCGGCACCGCCGGCTCCGGCGATGATCACCTTGAAGCCTTCGTCGCGGGCGCCCTTGGCGAAGCTGACGAGGCGGTCCGGTGTGCGGTGGGCGGAAATGATTCGCGCTTCATAGCCGACGTCGAGCTGGTCGAGCATGTCGGCGGCATTCTTCATGGTTTCCCAGTCGGACTGGCTCCCCATGATGATGGCAACGGCGGGCCGATCGGAGGTCATCCTCGTTTCCTCCTCAGGCAATGATATCGGGAAGGATCTGGTCTTCGAGCTGGGTGATCTTGTCCTTGATCACCAGCTTCTTCTTCTTCATGCGCTGAACGCGGAGCGCCTCGCAGCCGACCTGGATCATGGCATTGATGGCGGTGTCGTAGTCCTCGTGCTCCTGACGGAGCCTGGCAAGCGCCAACCGAATATCCGCCTGTTCCTGGTCGGCCATCATTGCAGTCCCCATTCCGATCCACCTCTGCCCCATCGCCGGCAATACGCGCAAGCTCCTACCATCAAACGGCATTAACTGGAAGTTATGCAAGGTCACGAAATTGCCCCGTTCAAAGCACGATTTGACCTTCGACAAACGCCGGTGATCGTGTCACACTTCCTTCGTAAACCTGAAGCCTTCGGCCAAGGAACAGTCGGGGATAGGTTTTCTCAAGGAGGACTTGCCGCATGACCATTCAGGCTCATATTGCATCGCTTGAACAGAAACATGGCGCACTCGAAGACGAGCTGCAGACCGTGCTGTCATCTCCCTCTGCCGATGATCGCGAGATCGTCGACCTCAAGCGCCGCAAGCTCCGGCTCAAGGACGAACTGGAACGTCTGAAGTCATCCACGCGCCACTAAGGTCCGTGGACCATGTCCTGCCGCCGCCCGCAGTAGTTTTGTAAGGCAATAGAGGCGGCCCAATCAATCCAACACAAGCAGTCTGGTCGTGGCTGGAAAGGTTACGACCAGAACTGATCAAGCCAAAGGTTCAACCTGTCGAAGCCCTTGTTGTTGACGGAATAGATCCGTTTCGTTCCGGCATTGCTGACGGTCACCAGATTGCAGGCGAGCAGGGCCTTGAGGTGCTGGGAGACGGCCGGGCGGCTGATCGGCAAGCCTTGGGCCAGTTCGTTGACGGTTCTGGGCGCGCGGCGAAGCTCTTCCAGCAGGTAGCGCCGGTTCGGATCGGCAATCGCCGCAAATGGATCCGTACTCGTCATGCGTTGCAGGCTAGGCCAAAGCCGAAGGTCCGGCAAGGATTATTGTGCGACGCAACATGCCTGCCGGCGTGACCCCAGGTCCTAGATCACCGCATCCCACATCAGCTTGAGACCGGCGACCAGCGCCAACCCATAGGTGAGCGGGTAGAAGACCTCGGCCTTCAGGCGGCGGACGATGGCCGCTCCCATCATGGTTGCCACCAGCGCGAGAGGCAGCAGGGTCGCGGATGCCGTCAGGTTTTCGAGATCCAGCGCGCCGAGCGCGAAATAGGGGATGAGCTTGATGGCGTTGACGAGCGCGAAGAAGCGGACGCTGGCGCCGGTATAGGACTTCGGGTCGAGCCGCAGCGGGAGCACGTAGATCTGGAAGGGCGGGCCGCCGGCATGGGCAACGAAGCTCGCGTAACCGGCGACCGTTCCCCAGAAGGTGGCGGCGACCGGCCTTTGCGGCAGCGGCGGGCGTTCGCCCTGGGAGCGCGGGCCGTAGACCTGGTAGAAGTAGCGGCCGGCAAAAAGGATGGTGGTGAGCGCGATGAGAAAGCGCAGCGCGTCCGGCGGCACCATGGCCGAGGTCGCCCAGCCGAGCGCGATGCCGAAGATGCCGCCCGGCAGGATCATCAGCAGGGTCCGGCGATCGTTGTGGTGGCGCCATGCCCAGAGGGCGACGATGTCCATGACGATCAGGATCGGCAGGAAGATGGCGGCCGCCTTCAGCGGATCGACCACGAGAGCCAGCAGCGGCACGCCCATCAGCGCGAATGCGCCCCCCAGACCTCCCTTCGACAGACCGACAAGAAGCACGGCCGGGACGGCCGCGGCAAAGAACAGGAGATCGAGTTGCATGACGGGCAGTTGATCCAGTTATCGGTCCGGTCTATCGAACGGGGGAGGGGACGAGCGGTATTCGTCTCATAAAGCTGCCGAACAGGAAACACCATGCGCGAAACCGACGACCGTTGCCGACTCGTCCTGATCCTGCCCCCGGCAGACGACATCGAGAAGCAGGCACAGCAACTGGAAGAGGCGCTCGGCGCCGGCGATGTCGCAACCGTCATCCTGCCGCAGTACGGTCGCGACGACCAGCAGTTCCAGATTGCCGCCGAGCACATCGTTCCGATCGCCCAGGCCCATGGTGCCGCCGCGCTGATTGCCGGCGACAGCCGGACGGCCGGGCGCTCGAAGGCCGACGGGCTGCATTTCGAGGGCAGCATCGAGGACCTGCGCGACACGCTTGCCAAGCACACGCCGAAGATGATCGTCGGCGCGGGCGGCGCTTCCGAGCGCCACAAGGCGCTGGAAATCGGCGAGGCGCAGCCGGATTACATCTTCTTCGGCAAGATCGAGGGCGACATCAAGCCGGAGCCGCACCCGAAGAACCTGGCGCTTGCCGAATGGTGGGCGTCGATGGTGGAAATTCCCTGCATCGTCATGGGCGGCAACGAGGGTGCCTCGGTGGTCGCCGCTGCCGAAACGGGTGCGGAGTTCGTGGCGCTGCGGCTCGCCGTCTTCGAGCATCCCGAAGGCCCGGCCGCAGCCATTGCGACGGCCAATGCCCTCTTGGACGAAAAAGCGCCACGGTTTAACGCTTGATGGGCGTCATGCGGTCGATCCCTGTGCGTCACAATCTCGGTGTTCTTCTTGTTGCGGCAGCGCTTGCGGGGCTGATGCCGACGCTTTCGGCTGCCCAGCAGGGGCAGCGCGCGGTGACGCGGCCGCTGGAGCCGGACGCGCAGCCGATCAAGGAAGGTCGTGTCGGTGGCGGCGAGGAGGCCGGCCCGCAGCCGGACGGGATCGTGCCCTCCGGCGGCGTTCAGCTCTACCAGCGGATGGGCGTGACGCTGCCGCCGGCCCCTCCCGAAAAACCCTATGAAGGCCCGGTCGACGAAGCCTATGGCGCCTATCAGCGCGGCATGTACGTCACGGCGCTCGCCAAGGCCCTGCCGCGGGCCGAAGAGGGAGATGCCGCCGCGCAGACGCTCATGGCGGAGATGATGAGCAAGGGACTTGGCATCAAGCGGGACCCGAAGGCTGCGGCCTTCTGGTACGGCCAGGCGGCCGAGGGCGGCGATCCGGCGGCGATGTTCCAATATGCGCTTCTGCTGATGTCGGGGCGGAACGTGGAGCGGGACAAGGACAAGGCCGACGAGTTCATGCGCAAGGCGGCGGAGGCCGGCAATTCGTCGGCGCAGTTCAATTGGGCGCAGATCGTCGTCTCCGACAACCCAGGCGAAAAAGGCCTGAAACTGGCCCTGCCTTTCTACGAGAAGGCGGCGGCGCAGGGGCTGGCCGACGCGCAATATGCCGTCGCGCAGCTCTATGTGGCGATCACCGGCCTGCCGGAAGAGAAGCAGAGGCAGGCGCGGGTCTGGCTGGAGCGTTCCGCGAAGGCCGGCTTCGATACCGCGCAGCTCGACATGGGGCTCTGGCTCGTCAACGGTGTCGGCGGCGAACGGGATTACGATGAAGGGTTCCAGTGGCTGCGCACAGCGGCCATGCGCGGCAATGTCGTGGCGCAGAACAAGCTGGCGCATCTCTACATCAATGCACTCGGCACCCGCCCCGATCCGATCGAGGCGACCAAGTGGTATGTGCTCTCCCGCCGTGCGGGGCTGCAGGATCCGGAGCTCGAGGATTTCTTCCTCGGGATCGACGAGGAGCAGCAGAAGAAGGGCATCGAGGCGGCGAACCGCTTTCGTCGCAGCTGATCAGTCTGCCTGGGTCGGTGCCGCAGTGAGCAAAGCCGTGAAAATCTGCCAGACGCCCGGCCGGCAGACAAGGCAGATCACGCCGCTCCCGGCGCACGACTTGAATTTGCCGCGGATTTGTGGTCTTGAAGCCGCCCATCACTACATTGCTTATGAAATGCGTCCCGCTGCAGACCGATTGCGGGGCAAGCTTCCGCACTTCAAGGATCCTCCCGCATGGCTCGTTCCGCTCTTCTCAACGTCATGGTTCAGGCTGCCGTCAAGGCTGGCAAATCACTGTCTCGCGACTTCGGTGAGGTGCAGAACCTGCAGGTGTCGGTCAAGGGACCGAGCGACTTCGTTTCGCAGGCGGACCTGAAGGCAGAGAAGATCGTCCACGACGAGCTGATGAAGGCGCGCCCGACCTATGGCTTCCTCGGGGAGGAGAGCGAGGAGATCATCGGCACGGATGGCGCGCACCGCTGGATCGTCGATCCGCTCGACGGAACCACCAACTTCCTGCACGGCATCCCGCAGTTCGCCGTCTCCATCGCGCTTGAGCGCAACGGCGAAGTGGTGGCCGGCGTCATCTTCAATCCGGCAACCGACGAACTCTACACCGCCGAGCGGGGCGGTGGCGCCTTCCTCAACGATCGCCGCCTGCGGGTCGCCTCCCGCCGGGTGCTCTCCGATTGCGTCATCGGCTGCGGCGTTCCGCATCTGGGCCGCGGCAACCACGGCAAGTTCCTGGTCGAGCTTCGCCACGTCATGGGCGAAGCCGCCGGCATCCGGCGCATGGGGGCGGCAGCGCTCGATCTCGCCTATGTGGCAGCCGGTCGCCTCGACGGCTTCTGGGAGGTCGAACTGTCGCCATGGGACGTGGCGGCCGGACTGGTGCTGATCCGCGAGGCGGGTGGGTTCATCAGCGACATGAAGGGCTCCACCAACATCTTCGAAAGCCGCAGCGTGGTGGCGGGCAACGAGCATATCCACAAGGCGCTGCTCGAGGTCGCGAACCGGCCGGTACCGACACGATAACCGCAAATGAGCGGTTGCTGCCTGCGGTAGCCAGCGCTTCGGCACTTCAATTCGTCGCATTTTTCCACTAGCCTCCGGCCAAACAGGACCGGAGGCCGAGTCATAATATGGTGGATGCGAAAGTGGACGATCTGGACGAGGCGGAAACGGGCCGCGGTGGCTATGCCCACAAACTCTCCAACCCCGTCCCCTTTCTGTGGACGATGCTGATCTTCCTGATTCTGGTCGGCTTCATCGCTGCCATTCTCTACCGTCAGGCGCATACCGCGTTCATGACAAACCCCGGACTGAATGGCTTCATCCTGGGCGTCCTGATCATCGGGATCGTGCTGGTGTTCAACCAGGTGTTTAGCCTCATTCCAGAGGTGCGCTGGTTCAATTCCTACCGGGCCGCCGGCAGCGCGGACAAGGTCGGGCGGGAGCCACGGCTGCTGGCGCCGATGCGGGCGCTGATCGGCCGCCGGAAGACGATGCTGCTGTCGCCGTCGTCGCAACGCTCCATCCTCGATTCGATCGGCACGCGGCTCGACGAATCGCGGGAGATCTCCCGGTATCTGATCGGGCTTCTCGTCTTCCTCGGACTGCTCGGTACCTTCTGGGGCCTGATCGGCACGATCGCCTCCATCAGCACGGTGATCCAGACCCTCGATCCCAGCGGCGGCGATACCAACGACGTTCTCAATGCCCTGAAGAGCGGCTTGACGGCGCCGCTGGCCGGCATGGGCACGGCCTTTTCGTCGTCGCTGCTCGGCCTTTCCGGCTCGCTGATCCTCGGCTTTCTCGACATCCAGGCCGGCCGCGCCCAGAACCGCTTCTACACGGAACTGGAAAACTGGCTGTCGTCGCTCACCGACGTCGGCTTCGACCTTGCGCCGACTGCGGCGGCTGATGCGACGGCCGGATCGTCGGTCGAGATGAAGGCGCTCACCGACCAGCTGCGCAAGCTGACGGCGGCGCAGTCGAAGGCCTCGGACGGCGGGCAGAGCGAGAAGTCGCTGGCGGCCATGGCCAATCTCGCCGAAGGCATCCAGGGCCTCGTCAAGAACATGCGCAACGAACAGCAGATGCTGCGCGACTGGATCGAGGCGCAGCAGGAAGAATCGAAGGCGATGCGGCGCACGCTCGACAGGCTCTCCGAAAAGATCGGGGGCAAGTAGCCGATGGCGCTCGTCAAGAACCGCCGCCGGGAACGGGGCGTCGACTATTGGCCGGGATTCGTGGATGCGCTCTCCACGCTCCTGCTCGCCATCATGTTCCTGCTCACCGTCTTCGTGCTGGCGCAGTTCATTCTCAGCCGCGAGATCACCGGGCGGGACGAAGTGCTCACCCGGCTGAACAGCCAGATCGCCGAGCTGACGCAGCTGCTGGCGCTCGAAAAGGGCAATGCGCAGGACCTGGAAGATACGCTCGCAAACCTGCAGTCATCGCTTTCGACCTCCGAGAGCGAGAGAAGCCGCCTGCAGTCCCTGCTCGACCAGGGTGCCGGCAGCAGCAGTACCGCCAATACCCGGATCGGCCAGCTGACGGACCAGTTGAACCAGGAACAGCAGGTCAGCGCTCGTGCGATGAATCAGATCGATCTGCTGAACCAGCAGATCGCGGCCCTTCGCGCCCAGATCGCGGCCGTGGAGGAGGCACTACAGGCCTCGGAAGCCAAGGACCAGACCTCGCAGACCCAGATCGCCGATCTCGGGCGCCGCCTCAACGTGGCCCTGGCGCAAAGGGTGCAGGAGCTGAACCGCTACCGGTCCGACTTCTTCGGGCGTCTGCGGGAAATCCTGTCGGACCGCGAAAACATCCGCATCGTCGGCGACCGCTTTGTCTTCCAGTCGGAAGTGCTGTTTCCGGTGGGTGGCGCGGATCTCGACGAGGCGGGACAGGCCGAGATGGCGAAACTGGCGACCGCGGTTCTGGAGCTGGCTCGCGAGATACCCGAGGAGATCAACTGGGTGCTGCGCGTCGACGGACACACCGACGCTTCGCCTTTGACCGGAACCGGCCGCTACCGCGACAACTGGGAGCTTTCCTCGGCGCGCGCCACCTCGGTCGTCAAATACCTGATCTCGCAAGGTGTGCCGGCAAACCGCCTGGTTGCCGCCGGCTTCGGGGAATACCAGCCGATTGCCGAGGGCGATACGCCGGAGGTTCGCAACCAGAACCGCCGTATCGAGCTGAAGCTCACAGAGCGGTGACGGCGTCGCGCTCGATGTCGTGGAACTGCAGGCGCGCGAGGCGGGCATAGAGCCCGCCCTTGGCGATCAGGGTCTGGTGCGTGCCTTCCTCGACGATCCGGCCCTCGTCGATCACCAGGATGCGGTCGGCCTTGAGGACTGTTGCCAGCCTATGGGCGATCACCAGCGTGGTGCGGTCCTTCATCAGGCCGTCGAGCGCCTTCTGCACCAGCGTCTCGCTTTCGGCGTCCAGGGCCGAGGTGGCCTCATCGAGCAGCAGCACGGGGGCGTCGCGCAGGATGGCGCGGGCGATGGCAATCCGCTGCCGCTGGCCACCCGAGAGCGTGATGCCGCGCTCTCCTGCCAGCGTGTCGTAGCCATCCTCCAGTCTGGAGATGAACTCGTCGGCCTGCGCGGCGATGGCGGCCGTGCGCACGGCCTCCCGCGTTGCCCCGGGCGTGCCGAAGGCGATGTTGTCGTGGATGGAGGCGGCGAAGATGGTGACGTCCTGCGGGACGATCGCCAGCCGCTCGCGCAGCTGGTGCAGCGAGGTCTCGCGCAGATCGACGCCGTCGAGGCGAATCGCGCCGGCCACCGGATCGTAGAAGCGCAGAAGCAGGGAGAAGAGCGTGCTCTTGCCGGCCCCCGAGGGGCCGACGAAGGCCACCGTCTCGCCGGGACGGATATGGAAGGAGAGGCGATCCAGGGTAACGGCGTTCTCACGGGTCGGGTAGGCGAAGGAGACGGCATCGAACGCCACGTCGCCACGCGGCGGCGAGGGCAGGGCAACCGGGTTTTCCGGCTCCGTCACTGCCGGCTTTTCGTGAAGCAGTTCCGTCAGCCGCTCGGCGGCGCCGCCTGCCTGCGAGAGTTCGCCCCAGACTTCCGAGAGCTGGCCGAGAGCACTGGCGGCGATGACGGAATAGAGAACGAACTGACCAAGCGTACCCGCGGTCATGGTGCCGGAGAGCACGTTCTGCGCCCCGTACCAGAGAACGCCGACAATGCTGCCGAAGATCATCAGGATGGCAAAGCCGGTGAGGAGGGCCCTCGACCGGATTGCCGTGCGTGCGGCGCCGAAGGCATCCTCGACGGTGCTGGCATAACGGGCGGCGGCGGCGGTCTCGCCATTGAAGGCCTGCACCGTGCGTGCGGCACCGACGGTCTCGGCCGCAAAGGCTGAGGTGCGCGCCAGGGTGTCCTGGGCGGCCCTGGAGCGCTTGCGGACGGAGCGGCCGAAGGCGACCAGCGGAAAGACGATGAAGGGGATGGCGCCCAGTGCCAGGCCCGACAGCTGCGGGCTGGTGTAGACCATCATGCCCATGGCGCCGAGACAGAGGATGGTGTTGCGCAACGCCTGTGAGGCGGCCGAGCCGAAGGCGGACTTGATCTGAACGGTGTCGGCTGTCAGCCGCGAGACGATTTCGCCGGACTGGTTGACGTCGAAGAAGGCAGGCGACAGCGTCGTGACGCGGGCAAACACATCGCGGCGAAGATCGGCGACGACCCGCTCTCCGACCGTGATGACGAAATAGTATCGCATGGCGCTGGCGAGCGCGAGGAGCGCCGCCAGGGCAAACAGCATGCCGAAGTAGTTGTTGATGAAGACGCCGTCGGCTGCTGCAAAGCCGTGATCGATCATGCGCCGGACTGCCAGCGGCAGCGCCAGCGTCGCGGCGGCGGAAAGGGTCAGGGAGAAGAGGGCGCCGATGACGAGGCCACGGTAGCGCGAGAGGTAGGGAAGGAGCCGAGCGAGCGGCCCGATGGCCTTGCCTCTCGACTTTCTGTCTTCTGCGTATTCCACTTTGCCCCCATACTCGACGAACTCTTTCGGAGTGCGTCGGCCCTTGTGCTACCGGCGGCCTTCCTGTATAGGCTCCGCATCGAATTGGGAAGCCGTGGCCGGCCGGTCTGCGGCTTCATTTATTAAAGAGGGTCTGCGTTCGCAATTGCGACATATGGACCCCGGGCAGCAGGAATAGGGCCATGAAGACTGATATTCATCCAGAATACCACACCATCAAGGTCGTGATGACCGATGGTACCGAATACGAAACCCGCTCGACCTGGGGTTCGGAAGGCGCCACCATGAACCTCGAGATCGACCCGAAGTCGCATCCCGCATGGACCGGCGGCAACCAGCAGATGATGGACCGTGGCGGCCGCGTCTCGAAGTTCAACAAGCGCTTCGGCGGTCTCGGCCTCTAAGCCGATCGACCCGCATCGACATCAAGAACCCGGTCCAGGCCGGGTTTTTTCTTGCCCGGAATCAGCACTCAAAGAATCCGCGCACAAAAAAAGCAGGCCGAAGCCTGCTTCTGTCGATGCGTTTGGGGTCAACTCGGATCAGGCGCTGAAAGCGGTCTGCAGCAGGTTGAGCTGCGCGCGCACGCCGTTCTCGTTGTCGGGAGTGACGACAGGATCGCTGGGGCGGTAGATCTCGCGGTCGAGCAGGGCAACACGGTTCTGCAGGCGCAGCGAGCGCTCGACGAGATCACGAAAGCCCTCCGGCAGATCCAGCCAGCCGGGTGCATTCTTGTCGACGTTGAAGCCGTCGAGGCGAACCTTGTTCTTCTCGATGAGAACCTGGTCCTTGCTCATCTCGCCGTTGTTGACGGCGCGCTGCAGGAGAAGCCAGGAGGCCATCTGCATCAGCCGGGTCGTCAGGCGCATCGACTCGGCGGCGTAAAGAACGGACGCGATCCGCGGCAGCACCTTGGAGGCGGCACGACCCGGTCCGTCCAGATAAGCTGCAGTCTCCTCCACCAACGACATTCCTTCAGCATAAAGAGCCTTGAAATGCGATGAGGCAGCGGCTCGACCTGCGAAGTTGACCGTATTCAGTCCCAGTTCCGACATGGAATTCACCTTGCTAACGCATCACTATCAAGCAATGGCGACCGGAGGAAAAGGTTCCGATCCGCCTTTTTGTTGAAGTTAAGATGAGGTTTATAACCGGAATCCGCAAGGCGTTTCTTAAGGAAGGGTTAATACCCACACTTTTGAAAGTTGCCGGTAAAAAAAGAGCCGCAAAAGCGGCTCTCAAGGTAAAACAGGGAGAAAGTCAGACCTCTTCGCCACATGGTGAAACTGTCTGAGTCCGGGAAGCCCGGATGTTTGTTATCATCAGCCAAGATGATTAATATTTAGTTAAAGATAGAATTGATTTACTTTGAATCCAACTGATGATCGACCGGTCTAGCGGAAGAAACTGTCTGCTGCCCGCCGTCCCGCAGACTTCCTTTCCTTCTCTGCCTCGACGCGAAGGATCTCCGCCCGCAGGAGATCGATGCGTTCAGCCAGGTCTTCAACGGAAAGTGAACCGAGATCGCCGCCGATCTCGTGCGCGGCAGGCTTCTTGATCGGTCTGTCCTCGTCTCCAAACATCAGCTCGCCTGCCTTTCCGAGGGATCGTCGGTGCTGTTCTCGTTGGCCCGCGGATTGAGCAGCAGGCTTTCCGGGGTCGTGAGCGAGGGCGCCAGTGCCGGCGAGCCGGCGTAGCTGTCGCGGTCGGCCACCGGCACCGGTGCGCGCCTGCGGCTGCGGAAGATGGCATAGGCGGTGACGAGCAGGTGGCTTGCGGCGGTGACGGCAAAGAGGGCATGCGGGCCGAGCCAGCTCATCACGGGGCCGCCGAGGCTCGGGCCGATGATGGTGCCGATGCCGAAGAGCAGCAGAAGGCCGCCGGAGACCTTCACGAAGTCCTCGGGGGAGGCGTGGTCGTTGGCATGCGCCACGGCGATCGGATAGAGTGCGTTGGACGCGGCGCCATAGATTGCGACCAGGATGAGGATGGCATAGACGCCGCTCGGCTGAAACAGGGCGAGGGCCAGACCTGCCGCGGCGCCGACGGCCGACAATGCCGCCAGGACATAGCGCCTGTCCATGGTGTCCGACAGCCGTCCGGCCGGGAACTGGGCGATGGCGCCGGCAAAGATGGTGATGCTGACCATCAGCGCGATAGTTCCCTCCGGCAATCCCGCGCGCGCACCGAACACGGCAGCCAGCGTGCCATAGGCGCCGTTGGCGGTGCCGATCAGCAGGATGGCGATGAAGGAGACCGGAGAGTTGTGGTAGAGCCCCTTCAGGTCGATCTTCACGCGCTTCAGCGGCTGCGGCGAGGCGGCCCGCGAGACGGCGGTGGGAATGATCGCCAGGCAGTAGAGAATGCCGCAGATCATGAACAGGATAGGCGTCGAAATATCGACAAACGGCACCATCATCTGGCCGCCGACGACGCCGAAGAGCGTGATGGAGATATAGAAGGAGAAGATCGCGCCGCGGCTCTCGTTGGTGGCGCGCTCGTTCAGCCAGCTCTCGATGATCATGCACGTGCCCGCGGTGCAGAAACCGGTGACGGCGCGAAGGATGAGCCAGGCGGTCTGATCGACGAGGATGCCGGTCAGGAGAACGTTGAGGCAGATCAGGGCACCGAAGCCGGCAAAGGCGCGGACATGGCCGATGCGGCGCACCAGATTGGGCGCCACGAAGCAGCCGACGACGAAGCCCGTCGCCCACGTGGTGCCGATCAGGCCGAGAATTTCGTTCGAATAGCCCTCCAGCGAGCCGCGAACAGGCAGAAGCAGGCCCTGGAGGCCGTTGCCGAGGAACAGAAACAGCGTACTGGTCAGAAGAGCCAGGACTGGCAGCAGGTTACGTCGCATGTCTATGACCAACTTCTTCGGTCCGGAGGATGGGCCTTGGCGAGGCATAGCGGAATATATGTTGCCTGTACCGTCAACTGAGGATTAACGACCGGTCTTGATTAAAGCTTCGAACCCGGTCCGATTCGATCAAGCCGCATTGGTGGCCAGCAAAGATGTCCAGCCTGTGACGACGGAGGCGGGCCGAGGGAGAATTTCATGTCGAAGGTGATAGGCGTCCTGCTGCTCCTTGCCATGCTGGTGCATATCATCCGCCCTCTTGGGCTGCCGGGACTGAGACGCCGCGCCGATTGCTGGAAGATCGCCGTCCTGGCTTTCGGTCTGTGGGCGCTGGTTCTACTGGCTCGCGACTTCAGCTAGGGCATCTATGCGATTTGACAATGATAAAGGCCGCCCGTTGCCGGCGCGGCCTTTGTTGTTTCCGACGGGTGATGGACCAGGCGGCCCTTCCAGGTTGCCGCCCCGGGACGGGGAGGCCTGATCAGGCCTTGTTCACGCTGGCAGCGTAGATCTCGTCGATCGTTTCGGCCAGGCTCGCGTTGAACTCTGCGTCGCTCATGGTGACGCGCAGGTTCTCCGTCAGCGCCCGCGAGAAACTCGCGATCATGCCATGGTTGTGCTTCAGCTTTTCGCAGGCTTCCGCGCGGCTGTAGCCGCCGGACAGGGCCACAAGCCGGATGACCGCCTTGTGTTCGATCAGGGGAGCATAGAAGTCGGGCACGGTCGGGATCGTCAATTTCAGCATCACGTTCTCGCCCGACGGGAGCTTGTCGAGCTGCTGCGCGATCTCCTCGCGAAGAATGGCTTCGGCCTCACCCTTCGTCGGGCTCTTGATGGAGACTTCCGGCTCGATGATCGGCATAAGGCCCTGGGCGATGATCTGGCGCGCCACCTCGAACTGCTGCTGCACGACGGCCGCGATGCCGGCCTTGTCGGCCTTAGCGATCACCGAGCGCATCTTGGTGCCGAAAATTCCCTTTTCGCGACCGCGGATGAGGAGCGCGTCCAGATCGGGCATGGACTTCATCACCTGGACGCCGTCCTGCTCGGCTTCGAGACCCTTGTCGACCTTGAGGAAAGGCACGACGCCGCGCTTTTCCCACAGATAGGACGGAACAGGCTGACCGTCGACGTCGCCGTCCATGGTCCGCTCGAAGAGGATCGCGGCGATGACCTTGTCGCCCGTAAACGCAGGCGCACGCATGATGCGGGCACGCATCGCATGCATCAGGCGGAACATCTCCTCGTCACCCTGGTACTCCGACTCGGCAATGCCGTAGAGCTGCAGCGCTTTGGGTGTTGAACCACCACTCTGATCCAGCGCCGCAATGAAACCGGGCGCAGAGCCGATCTTGTTCAACATCTTCGCGTCCACCATATCTCGCTCCTATCCCTCACATGGCGCGGTACGCGCTCACAAACATCGTCGATGTCACGGCCAGCCAGCAAGGCCGGTTTGATCGATCCGCAGATCGATATCCTCAGGCCGTTCGGCTCTTCCGCCCTTCTTTCGAAGGCTTCAAATGGCCGATAACAGATGTAGGGCGGAAGTAAATCCTGGCCTAACTGATTGAAACGATTGAATTCGTTTCAATCGTTTAAAACTTCTAAATGTTTTAAATCCCGTTGACGAAGGCGCAGAACAGCCTATTTTCCGCGCCTTCACCAGATCTCAGACGTGGCGCAGAACGTCGACGCCCGGCAGTTCCTTGCCTTCCATCCATTCCAGGAAGGCGCCACCGGCGGTCGAGATATAGGTGAAGTCTTCGGCCACTCCCGCGTGATGAAGCGCTGCGACCGTGTCGCCGCCGCCGGCAACCGAGATCAGCTTGCCGGCGCGGGTGCGTTCGGCGGCGTGGCGCGCTGCCTCGACCGTTGCGGTGTCGAAGGGTTCGATCTCGAAGGCGCCGAGAGGGCCGTTCCATACGAGCGTCTCGGCCTTGGAGATCCAGTCGTTGATCTTCTCGACGGACTTCGGGCCGACGTCCAGCATCATGGCATCGGCCGGGATGGCGTCGATGGCGACCACCTCGTTCTCGGCACCTGCCTTGAATTCCCGGGCGATTACGCCGTCGACCGGCAGGACGATCGAGCAGCCGGCGGTTTCCGCCTCCGCCATGATCTTGCGGGCGGTTTCGGCCAGGTCGTGTTCGCAGAGCGACTTGCCGACGTCTATGCCCTGTGCCGCCAGGAAGGTATTGGCCATGCCGCCGCCGATCACCAAGGCGTCGACCTTTGTGACGAGGTTCATCAGCAGGTCGATCTTGGTGGAGACCTTGGCGCCGCCGACAATAGCGACCACCGGACGGGTCGGGTTGCCGAGACCTTTCTCCAGCGCCTCGAGCTCTTCCTGCATCGTGCGGCCGGCATAGGCGGGCAGGTGGCGCGCCAGGCCCTCGGTGGAGGCGTGGGCACGGTGGGCGGCGGAGAAGGCGTCATTGACGTAGATGTCGCCGTTCTTCGCAAGCGCTGCGGCGAACTCCGGATCGTTCTTCTCTTCACCCTTGTGAAAGCGGGTGTTCTCCAGGAGCAGGATGTCGCCGTTGTTCATCTTCGCAATCGCCTCTTCCGCGGGCTGCCCGATGCAGTCGGCGGCAAAGAAGACGGCGTGATCGAGCACATCCTCGACGGCCGGGGCAATCAGCGACAGCGACATGTCCGCCACGGGCTCGCCCTTGGGGCGGCCGAAATGAGCCAGCAGAATGACCTTGGCCTGCTTGTTGCTCAGTTCGCGGATCGTCGGGGCGACGCGCTCGATGCGGGTCGCATCGGTTACCCGGCCTTCCGAGACCGGAACGTTCAGGTCAACGCGGACAAGCACGCGCTTTCCAGCGATATCGTTGAGGTCGTCAAGTGTCTTGAAGGCAGGCATGGATGGTCCCCGTCGGCTGGAATATCGCTAGGTCTTTCGGAAGCGGACCATACTATTCCTGATCGGGCGCGCAAGGCGGCGAAGCGGGAATCCGCCGCCGGCCGCTCCTCAATCCGACGGTTTGCCGTCCGGCGCCGATGGAGACGTTGCCTTGCCACGATAGCGCCGCAGGCCGTCGCGCACACGATGGGCGATCTCGCGCATGTTGATGAAGACCGGCAGGGTCGTCGCCGGCTCGACGGGCTCCAGAGAGACGCCGACGGAAAGGATGGCATTGTTCTCGTCGAGGTCGCGGACGATCAGAACGACGGAGCCGAAACGGACGCGGTCGGCATATTCGGCCCGCCCGCCAAGCCGGTGGATCATGAGCTCGGCAATCGTCATGTTCTGCTCGGCGGGGGAGAGAAGCCCCGGGCCGTAGGCGGTATCCAGTTCCTTGGCAGGGCGCGATGGCGAGACGGCGAAGGCGCCGAAGAAGTCCTCGTCGTCGGATTCGACCGGCAGGCGGCTGGCGAACAGGCGGTCGAGCAGGCGGATGTAGGGGGGTGTCACGAAGAGGTAGAGCTGGTCGCCTTCCTGCAGCCGACCGGCATACTGGTAGCGCATGCTGCGGCCGTCGCGGATGACGAGCGACGGCATGGCCCAGCGGGGAATGCGCTCGCCGCGCATGACGGGACTGTCCTTCATGACGCGATAGGAGAGGAGCTCATGGGTGGACTTGCCCGGGAGGTCCAGCTCGACCTTGTCGATCTCGCCGTGCCTGGGGGGGATGATCAGGCCAAGCTTCTGGGCCATGGGCTTGATCGTCCAGCCCTGCAGCAGCAGCGACACCAGCACGATGATGAAGGCGGTGTTGAAGAAGAGGAGGCCGTTCTCCAGGCCGCCGAGCAGGGGCATGATGGCGAGCAGGATGGAGACGGCACCGCGCAGCCCCACCCATGCGACGAAGCCGGTTTCCTGCTGCGTCATCTGGAAGGGCAGGAGGCTCAGCCAGACGGCGAGCGGACGGGCGATGAAGACCAGGAACAGGGCCAGACCCACAGCCGGCAGGGCGATCGAGGGGAACTGCGACGGTGTCGCCAGCAGCCCGAGAACGATGAACATGATGATCTGGGCGAGCCAAGTCAGTCCGGCGTGGAAGCGGGCGATGGATTCGCGGGCAAACATCTTGCGGTTGCCGGCATAGATGCCGGCCACATAGACCGCCAGGAAGCCGCTGCCGCCGATGGCGCCGGTGAAGGCGAAGACCAGGAGGGCGAGCGCCAGCACGAAGATCGGCGCCAGGCTCCTGTCCTTGGTGAAGCGGTTGAGAACCCAGACGATCATCATCCCGCCGAGGAAGCCGAAGAGGACGCCGAGCGCCATCTGCTGGACGAAGAGCAGCAGGAACTGCGCGTCCAGTCCGGCAAAGCCCTCGCCGCTGGCAATCACCTCGACGAGTGCGATGGTCAGGAAGATCGCCATCGGGTCGTTGGTGCCGGATTCGACCTCGAGCGTCGAGCGGACCTGGTCGCGGATGTTGATGCCGCCGATGCGCAGCAGGAAGAAAACGGCGGCCGCATCGGTCGATCCGACGATGGAGCCAAGGAGCAGCCCTTCCAGCCAGGTAAAATCGAGGAGCAGCATGGCGGCAAAGGCGAAGATCGAGGCGGTGACGAGAACGCCGACGGAGGCCAGTGTCAGTGCCGGCCAGGCGGCGACGCGGAAGGAGTGGATGGAGGTGCCGAAGCCGGAATCAAAGAGGATGATGGCCAGCGCCAGGGAGCCCAGCATATAGGCGAGCGAGAAGTTGTCGAAGGCGATCCCCAGGCCATCGACGCCGGCAATGAGGCCGATCGACAGGAAGACAAGCAGCAGCGGTGCGCCGAAGCGGAAGGCGATGAGGCTGGAAAATGCGGCCGCCAGCACGAGGATCGTGCCGACCAGCAGGAAAATGTAAAACGCATCCACCATCGCGGTTTCTTCCTATCCTTCTGGGGCCGGCCGACCCACCGGTCGCCCATGCCTACGGCTGTGCACCGCGACCCGCTGGATCCACGCAATTTGGGATTTCTGCAGAACGGACGATTCGAAACAAGATATTGTAGAGGCGGGAACAAATCCGGCAACAGAAGGGCAGAAGAGAAATAAAAAGAAAAGGCGGGCCGAAATCCGGCCCGCCTTTCCAGTACTTCGATATCTGGTTTTTTAGATCAGCTTGCCCATCACGACGGCCGTGTCGGACATGCGGTTCGAGAAGCCCCACTCGTTGTCGTACCAGGTGAGGATACGCACGAGATTGCCTTCCAGGACCTTGGTCTGGTCCGCCGCGAAGTTCGACGAATGCGGGTCATGGTTGAAGTCGATCGAGACGAGCGGATCCGTTACATAGTCCAGGATGCCCTTCAGTTCGCCTTCGGCAGCGGCCTTGATCGCCTCGTTGACCTCTGCCTTCGTGACGCTGCGCGAAGGAATGAACTTCAGGTCGACGACCGAGACGTTCGGCGTGGGAACGCGGATGGCCGAACCGTCGAGCTTGCCCTTCAGTTCCGGCAGCACGAGGCCGACGGCCTTGGCGGCGCCCGTCGAGGTCGGGATCATCGACATGGCCGCGGCGCGGGCGCGGTAGAGGTCCTTGTGCATGGTGTCGAGCGTCGGCTGGTCGCCGGTGTAGGAGTGCACCGTCGTCATGTAGCCCTTCTCGATGCCGAAGGCCTTGTGCAGGACATAGGCGACCGGAGCGAGGCAGTTGGTGGTGCAGGAGGCGTTGGAGACGACGAGGTCGTCCTTGGTCAGGGCGCTGTGGTTGACGCCGTAGACGATCGTCTTGTCGGCGCCCTCGGCCGGAGCCGAAACCAGCACGCGCTTGGAGCCGTTCGACAGGTGCAGGCTGGCCTTCTCCTTGGAGGTGAAGATGCCGGTGCATTCCATGGCGATATCGACGTCGGCCCATGGCAGGTCCTTGGGATCGCGCACCGCGGTCACCTTGATCGGCTTGCCGCCATCGATGATGATGGTGTCGCCGTCGACCCGGACGTTGGCCGGGAACTTGCCGTGGACGCTATCGTAGCGAAGCAGATGCGCGTTGGTTTCGACCGGGCCGAGATCGTTGATGGCGACGACCTCGATGTCGGTGCGGCCGGACTCCACGATGGCGCGCAGAACGTTGCGCCCAATACGGCCGAAGCCGTTGATACCCACTTTAACTGTCATTTTCACATACTCCCGCTGGTCTGTCGTAGCGTGTTGGTCAACCTTGCTGACGCGAGGAGAACGGCTTTACGAAAGTCGCTTCTCGGCCGATTCCACCACGGCTTCCGCCGTGATGCCGAAGTGCTTGTAGAGTTCTTTCGCCGGGCCCGATGCCCCAAAGGACTTCATGCCGATGAAGATGCCGTCGGAGCCGATGATGGCGTCCCAGCCTTCGCGCACGGCCGCTTCCACCGCGATCTTGACCGGCGAAGTGCCGATGATGGCAGCGCGATAGTCGTCGGGCTGCCCCATGAAGAGTTCGACGCAGGGAACGGAGACGACACGGCTGGCAATACCACGCTGCTGCAGCATCTCGTTGGCCTTCAGGGCGATCTCGACTTCCGAACCGGAGGCGAAGATCGTCACCTGCGCATCGCTGGAAGAGACCAGCTCGTAGGCACCATAGGCGCAGAGGTTCTTCTCTTCGTATTCCTTGCGGGCCGGTGCGAGGTTCTGGCGGGTGAGCGCCAGGCCGGACGGGCGATGCTTTTCCTTCAGCGCCAGCTGCCAGCACTCGGCCGTCTCGGTTTCGTCCGCCGGACGGAAGACGAGGAGGTTAGGGATCGCACGCAGCGCGGCCAGATGCTCGACCGGCTGGTGGGTTGGGCCATCTTCGCCGACGCCGATGGAGTCATGCGTCCAGACATGGATGACGCGGATACCCATGAGGGCGGCAAGGCGGACCGAGGGGCGGCAGTAGTCGGAGAAGATCAGGAAGCCGCCGGCATAGGGGATGAGGCCGCCGTGCAGGGCAATGCCGTTCATGGCCGCGGCCATGGCATGCTCGCGGATGCCGTAGTGAAGGTAGCGGCCGGAGAAGTCAGCTGGCGTGATCGCCTGCATCTGGGTCGTCTTGGTGTTGTTGGATGGCGTCAGATCGGCCGAACCGCCGAGCGTCTCCGGCAGCAGGCCGTTGATGATCTCCAGCACGTCTTCCGATGCCTTGCGTGTGGCAACGGTCGGATTGTTGGCGGCCACCTTCTTCTTGAAGGCGTCGATCGTGCTGTCGAAGTCGCCGGGCAGGTCGCCTGCGAAGCGGCGCACGAATTCGGCGCGCGTCTCGTTTGCGGTGGCGCCCAGCCGGTCTTCCCACTCCATGCGGACCTTGGTGGAGCGCAGGCCGGCGAGGCGCCAGGCGTCCAGAACGTCGGCCGGTACGCTGAAGGCTTCTGCATCCCAGTTGAGCGACTTGCGGGCAGCTGCGATTTCCTCGGCGCCGAGCGGGCTGCCGTGAACCTTGTGGGTACCCTGCTTGTTGGGCGCGCCGAAGCCGATCACGGTCTTGCAGGCGATCAGGGTCGGCTTGTCGGACAGGTGAGCGGCTTCGATGGCAGCCGCGATCGCATCGGGATCATGGCCGTCGACGGAGATGGTGTTCCAGTTGACGGACTTGAAGCGGGCGATCTGATCGGTGGAGTCCGACAGGGAGACCGCGCCGTCGATGGTGATCGAGTTGTTGTCCCAGAAGACGATGAGCTTGTTGAGCTTCAGGTGGCCGGCAAGGGCGATGGCTTCCTGGCTGATGCCTTCCATCAGGCAACCGTCGCCGACGAGCGCATAGGTGTGGTGGTTCTGGAGGTCGGAACCGAATTCCTCGGAAAGCTTGCGCTCGGCGATCGCCATCCCCACGGCGTTGGACACGCCCTGGCCGAGCGGACCCGTGGTCGTCTCGATGCCGGAGATGTGGCCGTATTCCGGATGGCCGGCGGTCTTGGACCCCAGCTGGCGGAACTGCTTGATGTCTTCGATGGTGATGTCTTCGTAGCCCGTCAGGTAGAGGAGCGAGTACAGAAGCATCGAGCCGTGGCCGGCCGACAGCACGAAACGGTCGCGGTCGGGCCAGAGCGGGTTCTTCGGGTCGAAGTTCATGAAGCGGCTGAACAGAACCGTCGCCACATCGGCGGCTCCCATCGGGAGACCGGGGTGGCCGGAGTTGGCCTTCTCCACGGCGTCCATGGAAAGGAAGCGGATCGCATTGGCCATCCGGTCGTGTTTTTCGCGAGAGATCATGACTGTTCCGCTGTGTTCCGGGTGTCGTTCACGGTCTTCAGACGGACCGCGTGAAAGCGGCTGATCCATATCAGGTGCAACGCGCAAGTCAACAAAACTGGCCCGGATCAGCCGTCCATTTGGGCAGGTGCGAGACGCTTTGCCTCATCGGCGGGCACATCGAGCCAAGGCCGCCGTCCTCTGGATTCACAAGATACACGTGGGCTGTCGCGGCGGCTTTGTTGACCCGTGTCGGAGGGCTGAATAGTCTGCCGTCGAAGTCAGATCGGCGCGAGAGCCGATTCGGCAAGGTTCACACGGAAGATTCGGATGCCGGCGGAAAAGACGTTGGATCAGGCACTTGCCGAGCTCGCGGCTGCCATTGGCGGTCTCGAGAATGCGGTCGACATGCGTATCGAGCATCAGCGCCAGAGCGCCGATGCCGAGGGCGAGGTGCGCCGCGTTCATGCGGATCGAGCCCGGCTCGCCCAGGAACTCGACCAGTCACAGTTTCGCGCCAATCGGCTGGAAGAGGTCAACCGCGAGGTTTCGCGTCGTCTGGTCACGGCGATGGAGACCATCCGCGCGGTCCTCGACCGATAGCGCAGCGAAGGACAAGCCATGGCTCAGGTGACGGTAACGATCGACGGCAAGGCCTACCGCATGGCCTGCGAAGAGGGCCAGGAAGACCACCTGACCGACCTTGCAGCCGGTTTCGACCAGTATGTCGGGCACCTGAAGAGCCAGTTCGGGGAGATCGGCGACCTGCGGCTGACTGTCATGGCCGGCATCATGGTGATGGACGAGCTGTCGGAATTGAAGCGGAAGCTGGCCGCCTGCGAGGCCGATATCGCCGCGCTGAGATCTGCCCGCGACGGCGACAGCGAACACCATCAGCAGCATGAGCAGCTTCTGGTCTCGACGCTCGGCGACCTCGCCGGCCGCATCGAGTCGCTGACCGGAAAGCTGACCGGGCGAAATGCGCCCGTGAACTGACGCAAAAGCGTTTTCAGCCACTGGCGGACGGCAGAGAATAGGCCTATATCTGAGTTGCGATCTGCGCCTCACGACAGGAACCACAATCCCTGGGGCCATACTCGATCCAAAGGGAGCTGTCCCTGGCCAGGCCCGTGGGCTTGGACATATGGCGCCCACCTACGTTTGTAGGCACCCAGGATCGTAAACCTCCATCGGTTGCCGTGGATCGCACTTACCAAACTCACCTGCCGAACGCCGGCGCCGGCTTGACTTTGAAGCCGCGGGGAACAAGTTTCCCCCGTCATCCATCATGCCGGGATCCCATGCCGCACAAGACAAACACATTTGCCCGCTCGTCGATCCTGATGCTTCTGATCGGCGCAGCTATCCTCGTGGGAATCGTCCTGTCGTCCCTGTTTCAGGCGCGGATGACGCAATCCTATTTCACGACCGTCGTCGAGCTTCGCAATGCGCGCGCCGCCTCCGCCGACATGCTGGTGCTGCTGCAGGCGGCGGAAACCGGGCAGCGCGGTTTTCTTCTGACGCAGAACGAGAACTTCCTGGAGCCCTACCAGCGGTCCATGGACGAGCTCGGCATACGCATGGAACGCCTGAAGGCGACGCTGGACGCTGAGGATTCCGTTGTCGATTCCGTTTCCCGCATCGAGTACCTGATCACCGAGAAGCTCACGGAACTCCGCGAGACGGTGGCGATGGCCCAGGCCGGCGACGTTGCCGGGGCCGTTGCCGTGGTTCGTGCCGAATATGGCCGACAGGTTATGGAAGAAGCACAGGATCTGCTTCGCAGCCTCATCGCCGCGCTGGACCTGCGCTTGAACGAAGGGGTGGAGGAGCTCTCCAGCTCGGCGGTTTCGATGCAGTGGTTCGCCATCGGTGGTGGCATCGTCATCATTGCTGTGGTCGGAGGAGCGATCCTGATCGTCATGCAGCACGTCCGCGCGCTGTCCCGTGCCCAGAGCGCCGTCGAGGAGTTGAACGCCAGCCTCGAAGAGCGGGTGGAGGAGCGGACGGAGGACCTGATGCAGGCCAACCGCGAGATCCAGCGCTATGCCTATATCGTCTCCCACGACCTGCGCGCGCCGCTCGTCAACATCATGGGCTTTACCAGCGAGCTCGATACGACGCTGAGCACCGTACGCACCTATATCCTGTCGGATGGTGACAGGCTGACGGAGGATGAAATCCGCGAGGCGCGGGTGGCGGTCGAGGAAGACCTTCCCGAAGCCATCGGCTTCATCCGGTCGTCCACCAAGAAAATGGACGGGCTGATCAACGCCATCCTGAAGATTTCCAGGGACGGACGACGGGAGCTGAAGCCGGAGCCGATCGATCTTTCGGAGCTTCTGGAGAACACGGCAGCCAGCATCTATCATCAGGTGGACGAGGCGGGCGGCGAGATCAGGATCGCCGTCGGCGGCGCCAAGGGGTTGATATCGGACCGCTTCTCGCTCGAGCAGATCTTCGGCAATCTCTTCGACAATGCGGTGAAATATCGCCATCCCGATCGGCCGCTGCATCTGGCGGTGCGCGCCATGCCCGCCAAACGCAACGGCGTGCGCATCGAGGTGGAGGACAACGGCCGGGGGGTCGCGCCGGAAGATCACGAACGTATCTTTGAACTTTTCCGCAGATCGGGCGTGCAAGACAAGACCGGAGAGGGTATAGGCCTTGCCCATGTCCGATCGTTAGTCAGAAATTTAGGCGGCGAGATTACCGTGACATCGACTCTGGGGGGAGGATCAACGTTCATCATTCGCCTCCCAGGTGATTTGTCCCAGTATGTCAGGAGTAACGGGTCATGAAAGCGGCAGCAAAAGAAGTCACCATCGTGATGGTCGAAGACGATGAGGGCCATGCGCGACTCATCGAAAAGAATGTCCGGCGGGCGGGCGTCAGCAACGAGATCGTTCCCTTCACGGACGGCAATTCCGCGCTCGATTTCATCCTCGGCAGCGACCGCACGGGCGTCTCCACTCAGGACCGCCACCTGCTGATTCTGCTCGACCTCAACCTTCCCGACATGTCCGGCATTGACATCCTGGAGAAGGTGAAGTCCAACCCACATGCGAAGCGCCTGCCGGTCGTCATCCTGACGACCACTGACGATGAGCGGGAAATCCAGCGTTGCTACGATCTTGGCGCAAACGTCTACATCACGAAGCCCGTCGACTATGACAGCTTCGCCCATGCCATCCGTCAGCTCGGCCTGTTTTTCTCTGTGATGCAAGTGCCGGGGCAGTAACGGAAGCAGATGCCGCAAACCGTTCTTTATGTCGACGACGATCTTGCGCTGGCCCGTCTGGCGCAGAAGTATCTGGGGCGTGCCGGCTACGATGTGGTCCACGCGGCGGATTCCGTGTCGGCATTGGCGGCCCTGGAGAACGGCTCGTTCGCCGCGATCGTGCTCGACCACTACCTGCGCGTGGAAACCGGACTGCAGATCCTCGGCATGCTGAAGGAGCGCCAGATCGTCCTTCCGGTCATCTATGTCACGGGGTCCAGCGAAGCGACCATCGCGATCGAGGCCCTGAAGAACGGTGCCTCCGACTATGTGATCAAGACCGTCGGCGGGGAATTCTGGCCGCTGATGGAAAGCGCGCTCCGGCAGGCCATCGCCAATGCCGAGCTGCGCATGGCCAAGGAAAAGGCGGATCAGGAGATCAGGCTCGGCAAGGAACGCGCCGAAGTGCTGCTGGCGGAGGTCAACCACCGGGTCGCCAACAGTCTCGCTCTCGTTGCCGCGCTCATCCGCCTCCAGGCGTCCAACAGCAAGAGCGACGACGTGAAGGATGCGCTGACGGAGACGCAGGCGCGGATCACCGCCATCGCCGGCATGCACCGCAGCCTCTATACCTCCGACGACGTCCGGCATGTGGAGATGGACAAATACCTCGGTACGCTGGTCAAGGAGGTGCAGAATTCGGTCAACATGGACCAGCAGGGGCCGGTCATCCAGCTCCAGGCGGACCAGGTGTCCCTGACATCGGACCGGGCCGTCTCGGTCGGGATGATCGTCACCGAACTCCTTACCAATGCGATCAAATATGCCTATCCGGACGGTGGCGAAGGCGAAGTCCGTGTCGCCTTCATGCTGCAGGGTTCGGAGCAGGTGCTTCTGGTCGTGGAAGACGACGGTATCGGCTGGGTTGAGGGCGACACGCCGAAGGGCACCGGTCTCGGCAGCCGGATCGTCAAGTCCATGGCTGCGACCCTCGGCTCCACCATCGACTACAAGCCCCGGCCTAGCGGTACTCGCGCCGAGCTCGTCCTGACGCTCCAGCCCTAGCCGTCCTTCCGTGAACGACGCGACCATTGCCATGGGCGTGGCCCCACCGTATCATTCAGGAGCCTGAATGCCTGCGCCTGGCAATGAGCCCTCCTGGCCCATGTCACGCCGACCCTCAGGGCGGAAACCTGCCGGGTGGACTGCATTTCGATCCTGTCTCGAGCGGATCGGCCACGCAGATCCGTTTTCGTCCCAACCGAGAGATTCTCTTGTTTACTGAAATCTTCATCGTCGTGGCCCTCACCGTCCTCAACGGCGTGCTTGCCATGTCCGAGCTGGCGGTCGTGTCGGCCCGCCCCGTCCGGCTCAAGATCATGGCGGAGCAGGGAAGCCGGGGGGCAAGGCAGGCGCTGCGGCTGGCCGAGGATCCGGGGCGGTTCCTGTCATCGGTCCAGATCGGGATCACCCTGGTCGGCATCCTTTCCGGCGCCTTCTCCGGCGCGACCCTCGGTGCGCGGTTCGCCAATTGGCTTGAACTGCAGGGGCTGCCGGACAACTGGTCGGATGCAATGGGCGTCGGCACCGTCGTCGTCGCCATCACCTATCTGGCGCTGATCGTCGGCGAGCTGGTGCCGAAGCAGATCGCGCTGCGGGCTCCCGAAACGGTCGCCGCCCGCGTGGCGCCGGCCATGGTCCTGGTCGCCAAGATCGGAGCGCCGCTCGTCTGGCTCCTGGACGTGTCCGGCAAGCTGGTGCTCGGGCTGCTCGGCCAGAAGGGCGATACGGGCGAGCGGGTCACGGACGAGGAAATCCGCACGGTGCTTGCGGAGGCCCATAACGCCGGTGTCATCGAGACCGAGGAATCGGCGATGATCTCGGGCGTCATGCGCCTTGCCGACCGCACCGCCCGCGGCCTGATGACGCCGCGACGGGACGTCGAGGTGGTGGATATCGAGGACGACGCCGCCGAAATCCGCGCGCAGCTGCGCCGCACGCAGCGCACAAGGCTGCCGATCCGAAACGGCTCATCCGACGAGATCCTGGGCGTCCTGTTCGTCAAGGACGCCTTCGACTACGTCGCATCCGGCACGGGTGACGACATCCGCAAGCTGATGCGCGAAGCGCCGGTCGTCTCGGACCTGACCGGCGCGCTCGACGTCATCCAGGCGCTGCGCAAGACGCCGGCGCACATGGTGCTCGTCTACGACGAATACGGCCACTTCGAGGGCATCATCACCTCGGCGGACATCCTAGAGGCGATCACCGGCGTCTTCCAGGAAGACGAAACCGACGAACCTGCCATCGTGGCGCGTGAGGACGGGTCGTTCCTGGTGGCCGGCTGGATGCCGATCGACGAGTTCTCCCATGAGATGCGGCTGCGGCTCAAAGCGGATCCCGACTATGAAACCGTTGCGGGCTTCGTGCTCGACGAACTCAAGCATCTTCCGGAGCTCGGGGAATGCTTCGAGCGGCAGGGATGGGTGTTCGAGGTCATCGACCTCGACGGCCGGCGGATCGACAAGCTGCTCGTGCGCAGGGCCCAACGGGACCAGGACTGATGGCAGCGCAGGGGTCAAAGGCAGAGCTGCGAGCGGGGCGACTGACGGCGCGGGACGCCATTCCGGTCGCCGAGCGGATCGAGAAGAGCCTGCAGCTGGCCGACCACGGGCTGGCGGAGCTTCAGTTCGATCCGGGAACCGTCATCTCCGGCTTCCTCCCCATCCGTTCCGAGATGGACCTGCGGCCGCTGATGGCCGGGCTGCGCGGTCGCGGTGCGCGGATCTGCGTGCCGGTGATCCTCGACAAGCAGCAGATCGTGTTTCGCGAGCTGGTCCCCGGCGCGCCCCTGGTCGACTGCGGCTTCGGGACGATGGCGCCCGGACCGGAGGCCGAGGTGCTCGACCCGGAGATCATGCTGGTGCCCCTTTCGGCCTTCGACGCGAGAGGCCAGCGGATCGGCTATGGCGGCGGCTATTACGACCGCGCCATCGCCCGCCTGCATGCCCTGGGGCGCAGGCCGCAGCTGATCGGGATTGCCTTCGACTGCCAGGAAGTGGCATCAGTCCCAACCGAACCTCACGACATTGGACTGCAGGCCCTGCTCAGCGAAAGCGGCCTTCGGATCTTCGACACGCAGATTGGATAAGAATGCGACTTCTCTTCTTGGGTGACATGGTGGGCAAGACTGGCCGGACGGCGGTCTGGGAGCGGCTGCCGGGCCTGATCTCCGACCTGAAGCTCGACTTCGTCATCGTCAACGGCGAAAATGCGGCCGGCGGCTTCGGCATCACGGAAGACATCTTCCTGGAAACGATCAACGCCGGCGCCGACGTGGTGACCACGGGCAATCACGTCTGGGACCAGAAGGATGCCGTCGGCTTTGCCGGGCGGCACGAACAGTTCCTGCGGCCGGCGAACTATCCTGCTGGCACGCCGGGCCGCGGGTCCAGCGTCTACTACGCGCGCAATGGCGCCCGCATTCTGGTGGCCAACATCATGGGACGGGTGTTCATGCACCCGGAGCTCGATGACCCCTTCAATTCGGCCGAGGCCATTCTTTCCGCCTGCCCGCTGAAGGAGCAGGTGGATGCGGTGGTCTTCGACTTTCACGCGGAAGCGACGAGCGAGAAGCAGTGCTTCGGCCATTTCGTCGACGGTCGGGCAAGCCTCGTCGTCGGCACCCACACGCATGTGCCGACCGCCGACTGCCAGATCCTCAACGGCGGCACCGGCTACATGTCGGATGCCGGCATGTGCGGCGACTATGATTCCTCGCTTGGGATGGACAAGGAAGAGCCGCTGAACCGCTTCATCTCGAAGATGCCGAAGGGCCGCTTCGAGGCCGCCACCGGACCGGCAACGATCTGCGGCCTCGGGATCGAGATCTCCGATTCGAGCGGCCTTGCCGAGAAGATCGCGCCGCTGCGGATAGGCCCGCGTCTCCAGGAGACCGTGCCGCCGTTCTGGGCGTAACCTCCTTCCGGAATGACAGAAATGTGAGACCGGCGGCTGAGGAAGCCGCTGGACCCTCCTGCTGCCTTGCCGCATCCTGCCGTCACAACGGATCAGGGAGTGGCATGATGCTGCGGACTGTCGCCTTCGTTCTCTTCTGCCTGTGCGCTCCGGCCATGCAGGTGCTGGCGCAGGACGCGCCGATGGCGGTCAGCCAGTGCCAGGCAATCGCCCAGGCGGTGCCGAGTGCTACCTTTGCCAGTTATTCCCCCTCCGGCGGTGTCCCGCTGGTGCTGGCGCAGAACAGCCGCTCGGCGGATCTCTCCGCCCGCGAAGAGGTCAGGATTACCTATGTCGGGCATTCCACCTATTTCATCGAGACGCCGGGCGGTGTCGGCATCGCCACCGACTACAGCGGCGTCTACCGGCCGTCGCGCCTGCCCGACGTGGTGACGATGAACAAGGCGCATTCGACCCATTTCACGCTCAACCCCGATGCCGGCATCGAGCAGGTGCTGCAGGGATGGAGCGATGTGCCGGGCGAGAAGATCCAGCACAATGTCGTGGTCGGCGATGCCTATATCCGCAATGTTGCGACCGATATCCGCTCCTGGGGCGGAGATATGGAGGAGAACGGCAATTCGATCTTCATCTTCGAGATCGCCGGCCTCTGCATCGGCCATCTCGGGCACCTGCATCACGAACTGACCGAGAGCCACTATACGGAGATCGGCCGCCTCGACATGCTGATGGTGCCGGTGGACGGTGGCCTGACCCTCGGCGCCGACAGCATGAGCCGGGTGGTCGACCGGTTGCGGTCCTCGGTGATCCTGCCGATGCACCGGCCCGGCGGGCTCGACCGCTTCATCGGCATGCTCGGCGGCAAGTTCGATGTGGCCTATGCGCGCGAGCCGACGATCGTGGTGTCGATGCGCAGCCTGCCGAAGCGGCCGACCATTCTCGTGCCGCAGGGGATGTAAGCCACGGTTGCCGACCCGATTGCACGCGAAACGCCGCTCGTGGCTTGAACCTTCGCGCCTTCGAACCTATAACGCGGCCATTCCACGAAATAGACGTGATCAGGGGTGCCATGGCCGGCCATTCACAGTTCAAAAACATCATGCACCGCAAGGGTCGCCAGGACGCGATCCGGTCGAAGATGTTCTCAAAGCTTGCACGCGAGATAACCGTCGCCGCGAAATCGGGTCTGCCCGATCCCGACGCCAACTCGGCGCTGCGCCTGGCGATCCAGAACGCCAAGGCACAATCGATGCCGAAGGACAACATCGACCGGGCGATCAAGAAGGCCTCGGGCGCCGACGCGGAAAACTATGATGCCGTGCGCTACGAAGGCTACGGCCCGGGTGGCGTTGCCGTCATCGTCGAGGCGCTGACGGACAACCGCAACCGCACGGCCTCCTCCGTCCGTTCGACCTTCAGCAAGGCCGGCGGGGCGCTCGGCGAAACGGGCTCCGTCTCCTTCTCCTTCGACCATGTCGGCGAGATCACCTACAAGCTTTCCGTCGGCGACGCGGATGCGGTGATGGAAGCGGCGATCGAGGCAGGTGCCGACGACGTCGTGACCGACGAAGAGGGACACGTCATCACCTGCGCCTTCGAGAGCCTTGGCGAAGTCACCAAGGCGCTGGAAGCAAGCCTCGGTGAAGCCGAGACGGTCAAGACCGTCTGGAAGCCGCAGAACACGGTTCCGGTGGATGAGGAAAAGGCGCAGTCGCTGATGAAGCTCATCGACACGCTGGAAGACGACGACGACGTGCAGAACGTCTACTCGAACTTCGAAGTCTCCGACGAGGTCATGGCCAAGCTCTCGGCCTGATCAGGGAAGGGAGAAGGCGCTAGTGCGCCTTCTCCATCATCGGCAGTCCGGCGAAAAGCTCGACGGACTTCAGCCGCGCCTCGATGTCGTGAATCGGCATCGACACGATCAGCTCGTCGGCCTCGGTCTCGGCGAGGAAGCGGGACAGGGTTTCCCCAACGGTGGCCGGTGAACCGACGGCCGCAAAACGCAGCGTATGCTCCACCGTCATCCGCTCCATATCGGTCCAATGGCCGTCCATGCTGGCCACCGGACGCGGGAACTGGCCGCGGACATTCTTTCTCAGATTGACGAACTGCTGCTGCGCCGATGTAAACAGGCGGGCCGCCTCTTCGTCCGTGTCGGCTGCCACGCCCATGACACCGACCATGACATAGGGCTTGTCGAGCGTTTCGGACGGCTGGAACCGATCGCGGTAGATATCGAGCGCCTCCATGAGCATGTCGGGCGCAAAATGCGAGGCAAAGGCGTAAGGCAGACCAAGCGCGGCGGCGAGATGGGCGCTGTAGACGCTCGATCCCAGCAGCCAGAGCGGCACGTTCGTATTCGCGCCCGGGACAGCCAGGATTGCCTGGTCTTCAGAGGGGCTGCCGAGCAGTCGCTGCAACTCGACGATGTCGTGGGGGAAGTTTTCGGCGCCGGCGTCGAGATTGCGGCGGAGCGCGCGGGCGGTGCGCATGTCGGTTCCCGGTGCCCGGCCGAGGCCGAGATCGATGCGGTCGGGGAAGAGGGCGGCCAGCGTGCCGAACTGCTCGGCAATCACCAGCGGCGAATGGTTGGGCAGCATGACGCCGCCGGAGCCGACGCGGATGCGCTTCGTGGCGGCCGCAACATGGCCGATGACAATGGATGTCGCAGCACTGGCAATGCCTGGCATGCCGTGATGTTCGGCCAGCCAGAGACGGTTGTAGCCCTGTTCTTCGGCCTTGATGGCCATCAGGCGGGACTGGTTCAGAGCGTCGCGGACGGTCAGCCCTTCAGGCACCGGCGAAAGATCGAGAATGGAAAAGGGAATCATGATTGAAGTCCTGGAGGAAATGTCGGTTTCCCCCATGTAGGTATTCCGGCCGCGGTTGCGAGGCCGGAATACCGAAGGTGCAGATCCAGACTTACGTCTTCACGAGCCGCAGATGCGAGCGCCGGCCGTTGCCCGGAGCAGGGCCTGCCGGTGGGGTGACGATCCGAACTTCCGTGTAGCGGCTTGCCTGTCGCTCGATGTCGGCAATGGCGCGTTCCATGTTGCCGAGCTGGATGTCCGGGGGCAGGGCTGTTTCGTCGGCCGGTCGCTTTGAGCGTACCAGGCTGATCAGATCCGAACGAAGAGCATCGACCACACCGGCGTGACGGCGGGAGGATTCGCCCAACGACGTCAGCTGCGAGTCCAGTGCCTCGGTGTAGACGTCGATGGCATCGAATTCGCGGGTCACCTGCGTCGCGGCATTGGAGGTGGCTTTGGCCTGGGCAACGACGGCGTCCGTCGCTTCCGTCAGCGCCTCCACCGTGGACCCGACCTGTTGCGTCAGAGCGTGCAGGTTCTTGGCGATGTCCAGGGCCTCCTGTCCGTCTACGCCGGCATGAGCGGCGTTGACGCCGCCGTTCAGCGACAGCAGTGCCGTCTCGCGCACAAGCGTGCGAACCTCTTCCGTCATCGTCTTCAGGGCTGCGAGCGACTGGCAGGTCCGCTGGGCGGCCGTGACGGCCTCGGCGGCTGCGTCCTTCGGGCGGCGGATGTCCAGCCGGGCGTTGTGAAGAATGGTCGCCACGTGCTCGACGTGGGCCGACTGGCTGCGGGCCGTTTCCGCCGCGCTGCCAGCGTCAGCGGCCAGGCCGGTCATCGCGCTCGCGCGAGCGGCCTGTTCGTCGGTCGTCCGCTTGAGGCTTTCGCGAACCTCTCCGCAGTCCAGATGGGCTTCGCGGGCGCGGGTCAGCACGGTGTCGATGGTGGCGCTGACGGAGGCAAGGCCGCGGTTGAAATCCTTGCGCATGCCGTCATAGCCGCGCGGCAGGGGCTGTTCGATCTGTTGATGCAGATCTCCCATCGCGAGCCGGCGGAGACTGCCATCGAAGGCGTCCACGACAGTTCGCAGTTCCTGCAGTTCATTCTCGAGCTTATCTCGATCCTGCATAACGGTCTCCTCATGATTCCGGATGCGATGTTTCTGGCGTGGCAACGCGCCAATCAAAAGGCCGTTGCCGCCGTTGCCCATGTTTTACACCGAAGTTGGCAAACAGGGTTAACAGAACTGTCGACGTTTCTCTTTTGTTCACATTCCCGTGGCAGTGCTACCTGCTCCAAGATAGAGTGATCGACATGACAGAGACGATTCGCATCATCGGCATCGACCCCGGCCTGCGCCGCACGGGCTGGGGCGTCATCGAGACGCTCGGCAACAGCCTTCGATTCGTCGCTTCGGGCACGGTGATGTCGGACGGCGACCTGGACCTCGCCTCGCGGCTCTGCCAGTTGCACGATGGGCTGGCGGAGGTGGTGCATTCCTATCAGCCGCAGGAGGCGGCGGTGGAGCAGACTTTCGTCAACAAGGATGCGGTGGCGACGCTGAAGCTCGGGCAGGCGCGCGGCGTGGTGATGCTGGTGCCGGCGCGGGCGGGACTGCGGGTTTCCGAATACGCCCCCAACGCGGTGAAGAAGGCGGTGATCGGCGTCGGTCATGGCGACAAGAAGCAGATCCACATGATGCTGAAGATCCTCATGCCGAAGGCGACCTTCGTCGGCAACGATGCCGCCGATGCGCTGGCGATCGCCATCTGCCATGCACACAATCGCGGTGGCGAGCGGCTGCGGAAGATGCTGGCTTCGGCTTAGGCGTGTTCTTGACTTGTTCCGGTAGTTGGAATAAGTATTACCCAATAGGAGCACGGCCATGCGCGTTACATCGAAGGGACAGGTTACCATTCCGCGCGATCTTCGCGAGCTTGCGGGCATCGAACCCAATTCGGAGGTGGTCTTCACCATCGAGGACGGGAAACTGATCGTGGCGCCGAAGAAGGATCCTTCGCGCCAGCAGGAACGGCAGCGGCTGGATGGCTTCATGGCGACCCTGAAGCGCCTGGAAGGAACCGGCGACCCGGCGATAGATGCCGAGACCCTGATGGGCATGACGCGGGATCGTTGAGATGGCCGTTCTGGTCGACACCAATGTGCTGGTCGATATTGCCGTTCGGGATCCTGTCTGGCTGGAATGGTCGCGCAATGCCTTGTCCAGGCTCGCCGGCCATGTGCCGCTGACGATCAATCCGATCATCTACGCCGAGTTTTCCGTCCGATACGACGACATCGACGAGGTCGAAGCTCTGCTGCCTTCGGACGAGTTCCGGCGCGAGAGCCTGCCCTGGGCGGCGGCCTTTGCGGCCGGTGCCGCGTTCCGCCTATACCGAAAGGCGGGCGGCGGACGAGAACGCGTGCTGCCGGACTTCCTGATCGGGGCGCATGCGCTGATCCGCGGCCATTCCATCCTGACGCGCGATCCGAAAGGCTACCGCACCTACTTCCCCGACGTCCCCCTCATTACCCCCGAAACCCATCCCTGACGGACATCCCATGATCGGCAAGCTCAAAGGCACCATTGACGAGATCGGCGAGGACTACGTGCTCGTCGATGTGCACGGCGTCTGCTACGAGGCCTTCTGCTCGGCGCGCACACTGTCGCGCATGGGCTCTGCCGGCGAGGCGGTGGTGCTGTTCATCGAGACCTATGTGCGCGAGGACCAGCTGAAGCTTTACGGCTTCATCACCGCGCTCGAGCGGGAATGGTTCAACCTCCTGCAGAGCGTCCAGGGGGTGGGGGCCAAGGTGGCACTGGCGGTGCTGTCGACGCTGACGCCTTCGGAGCTCGCCAATGCGATCGCGCTGCAGGACAAGACGGCCATCTCGCGGGCGCCCGGCGTCGGGCCCAAGGTCGCCATCCGGCTCGTCACGGAGCTGAAGAACAAGGCGCCGGCCTTTGCCGGAGAGGCGACGGCCGGCATAGGGTTCAAGCAGGAACTGGGCGAAGGCGTTGCCGCCGCCCCGGTGTCGGATGCCGTGTCGGCGCTGACCAACCTCGGCTATTCGCGCGACCAGGCGGCCAATGCCGTCGCGGCTGCCATGAAGACGGCGGGCGAGGGGGCCGACAGCGCCAAGCTGATCCGCTTCGGCCTGAAGGAACTGGCGCGCTAACCACGGCAACGGTGTCAAACCGGCTGCCCTTCGTGTAATGAACGACAACGGTCTTGAACGGAAATGCCCTCATGAGTGAAGCCTCCCGCCTGATATCGCCGGACAAGCGGGGCGAGGACCTCGATGTCACGCTGCGCCCGCAGACGCTGGACGACTTCACCGGCCAGGCGGAGGCGCGCGCCAACCTGAAGGTCTTCATCGAGGCGGCCAAGAATCGCGGCGAGGCGCTGGACCATGTGCTCTTCGTGGGCCCGCCGGGGCTGGGCAAGACGACGCTGGCACAGATCATGGCGAAGGAACTCGGCGTCAACTTCCGCTCGACCTCCGGGCCGGTGATCGCCAAGGCGGGCGATCTTGCGGCGCTGCTCACCAATCTCGAAGAGCGCGACGTGCTGTTCATCGACGAGATCCATAGGCTCAGCCCGGCGGTGGAGGAAATCCTCTATCCGGCCATGGAGGATTTCCAGCTCGACCTTATCATCGGCGAGGGACCGGCAGCGCGTTCCGTCAAGATCGACCTGTCGAAGTTCACGCTGGTGGCGGCCACCACGCGGCTCGGCCTGCTGACGACGCCGCTGCGCGACCGCTTCGGCATTCCGGTGCGGCTCTCCTTCTACACCGTCGAGGAGCTGGAGTTCATCGTGCGCCGCGGTGCGCGGCTGATGGGGCTCGGGATGACCGACGACGGTGCTCGCGAGATCGCACGGCGCGCCCGCGGCACGCCGCGCATCGCCGGCCGGCTGTTGCGCCGGGTGCGCGACTTTGCCGAAGTCGCGCGTGCCGACGCAGTGACCCGGGAGATCGCCGACGAGGCGCTGACGCGGCTCCTCGTCGACAACATGGGCCTCGACCAGCTCGACATGCGTTATCTGACGATGATCGGCGTCAACTTCGGCGGCGGGCCGGTCGGAATCGAGACGATCGCCGCCGGACTCTCGGAGCCGCGCGACGCGATCGAGGACATCATCGAGCCCTATATGATCCAGCAGGGGTTCATCCAGCGGACGCCGCGGGGACGCGTGCTGACCGCCAGCGCCTGGAAACACCTCGGCCTGCAGCCGCCCAAGGATCTCGAGGCGGCGCAGTTCCGCCTGACGCTCGAGGGTGACGATTGATCACGCGCCGAGGCTTGCTGAAGCTGGCCGGCGTTGGCTTTGCGAGCCTTGCCGCGGCGGTTGCCTATCCCTTCAGCGAGGTGTTCGCGCGGCCCCGCATCACGCACTACCGGCTGACGCCCAATGGCTGGCCAGAAGGTCTCAAGCTGCGTGCCTGCGTGGTGGCCGATATCCATGCCTGCGAGCCCTGGATGAACCGCAGGCGGATCGAAGGGATCTGCAATCAGGTCCAGGACCTGAAGCCGGATATCATCCTGCTGCTCGGCGACTATCTTTCGGGGATGACTCTCGCCAGTGATCCCCTCGGGCCATCGGAATGGGCCCCGGTGCTGGGAGGCCTCTCAGCACCTCTGGGCGTGCACGCGGTTCTGGGCAATCATGACTATTGGGAAGACCCCGCCTTCCAGCAGGATCCGACTACGGTGCCGGTCGTGCTGCGGGCGCTGGACGGTGCGGGCATTGCGGTTCACGTCAACCGTGCCGTGCGGATCGAGAAGGACGGGCGACACTTCTGGCTGGCGGGCCTGGGAGATCAGATGGCACTGCTGCCGGATGCGAGGCAGGGACGTTCCCGCATGCGGGGCATCGATGATCTGCAGGCGACCCTCGCTGATGTGCAGGATGATGCGCCGGTCGTCCTGCTCGCGCATGAGCCGGACATCTTTCACGCCGTTGACGACCGGGTGGCACTCACCCTGAGTGGCCACACCCATGGCGGACAGATCAACCTTTTCGGCTGGCGCCCGTTTTCCGCCTCGCCGGGGTCGGCGCGCTATCCTGCGGGCGTGTATCAGGCGGGTTCACGCCACCTCGTGGTCTCCCGGGGCCTCGGATGCTCGGCCATTCCGGTGCGCGTCGGCAACCGTCCGGAACTGGTTCTTCTGGAGTTGGGGAACGAGCGCTCGTCCTAGTGGTTTTGCCATCGGCTCAAGGAGAACGAGATGGCGAAGATCAAGGTCGGCGACGATGTGCAGTGGAGATGGGGTGCGAACAAGGCCGAGGGGACGGCGAAGGAGCGGTTTACCAGCGATGTCGAACGCACCATCAAGGGCACCAAGGTGAAGCGCAAGGCGGACAAAGGCGAGCCGGCCTTCCTGATCAAGCAGGAGGATGGCGACCGGGTTCTGAAGAGCCAGTCGGAATTGAAGAAGAATTAGATAAACGGTTGGATGGAAAGTGGCGGAGCGGACCTGACAGGCCGCTCCGCCTTCTGGTTGGATTACTGGCTGGAAAGAAGGATTTCCTGGGCCGCCTTGGCCAGATTGGGATCTACCTCATAATCGTCACTCAGATGAAGTACCCCGTCTGCGCATTGAAACCACTCCCCGGACGAGGTCGTGGCCTTCTGAATGCGCGTCATGAGGTTCGGCCCGACTTTCCCCGCGGTCAGCGGATGAATTCTCTGGGCGAGAAAATCCTCCAGCCAACGCATGTTCGCCGGCGAGACCGCCGCCGCGGCAACCGCAGGGTGGTCCGAGAAATAGCCTGCGAAGGCGGCGTTGGTGGGTGCCGTCACCAGCAGTTGTACCGTGCTGTCGCCAAAACCGCGCGCGGCTCCCGAGCGTTGGAGGGCTGCCAGGAAGGTGTCGGAACGTCCCGGTTCGCCCTCATGGGAGCCGAGCTCCGCCAGACGTTCCAGGATCGTCGGGAGCTTTTCTTCCCGGGTTGCCGCAACGCCATCCGGCTGGAAATGCAGCGGAATGACGTCGTTAAAGCCCCGCGCGCGTATCCCGCGCGTCCAGTTATACTCGAAATCGACTACGAAATCGCCTTCAAGTGCCGGGAAGGCCCCTTGAGGAACCTCGAAGATGACGGCGGGGTTCCACAGGTACCCGGCGTAGGAGGGCTCGGCAGGATTGGGCGGCGTCGCCGGACCGAGCCATCCGACGCCCGGAAGGCTGGTGCGCCATGAAATGGAATTCGTCGACGGGCGGGAGGCGAAGGAGACTTCCGATGCCGTAAAGCTTACGCCCACGCTGGCGCTGAGCGAGGCACCGCCCTTGCCTCCCTCCGTTCCAGCCTCGCCGCTCAGCTCGCCACCGATCGAGAAGCTGACGGTCGCCTGTTCCACCGAGCTATTGGGCCCGAACGTCATCACCCGTGCGCCCGGTGTTCTGCAGCGAATGTCGAGCGTCATGTAGTTGGCGTAGAAGCCCACCGAAACCCAGTTTGCAGAGGGATCAACGGGCGACCCCTGGATGCCATGGTAGACGTCGCCCGCGACGAGATAATAGTCCCGGAGCCTGCTTTGGTCCCCTTGCATCAGCTTGTAGACCGGCAAGACCGCCGCTGCCGTCAGTTTCTGATTTTCCGTGGGCACGCTTCCCCAGCCGAAATTCGGACCTCCTGTACGGGTTCGAGTGCCGTCCATGTGACCGACCAGTTTCCAAACTTCCGGGTTTAAAGATTCAATGGGCATCGATGCTTCTCCCTGTTGGTGGACAAGCCGGGCATCAGCCACGGCGTGCATGTGCAACTGCACGCAGGGAGTGTAATCACAATTTCAGAAATGCAACCAGAGATATTTTTGCCGCTGTGTTCACATCTTCAGGATGTTTCCGGTCGGTGGGTCGTCTATCCACGAACGGTGAAGCCTTGCCAGCGTTTCCTGCGGCAATAGGTCGCCGCCCGGCGTCCACCCGAGCGCCGATATTCTTCGGGTGTCCATTCGTCTCGGGCTCGGTGCCTCTTTCGAATTTTCGAGTATGCCGCCGAAAACCAGTTGTGCGGTGTGCAGGATGATATCGGACACGTTGAAGGACAGCCCGTTTATCCGGCTCGTCTCCGTTTCCAGCATCAGTTGCACCGCAGCCGCCACGTCGCGGCCGTGCACCTCGGTGCCGGCGCGGGGTGCAATGCCGCGTCCCGCAAGGTGGTCCGCATAGAGCGCGTCCCATTTGTTGGGTCGAAGGTCGCCGTAGACGCCGGTCAGGCGCAGGCTGGCGGTGATGAAATCCGGGCTGGAGAGCTTTGCCAGCGCCAATTCGGCCGCAAGTTTCACTTCGCCATAGAGGGAGGTCGGCGCGAGGTCGGCGGTTTCTTCGAGGGGAATGCCCTCGGCCAGGCCGTCGTAGACGGCGCGGCTGGAGAGGAAGACGCAGCGGCGGACGCCGAAGGCTTTGGCCGTCTCGAACAGGCGGACCGTGCCGTCTAGATTCAGGCGGCGGAAGCGGGTGGCATCATCGCCTTCACCGCCCCGGTATTTTCCGGGCAGATGGTCGAAGGCGGCATGCACGAAGGCGTCCACACCTGCGAAAGCCGCTCGCTGGTCCTCGTTCGGCTCCAGCGTCAGTGGAATGAAGCTGACGGGGTCTGTGAACCAGTTTTCCGGCGGCGGCGTGCGGCCGCCGACCAGGAGGTCGTATCCCGCCTTCGCGAGGCCGTTGACGATGTAGCGCCCCACCAGGCCGGTTCCGCCGGAGACGAGAACCCTCATTTTAGAATTCCGGGGCCTGGCAGCGACGAGATATCGGGTATGTCGCGGCCCTCATGGAAACGGTGCCAGAGATCGAGCAGCGGTCGCAGTTGATCCGCCTTCGGGTGGTTTTCTTCCCAAGGCTTCTCGTACTGGTAGTGCAGGATGGCGATGCTGTTCCAGTCCCACAGGTCGGGCATGTTGAACCAGACATATTGCAGCATGTTCATGAAGACCGGCAGGCCGTGCCAGTCGGGGAAGAAGGTCTCCAGAAAGGTCTGGTCGGTGCGCCGCCAGAAGGCGTCGGGCTCGTCCAGCCGCTCCAGCATCCGCTCGAAGGTGGCCAGCGCGGGGTGGGCGACGAAGACGCCCGAGTTCAGCCGGTGGAAATCGGCGAGGCTCTCGTAGACATTCGGCGCGGCGGAAAATTCCGGGTAGTCGAAGAGCTTGTCGACGTTTCTCAGAACGATGGCATCGGCGTCGATGAAGACGCAGGCGCGGTATTCCTCCAGCTGCCAGAGGCGCAGCTTGCAGAAATTGTCGAGTGGCGTGTGGAAATCGGGCTTTCTGCCCTTGGTGAAGGGGGCGGCGCCATGCAGGTTGCGGCGGGCATGGCGCTCGGAAAAGGCTTCTGAGAGCGGCAGGTGGTCGACCTCGACGAGTCGGCAGCCCTGGGCTGCGAGCGGTGCAAGAGCCCCTGGCTCGACGCCGCCGGTGTGGAGGATGACGATGTCGGCCGTCGTGCCGGTCCGCCGCAGCGAATGGGCAAGCGCCGTTGCCCCCATCGCATAGTCGGCGTTGGTGACCAGCGTCACGAAGGCGCGGTCGCTGCCGGCAGGCGTGGCGGGGCGAATGCCCCGCGCACCGGTTTCGGTCGGCATCAGGAGACCGACTTCAGCCGCTTGCCTTCCGGGTCGCGCTCGACCTTGGCGGCAATATCCTTCGTCCAGGCGGAGACGGCGGGAACGCGCGAGCGGTCGACGCGGTAGGCGAACTTCTTCGCCACTTCGACGATCTCGTCGAGCAGACCTTCGCCGAGCGTCGTCGGATCAAGGCCGAGGCCGAGGAACTTCTCGTTGCGCACGATGAGGTCGTTTTCGGCCGCCTCCTTGCGCGGGTTCGGCAGCCAGGCGATTTCGGCGCCGGTCATCTTCGAGATCATCTCGGCCAGATCGCGGACCCGGTGGGTCTCGGTCATCTGGTTGAAGATCTCGACACGACCGCCCCGCTGCGGCGGGTTCTTCAGCGCGATCTCGATGCAGCGGACCGAATCCTGGATGTGGATGAAGGCGCGGGTCTGGCCGCCGGTGCCGTGGACGGTCAGCGGGTAGCCGATCGCCGCCTGGATCAGGAAACGGTTCAGCACAGTGCCGTAGTCGCCGTCGTAGTCGAAGCGGTTGACGAGCTGTGCATGGCGGCGCGTCTGCTCCGTGTGGGTGCCCCAGACTATGCCCTGGTGCAGATCGGTGATCCGCAGCGCATCGTTCTTGGCGTAGAACTGGAAGAGCTGCTGATCGAGGCACTTGGTCATGTGGTAGATCGAGCCGGGATTGCTCGGGTAGAGGATTTCCTGGCTGACGGTGCGGCCGTCAACGGTCTCGATGCCGACCGGCAGATAGCCCTCCGGAATGGCGGCGCCGACCGTCGAATAGCCGTAGACGCCCATGGTGCCGAGATGCACGAGATGCGCATCGAGATCGAGCTCGACCATGGCATTAAGCAGGTTGTGGGTGGCATTGACGTTGTTGCTGACCGTGTAGTTCTTGTGACGGTCGCTCTTCATCGAATAGGGAGCAGCCCGCTGCTCGGCGAAATGGATGATGGCGTCCGGACGATGCTTGGCGAGCCATCCCTTCAGAAGCTCGTAGTCCTTGGCAAGATCGATCAGGTGGAAGTGGATCCGGCGCCCGGTTTCCGCATGCCAGACCCGGGTGCGTTCCTGGATCGAGTCCATCGGCGTCAGCGACTGGACCCCCAGTTCCGTGTCGATCCAGCGGCGCGACAGGTTGTCGAGGATGTGGATCTCGTGACCCTGGTCGGACAGGTGGAGGGACGTTGGCCAGCCGACAAAACCGTCGCCGCCGAGAACTGCAATCTTCATGAATCGACTCCGCTGGTTGATGGACCGGATTTCCTGATAGGGAGGTTTTGTGACAGAAACAACAATAGCCGATGCCCGCTGCAATGGCATCCGGTCATCACAACCATCCACCAAGGCATGACGATGACAGCTGAAAACTTTCTTCTTTCCGGCCAGTTGACGGAGGCGGGCCACCGGCTGGTGCAAAGGGCCTATTACGAGGATACCGATTTTTCGGGCCTCATCTATCACGCCCGCTACCTGCATTTCCTGGAGCGCGGCCGGACCGACTACCTGCGCTGCCTGGGCTGCCAGCAGAGCGAGCTTCTGGAAGCGGACGAGGAGGGGCTGGTCTTCGTCGTCCACCGCATGGAGATCGACTTCAAGCTTCCCGCCAGGATGGACGACGTGCTGACGATCCTGACGGCGACGGAAAAGGCAGGCGGCGCGAAGATGGTGCTGAACCAGGAAATCCGCCGCGGCGAGACGCTGCTGATTGCGGCCAAGGTGGTGATTGCGGTGATCAACCGGCACGGCCGTCCCCGCCGCCTGCCGGAGACCGTGGCGGAGAAATTCCTCGGCGGTCGGCAGTAGCCCAAGTCACGCTACAGTAACGTATCGTTAACCCTAATGAGGTGTACTGCGAGACAAGGAATTTGTGCGGCGCACGCCTTCCTTTAACCAAATTTGAAAGCGAGAAGCCAATGCTGAAAGCTCAGGGCACCTTGGGGTAACGAGCGCTTCCGGCGGCCAGGTAAATCTCGCGAGAGCGCTTTTGAACCCGCCCGGTCCTGTGCCGGGCGTTTGGATTCGGGGATATAGGTAGATGGAAGATGTAGGTTTGGCTGCGGCGACCCACGACGTCAGTCTCTGGGCGCTGTTCATGCAGGCTGGGATCATCGTCAAGCTGGTCATGCTTGGATTGATGGGTGCCTCTGTCTGGACATGGGCCATCGTCATCGACAAGTACGTCAGCTTCGGCAAGGCAAGGCGCCAGTTCGACCAGTTCGAGCAGGTGTTCTGGTCCGGCCAGTCGCTGGAGGAATTGTACCGGACGCTGGCGGAGCGCCAGAACACCGGTCTCTCGGCGATCTTCGTCGCCGCCATGCGCGAGTGGAAGAAGAGCTTCGAGCGGGGCGCCCGTTCGCCGATCGGCCTGCAGATGCGCATCGACCGGGCCATGGACGTGACCATGGCGCGCGAGAGCGAAACCTTTGAGGGTCGCCTCGGGTCGCTGGCGACGATCGGCTCTGCCGCTCCGTTCATCGGCCTCTTCGGCACCGTGGTCGGGATCATGACCTCGTTCCAGGCGATCGCCGGATCGAAGTCCACCAACCTTGCGGTCGTTGCGCCCGGTATTGCCGAAGCGCTTCTGGCCACCGCGATCGGCCTAGTCGCCGCCATTCCGGCGGTCATCGCCTACAACAAGTTCTCTGCCGATGCCGGCAAGCTTTCCGCCCGCATGGAAGGCTTTGCCGACGAGTTCTCCGGGATCCTGTCGCGGCAGATCGACGAGAAACTGCAGCCGCGCCAGGCGGCGCAGTAACGCGGTCGAGAAGGAGTCTCCCTCATGGGCATGTCAGCCGGTGGTGCAAAGAATTCAGGTGGCGGTCGCAGACGGCGCGGCGGCCGCAGGAATGCACCCGTCAGCGAGATCAACGTCACGCCGCTCGTCGACGTGATGCTGGTGCTCCTGATCATCTTCATGGTGGCAGCACCGATGATGACCGTCGGCGTGCCGATCGACCTGCCGGAAACGCAGGCGACGGCGATGAATTCGGACACCCAGCCGATCACCGTTTCCGTCAATCCTGCCGGGGAAATCTACCTGCAGGAAACGGCCATCGGGCTCGACGAAGTGGTGCCGAAGCTCGAGGCGATCGCCACCACGGGCTACAGCGAACGCATCTATGTGCGCGGCGATACCGCCGCCGCCTACGGCGTCGTCATGCAGGTCATGGCGCGGATTTCATCGGCAGGGTTCAAGAACATCGGTCTTGTGACCCTCCAGGAACAGGAGCAGTGATCGGTTCGCGATGAAGGCTAGTCTCGGGACATCGCTGGTTCTACACACCGTGGCGCTCGGCTTCGCGCTGGTGTCGCTCGGCACGCCCGCGTCCTTCGACGTGGCCGACGTGGAGGCGTTGCCCGTCGACATCATTCCGGTGGAATCGATCACCCAGATCCAGCAGGGCGACAAGAAGGCTCCGCTCGCGGAGACGGCGGCGCCCGTGCCGACGACAAAGCCGAATATCGTCCAGGATGCCGAGAATGCCGGCGACAACGAGGTCGATCTGAAGGCACCGCCGACGCCGGTTCAACGGCCGATCGAGACGGAAGTCGCGGCCGCTCCCGAAAAGACCGACAATCCGCTTCCGAACCCGACGACCGAAACCAATACGATCAAGGAGATCGTGCCGGAGGAGACGGCGCCGAAGCCGACCGAGGTTGCCGCCCTGCCGGAGACCAAGCCGGAGATCGCACCCGAGCCGACGCCGGAACCGACGCCAGAGCCTGCGCCGGAAGCGGCTGTTGCCGAAGAACTCCCCCTTCCGGACACCATTCCCGTGCCCACCGCACGCCCGCGGCCGGAACCTCCGAAGGAACAGGCAAAGCCTGCCGAGAAGCCTGCGGAGAAGAAGCCCGAGACGCCGAAGGCTGCCGAAAAGCCGAGCGACAAGAAGGTTGCCGACAAGAAGCAGGAAACCGCAAAGTCGACATCATCCAAGGATAGCGACTTCAACGCCGACGAGATCGCGGCGCTGCTCAACAAGCAGGAGGCCTCCGGCGGTGGGGCGAAGCGCTCGACCGAGACGGCCGCACTGGGCGGCAAGAAGACCACCAGCGGTTCTTCGCTCAGCCAGAGCGAGATGGATGCACTGCGCGGTCAGATCCAGAACAACTGGTCGATCATCGCCGGCATCGAGGGTGCCGACGGCGTGATCATCACCGTTTCCATGAAACTGGACGAAACCGGCGCGATCATCGGTCGTCCGGAAGTCACAGCGACCGGCGGTTCCGATACCGCCCGCCGTACCCTCGAAGGAAGCGCGCTCCGTGCCGTGATGCGCTCGGCTCCCTTCAAGAACCTTCCTGTCGAAAAATACGATGCCTGGAGCGAGGTTGTCGTGAATTTCGACCCCAGCGAAATGCTGTAATAGCTGAAAGGCTGAACACTATGATGAAACGCATTTTCATCCGCCTGATGATCGCGTTTGCCGGGATGGCGATGTCCTTCGCACCGGCTTATGCCCTGGTGGAGATCAACATCAACAGGGGCAATGTCGAGCCTCTGCCGATCGCGGTCACCGACTTCATGTCCGGAAACGAACTTGGCGCCCAGATCAGCCAGGTGATCGCCGCCGACCTGCAGCGCTCCGGCCTGTTTGCGCCGGTCAACAAGGCTGCCTTCATCGAGAAGATCAGCAATCCGGATCAGCAGCCGCGCTTCGAGGACTGGAAGGTCATCAATGCGCAGGCACTGGTGACGGGCCGGGTGACGCGCGAGAGCGACGGCCGCCTGCGCGCCGAGTTCCGTCTCTGGGACACGTTCGCCGGCCAGCAGATGACCGGCCAGCAGTTCTTCACGCAGCCGGAAAACTGGCGCCGCGTGGCCCACATCATCGCCGATGCGATCTATGAGCGCGTCACCGGCGAGAAGGGCTACTTCGACACCCGCGTCGTCTTCGTCTCCGAAAGCGGCCCGAAGACTGCCCGCCAGCGCCAGCTCGCGATCATGGACCAGGACGGCTTCAACGTCCGGCAGCTGACCAACGGCAAGGACATCGTGCTGACGCCGCGCTTCTCGCCGAGCCGCCAGGAGGTCACCTATATGTCCTTCGAGGGCGATCAGCCGCGCGTCTACCTGCTGCAGCTGGAAACCGGGCAGCGCGAAGTGGTCGGCAACTTCCCCGGCATGACGTTCTCGCCGCGGTTTTCGCCGGACGGCCAGAAGGTGATCATGAGCCTTCAGCAGGAGGGTAACTCCAACATCTACACTATGGACCTGCGGTCGCGGACGACGACGCGGCTGACGAGCACGGCCGCGATCGACACCTCGCCCTCCTATTCGCCGGATGGATCCCGCATCGTCTTCGAAAGCGATCGCGGCGGACGCCAGCAGCTCTATGTCATGGGGGCCGACGGCTCCGGCCAGACCCGCATCTCCTTCGGCGACGGCTCCTATTCGACGCCGGTCTGGTCGCCGCGCGGCGACCTGATCGCCTTCACCAAGCAGTCGGGCGGCAAGTTCTCGATCGGCGTCATGAAGCCGGATGGCTCGGGCGAGCGCATCCTGACGACCGGCTTCCACAACGAAGGCCCCACCTGGGCGCCGAACGGTCGCGTGCTGATGTTCTTCCGGCAGAACGCCGGGGCAGGGGGACCGCAGCTCTATTCCATCGACCTGACGGGTTACAACGAGCAGCTGGTCAAGACACCGTCCTATGGTTCTGACCCGGCCTGGTCGCCGCTTCTCGAATGATGGCAGAATGCGGACAGGGGCAGCATGCCGCCTCTTTGCCGCCCCAATCTCCTGAAAAGGAGCGGTTGAGGAACACCGAAACGGTTCGTTAACCATATGTATTTCACGTTGATTAACTGCCTCCGGTTAGAATCCGGCAACTCTATTACTTGATCTGAGGAGAGACCGGCTATGAGCCGTACCTACACCCCGGCAATCAGCCGAATGCAGACCCTCGCCCGCAACCCGGCCGTCATCGCGCTGACGCTCGCACTGGCGTTGGCCGGTTGCGCCAACAAGAAGAACCTGCCGAACAATGCCGGCGATCTCGGTCTCGGTGGCGCCGCTGGCGCAGGGGCCTCGACACCCGGTTCGAGCCAGGACTTCACCGTCAACGTCGGCGACCGGATCTTCTTCGACACCGATTCGACGTCGATCCGCGCGGATGCACAGCAGACGCTCGATCGCCAGGCGCAGTGGCTTGCCCGCTATCCGAACTATGCAATCACCGTCGAAGGCCACGCCGACGAACGCGGCACCCGCGAGTACAACCTTGCGCTTGGCGCACGCCGTGCTTCCGCCACGAAGGAATATCTGGCTGCCCGCGGCGTTCCGGCCAACCGTATCCGGACGATCTCCTACGGCAAGGAAAAGCCGGTCGCCGTTTGCGACGACATCTCCTGCTGGTCGCAGAATCGCCGCGCCGTCACGGTGCTCGGCGGCGCCGGCATGTAACGCTGCGATCATCTAACGATATCGTGAAGGCGGTCCTGGGGGCCGCCTTTTTCGTTTCTCCATAGTTTGGCCGAACTTGAGTTGATTTTAGGGGCGGGCTTAGTTGCTTTTTGGCGTGGATTGACAAAATCTGCAGTCGCGCCAAATCGGCGCAGATCAAAGCAGGACGGACGATATGAAGAAAATTGTCTTGGCAGCAATGCTGGGGCTGATGGCGGCGGGCGGCCCCGCCGGGGCATTCTCGTTGCCGGAGCTTTTCCCGCAGCGCGGACAGGTATCGCAGGCGCCGCGCGCGCCGGAGGCACCGATGGTGCTGGCGCAAGCCACCGACGGGCCGATCCGTATCCAGCAGCTGGAGGAGGAAATTCGCCAGCTGAACGGACGTATCGAGGAAATGAGCTTCCAGCTTCTGCAGATGCAGGAGCAGATGCGAAAGACCCAGGAAGACAACGAGTTCCGTTTCCAGGAACTCGAGAAGAGCGAAAACGGAGCGGCCGGGAGACCGGCCGCTACCGCGGCGACGCCGCAGCCCGCAGCGCCGGCCGACGATGTTGCGCGCATCATCGAAACGCCGCCGGTGGGGCAGTCGGGTGCTGCCGAAACGCCGGGGGCACCGGAAACGGTCCTCGGCGCGATCGACTTCGACCAGAACGGCAATCCGCGCAACGTCAGCCGCAATGACGTCGACAATTCCTCCGGCCTGCCGGGCGTCGATCCAGGTCCGGGACTGCCCGCCCAGGGGCAGGCGAACGGAACAAACCCCGGCCAGGTGCCGGATACCCAGCAGACGGCTTCGCTCGGCAGCGAGAGCGACACCTATCAGGTCGCCTACAACCACGTGCTGACCGGCGACTATGCGCTGGCGGAGCAGGGGTTCACCCAGTATCTGAGCGAGTTTCCCGAGGGCGAGCGGGCTGCGGACGCAAGCTTCTGGCTTGGCGAAGCGCAATACTCGCAGGCCAAATACACCGAGTCCGCCAAGACCTTCCTGAACGCCCACCAGACCTACGACAAATCGCCCAAGGCCCCGGAAATGCTCTTGAAGCTCGGCATGTCGCTTGCCGCGCTCGACAATTCCGAAACCGCCTGTGCAACCCTGAGCGAGGTCAAGAAGCGCTACCCGAACGCGCAGCGCCCCGTGCTGGCGAAGGTGTCGTCCGAGCAGAAGCGCCTCGGCTGCTGATCGGCCGCCGGTGTTGACCGCCGCCGATCCTTCCATTCTTTCCGCACCAGAGGCTGTCCGCGTCTTCCTGCAGACGCTTCCTAAGCCCGTGCGCCTTCTCGTTGCAGTTTCCGGCGGCAGCGATTCGACCGGCCTGCTGGTGGCGCTCGCAGCGCATGCAGGCCGGGATGTGGCGCTGACTGCCGTCACCGTCGACCACCGGCTCCGTCCGGAATCCGCCGCCGAGGCTGCGGCCGTCGGAAAGCTCTGTGCCCAGCTCGATATTCCCTATGTGATTCTCGCCTGGACCGACGAGAAGCCGCGCAGCGGCATCTCCGCGGCCGCGCGGGAAGCGCGCTACACCCTGTTGTGCCGTGCCGCCGTGGACATGGGGGCCACGGCGATCGTCACCGGCCACACGCTCGACGACCAGCTGGAGACGGTTGCCATGCGCCGGACCCGCGGAGACGGCTGGGTTCCGGGGCACGCCGGAATGGCGGACGCGGTGCTCCTGCACCGTCGCCACTGGTTGCTGCGGCCTTTTCTGCGGACATGGCGCGAGGACATCCGCGGCTTTCTGCGCGCGGCGGGGCAGGGCTGGAGCGATGATCCTTCCAACGGCGATCTGCGCTACGAGCGGGTCAGGACGAGGGCGAGGCTCCAATCCGCAGATGCCACCGACCTTAGCGATATCGCGGCGGCGGGGGAGCGGCGGCGGGCGCTTTCAGACTGTGCGGCGGCTCTGCTCGCGGAGCAGGCGCAGGTGCATCATGGCGTCCTGATGCATATCCGTCCGTCTGCGCTGGCGGAAGATGCGGCGGTGTTGCGCTATGCGCTGGCGGCCTCGGCTGCCGTGATCGGCGGGCGCGAGCATGGCCCGGCTTCGCAGAGCATGGACCGGGTGATGGACATGGTGGCGGCCCACCGCCTCGACCGCCTGACGGCGGGACGAGTGGTGTTCGATAACCGCCGCAACGGTCTTTTCCTCTGCCGGGAGAACCGCGAACTGCCCGAGATCCAGGCCGCGGCGGGGGAGACGCGCGACTGGGACGGCCGCTTCCGCGTGACGAACAGTGCTGCGGAACCCATGACGATCGGTCCGGCGCGGGTCGACCGACAGGAGGCGCAGGCGCTGTTTCCCGGTGTGCCGGCTTCCATCGCGCTGCGCGCTGCCCGAGGCATGGTGGCGGCACCCGGCGCAGTCTCAATCCTTGCGCCATACGACCGGTTTCTGCCGCAGTTCGACTATAAACTGGCGACGACGTTGGCGGAGCTTTTCGGATGCGACACTTTCCCACCGGTTCCATGGAACGATTCCTCGCGGAAAAGGTAACCAGTCGATCCGGTTCGCCTTGGCAAGCAGTGGGCGGAACCCTATGTTAAGCCGCAAGCAAGGTGGCTTTAGAGCTGCCATACAGTTCCGGGGAGTTCGATGAACCCAAACTTTAGAAATTTTGCCCTCTGGGCAATCATAGCGCTTCTTCTGATTGCGCTGTTCAGCATGTTTCAGACAGCGCCATCGCAGTCGAGCTCCCGAGAAATTCCATACTCGAAGTTCCTGAGTGATGTGGATGCCGGTCTCGTGCGTGAAGTCGTGGTCACGGGCAATCGGGTGATGGGGACCTATGCCGAAAACGGCACCGGGTTTCAGACCTATTCCCCGGTGATCGATGATTCGCTGATCGAGCGCCTTCAGTCGAGGGACGTAACGATCGTGGCGCGCCCCGAGACGGACGGATCCTCCGGCTTCCTCAGCTATCTTGGCACGCTTTTGCCGATGCTGCTGATCCTCGGCGTCTGGCTTTTCTTCATGCGCCAGATGCAGGGCGGCGGCCGTGGCGGCGCGATGGGCTTCGGCAAGTCCAAGGCCAAGCTTCTGACCGAGGCGCACGGACGGGTGACGTTCGAAGACGTTGCCGGTGTCGACGAAGCCAAGCAGGACCTCGAGGAAATCGTCGAATTCCTGCGCGATCCGCAGAAGTTCCAGCGCCTTGGCGGTCGCATTCCGCGGGGCGTGCTGCTGGTCGGCCCTCCGGGAACAGGTAAAACCCTGCTCGCCCGTTCGGTCGCCGGCGAAGCCAATGTACCCTTCTTCACCATCTCCGGTTCGGACTTCGTCGAAATGTTCGTCGGCGTCGGTGCATCTCGCGTGCGCGACATGTTCGAGCAGGCCAAGAAGAACGCGCCCTGCATCATCTTCATCGACGAAATCGATGCCGTCGGTCGGCACCGTGGCGCAGGCCTCGGCGGTGGCAACGACGAGCGTGAGCAGACGCTGAACCAGCTGCTCGTCGAGATGGACGGTTTCGAAGCCAACGAAGGTGTCATCCTGATCGCCGCGACCAACCGTCCCGACGTTCTCGACCCGGCGCTTCTGCGTCCGGGCCGCTTCGACCGCCAGGTCGTCGTCCCGAACCCGGACATCGTCGGCCGCGAGCGCATCCTCAAGGTGCATGCCCGCAACGTTCCGCTGGCACCCAACGTCGACCTCAAGGTGCTGGCTCGCGGAACGCCCGGTTTCTCCGGTGCCGACCTGATGAACCTCGTCAATGAAGCTGCCCTGATGGCTGCGCGCCGCAACAAGCGCATCGTCACCATGGCCGAGTTCGAAGACGCCAAGGACAAGATCATGATGGGCGCGGAACGTCGTTCCTCCGCCATGACCGAAGCCGAAAAGAAGTTGACCGCCTACCACGAGGCCGGCCATGCGATCACCGCACTCAACGTGCCGGTGGCCGATCCCCTGCACAAGGCGACCATCATTCCGCGCGGCCGTTCGCTCGGCATGGTCATGCAGTTGCCGGAAGGCGACCGCTACTCGATGAGCTACAAGTGGATGGTCTCGCGTCTCGTCATCATGATGGGCGGCCGCGTGGCCGAAGAACTGACCTTCGGCAAGGAGAACATCACCTCCGGTGCATCCTCCGATATCGAGCAGGCCACCAAGCTTGCCCGCGCCATGGTCACCCAGTGGGGCTTCTCCGACATCCTCGGACAGGTGGCCTATGGCGAGAACCAGCAGGAGGTCTTCCTCGGCCATTCCGTGTCGCAGTCTAAGAATGTGTCGGAATCGACGGCACAGAAGATCGATACCGAAGTGCGCCGGCTGATCGACGAGGCCTATACGGAAGCCCGTCGCATCCTGACGGAAAAGCATGACGAGTTCGTCATCCTCGCCGAAGGACTTCTCGAGTACGAGACGCTCTCGGGCGAAGAGATCAAGTCCTTGATCAAGGGGCAGAAACCTTCGCGGGATACGGGCGACGACACGTCGCCGCCGCGCGGATCGGCCGTCCCCAGTGCCGGCGTCAAGAAGGACGAGACCAAGGGCGGCGAGCCTGAAGGCGGCCTTGAGCCCCAGCCGCACTGACATCGGCGCAGCACCGAACAAAAAGGCCATCCGCGAAAGCGGGTGGCCTTTGTCCGTTGGTAACGGGATGTAATCGGTTTTGACGCTAATTTAAGTGTCTCGATGGGGAAACTGTGGCATGACCGCAGCCCCTGGGGACATTGTCTCTCCCAGACCGCGGCGCATGCCGCGATGACGCGCCATGAGGCGCGGTGACGAAGGAGCATGTATGACACGCCGATATTTTGGCACCGATGGAATTCGCGGACATTCCAACACCTTCCCGATGACGCCGGACCTCGCCATGCGCGTCGGTATCGCCGTCGGGACGATCTTTCGCAACGGCAGCCACCGCCATCGGGTGGTGATCGGCAAGGACACGCGTCTCTCCGGCTACATGCTGGAAAATGCGATGGTTGCCGGCTTCACCGCCGCCGGCCTCGACGCCTTCATCCTCGGACCCATCCCGACGCCGGCCGTCGCCATGTTGACCCGCTCGCTGCGGGCCGATGTCGGCGTGATGATCTCGGCCTCCCACAATCCCTATCAGGACAACGGCATCAAGCTCTTCGGCCCCGACGGCTACAAGCTTTCCGACGAACTGGAGATGCAGATCGAGGACCTGATCGACAAGGACCTGACGCAGCAGCTTGCGAAGTCCGCCGATATCGGCCGGGCGAAACGCATCGACGGTGTCGACGACCGCTATGTGGAGCATGCCAAGCGGACGCTGCCGCGCGACGTCACCCTGCAGGGTCTGCGGGTGGTCGTCGATTGCGCCAATGGCGCTGCCTACAAGGTCGCCCCGACGGCACTCTGGGAGATGGGTGCCGACGTCGTGACGATGGGCAACGAGCCGAACGGCCGAAACATCAACCTCGACTGCGGTTCGACCAGCCCGGGCGCGCTTCAGAAGAAGGTTCACGAGGTGAGGGCGGATATCGGCATCGCCCTCGATGGGGATGCCGACCGGGTCATCATCGTCGACGAGACCGGCGCGGTCGTCGATGGCGACCAGCTGATGGCGGTGATCGCCGAAAGCTGGGCGGCGGAGGACAAGCTTCGCGGCGGCGGGATCGTCGCAACCGTCATGTCGAACCTCGGCCTCGAGCGCTTTCTCACGTCCAAGGGCCTGAACCTCGCCCGCACCAAGGTCGGCGACCGCTATGTGGTCGAGCATATGCGCAGCCATGATTTCAACGTCGGGGGCGAGCAGTCCGGCCACATCGTCATGTCGGATTTCGGTACCACCGGCGACGGCCTCGTCGCGGCGCTGCAGATCCTGGCGCGGGTGAAGCGGCTGGGCATTCCAGTCAGCGAACTCTGCCGGCGGTTCGAACCGGTGCCGCAGCTACTGAAGAACGTACGTTTCCAGGGCGGCAAGCCGCTCGACGACATTATCGTGCAGCAGGCGATCGCCGATGCCGAGTCGGAGCTTGCGGGCAGGGGACGCCTCGTCATCCGTCCGTCGGGCACCGAGCCGCTGATCCGCGTCATGGCGGAAGGCGACGACGAAAGACAGATCCACCGGATCGTCAACGAGCTGATCGGCGTCATTTCGAACGTACGCAGCGTCGCCTGACACGAGCGAAATTCTACTAAGAAAAGCCGGCCTTGCGCCGGCTTTTTGTTTCGGTCTTGGTAAATTAGTATAGTTAAGCGGCTCTTTACCTTTCCGGCTCATTATCCATCCAGGATCAACCGATTGGCGCGTGCGCGACAGCCAATGATGACGAGCTTGGAGATGAAGCCATGAAAAAGAGCCTGCTGGGCGCAGCCACGTTGTTGCTGACGGTCGGTGCCGCCCATTCTGCCGATGTGTACCAGCCCGAACCGCTCCCCTTCATGGATGCTCCTGAAATCACCGTGAAGGAGGCCAGTGGCTGGTATCTTCGCGGCGATGTCGGCTATTCGTTCAACAAGACCCGCGGCGCCGAGTTCATGCAGGGCGGCGATCCGTCCCAGTATGTGGACTTCAATACCACTTCGCTGAAGGACAGCTTCCTGATCGGTGGCGGTGTCGGTTACCAGATCAACAACTATCTGCGCACCGACCTGACCTTCGACTACATGAAGTCGGACTTCGAAGGATCGACAATCGGCGGTGGCGCGGACTTTGGCGCCTGCGTCGGACCCTGCACATCGCGGGATCTCTCCACAATGCATGCCTATTCGCTGCTTGCCAACGCCTATGTGGATCTCGGGACCTATGGCTCCGTCACACCCTATGTAGGTGCCGGTATCGGTGGTACCTATGTGGACTGGAAGAACCTGCGCAACACCTCCTGCGCCGATGATGGCAGTAGCTGTGACGACACGGTCGAGCACGACGGGCACGGCAGCTGGCGCTTCACCTACGCTCTGATGGCCGGCGCGACCGTCGACATTACCTGCGCCGTCAAGGCCGACGTCGGCTATCGCTTCCGTCACGTCACCGGCGGCGATATGTTTGGCTACAACGAAGGCGGCGGCCCCGGTCGGGACAAGGGCTTCTACAGCCACGAGGCCCGTGTTGGCGCTCGCTACGTCTTCGGTGGCTGCGATACCCCGGTGGCCTACGAGCCTCCGCTGGAGCCGATCGTCTACAAGTAAGCTTCTCGACTATTTGCAAAAGCCGTCCGGTTCCACCGGGCGGCTTTTGCTTTGGCCGGAGGAAATGCGACCGCAACCGGCTCGCGCGCGACATTTGTCGCTTGACTAAGACAGTGCTCAGGACTACCCAAGCGAGTGGGACACCCTTCCCCAACGAAGGGCTTTCTATCTGGAAGGATAGCCACATGAGCGATATCACCAAGCCGGACCTGCGTCCGGAAAACACCCATTTTTCTTCTGGCCCATGCTCGAAGCGCCCCGGTTGGACGCTTGAAGCTCTCTCCGATGCACCGCTCGGTCGTTCGCACCGCGCCAAGGTCGGCAAGGCGAAGCTGAAGCAGGCCATCGATCTCACCCGTGAAATTCTGAACGTGCCGGCGGACTACCGCATCGGCATCGTGCCCGCTTCCGATACCGGCGCGGTCGAGATGGCGCTCTGGTCGCTGCTCGGCGAGCGCGGCGTCGATATGCTGTCCTGGGAAAGCTTCGGCGCCGGCTGGGTGACGGATGTCGTCAAGCAGCTGAAGCTCAAGGACGTGCGCAAGTTCGAGGCCGACTACGGCCTGCTGCCGAACCTGGCAGAGGTGGACTTCGATCGCGATGTCGTCTTCACCTGGAACGGCACCACCTCCGGCGTCCGCGTTCCCAATGCCGATTTCATTCCGGCCGACCGCAAGGGCCTGACGATCTGCGACGCCACCTCGGCCGCGTTCGCGCAGGACATGGACTTCTCCAAGCTCGACGTCGTCACCTTCTCCTGGCAGAAGGTGCTGGGCGGCGAGGGCGGCCACGGCATGCTGATCCTGTCGCCGCGCGCCGTCGAACGCCTGGAAAGCTATGTCCCGGCCTGGCCGCTGCCGAAGATCTTCCGCATGACCAAGGGCGGCAAGCTGATCGAGGGCATCTTCACCGGTGAGACGATCAACACGCCGTCGATGCTCTGCGTCGAGGACTATCTCGATGCGCTGGCCTGGGCCAAGTCGCTCGGCGGCCTCAAGGCCCTGATCGCCCGCGCCGATGCCAACGCCAAGGTCATCTTCGACTTCGTCGCGAAGAACGACTGGATCGCCAATCTCGCCGTCAAGGACGAGACGCGGTCGAACACGTCGGTGTGCCTCAAGATCGTCGATCCCGACATCGCCGCGCTTGATGCCGATGCACAGGCGGCCTTCGCCAAGGGCATGGTCTCCATGCTCGAGAAGGAGGGCGTCGCTCTCGACATCGGCGCCTATCGCGACGCACCGTCCGGTCTGCGGATCTGGGCCGGTGCCACGATCGAGACGGCGGACATGCAGGCTCTGATGCCGTGGCTCGGCTGGGCGTTCGAGACGCAGAAGGCCGCGCTTTCGAAGGCTGCCGCCTGACCCCTGCTGCGTGAGGCTCCGCCGCAAGGGCGGAGCCTGCATTTCCATTCACCGTTGAACCTATTCAGGAGGCCTCACATGGCACCTCGCGTTCTCGTATCCGACGAACTGTCGGAAACCGCCGTCCAGATCTTCCGTGATCGCGGCGTCGATGTCGATTTCCAGCCGCAGCTCGGCAAGGACAAGGAAAAGCTCGCCGAAATCATCGGCAACTACGACGGTCTGGCCATCCGCTCCGCCACCAAGGCGACGGAAAAGCTGATCGCTGCTGCGACCAACCTCAAGGTCATCGGCCGCGCCGGCATCGGCGTCGACAATGTCGACATCCAGGCCGCCTCGCGCCGCGGCATCATTGTCATGAACACGCCCTTCGGCAATTCGATCACGACGGCCGAGCACGCCATCGCGCTGATGTTTGCCGTTGCCCGCCAGCTGCCGGCCGCCGATGCCTCCACCCAGGCCGGCAAGTGGGAGAAGTCGAAGTTCATGGGCGTCGAGATCACCGGCAAGACGCTCGGCGTCATCGGCGCCGGCAACATCGGCGGCATCGTCTGCCGCAAGGCGATCGGGCTGGGCATGCATGTGCTGGCTTATGACCCCTTCCTGTCGGCCGAGCGGGCCCAGGAGATGGGCGTCACCAAGGTCGAGCTCGACGATCTGCTGGCGAAAGCCGACTTCATCACCCTGCATGTGCCGATGACCGACAAGACGCGCGGCATCCTCGGCAAGGAAGCGCTCGCCAAGACCAAGCCCGGCGTGCGCATCATCAACTGCGCCCGCGGCGGGCTGGTCGACGAGGCAGCGCTTGCCGACGCCATCAAGTCGGGCCACGTGGCCGGTGCCGGCTTCGACGTCTTCGAGGTCGAGCCCGCGACGGAAAGCCCGCTCTTCGGTCTGCCGAACGTCGTCTGCACGCCGCATCTGGGCGCCGCGACCACGGAAGCGCAGGAGAATGTCGCATTGCAGGTGGCCGAGCAGATGTCGGACTATCTGATCAAGGGCGCCGTCTCCAACGCCATCAACATGCCTTCGATCACGGCGGAAGAAGCACCGATCCTGAAGCCCTTCATCCGCCTGGCGGATGTTCTGGGCGCCTTCGTCGGTCAGGTGACCGAGAGCGCGATCAAGGAAATCGAGATCCTCTACGACGGCTCGACGGCCGAGATGAACACCAAGGCGCTGACCAGCGCGCTTCTGGCGGGTCTCATCCGCAACCAGGTGTCGGACGTCAACATGGTTTCAGCGCCGATCATGATCAAGGAAAAGGGCATCGTGCTTTCCGAGGTCAAGCGCGACAAGACGGGCGTCTACGACGGCTACATCAAGCTGACGGTGACGACGCAGAACCAGACGCGTTCGATTGCCGGTACCGTGTTCTCCGACGGCAAGCCGCGCTTCATCCAGATCAAGGGCATCAACATGGATGCCGATGTCGGTCAGAACATGATCTACATCTCCAACACCGACGTTCCCGGCATGATCGGCTTCATGGGCACGACGCTTGGCGAGGGCGGCGTCAACATCGCCAACTTCCAGCTCGGCCGCGACCAGCAGGGCGGTGACGCTATTGCGCTGCTCTATGTGGACGCGCCGGTGAAGCAGGAGGTTCTCGACAAGCTGACGGCGAACCCGGCCATCCGCCAGGCAAAGCCGCTGGTGTTCAACGTCGACTGATCCGTTTTTCATGGACAAGAGAAAGGCCCGGCAGAGTTGCGCCGGGCCTTCTTTCATTTTGGGCTGTGGCACGCGGCTGACGATCCGAGAAAAACCACAAAAGGACCGGTCACTTCTGCGCCAGTTGCCGAAACGCTCTTAAAAAGCAGGGCAACAATCGCTATATGCCTCCCAGTCCGCGCGCTTGCGGATCGTGAGGAGATCAGAATGTTTTCATCCATCCGCCGCTTCAAGAGCGTGTTTGCCATCGCGGCCCTTGCGATGGCCTTCTCTTTGGCGGCCGTCGATTTCGCGGAAGCCCGCCGTGGCGGTGGTTTTGGCAGCCGTGGCAGCCGTACCTTCAACACGCCCGCCGTTACCCGGACTGCGCCGAATCCGGCTGCACCGGTCGATCGCACCATGACGCCCGGCACGCAGCGCAACGCCGCGACGCCGAATGCCGCTGGACAGGCTGCGCCGCAGAGCCGCGGACTTTTCGGCGGTCTCGCCGGCGGCCTTCTGGGCGGCCTCTTCCTCGGCGGCCTCTTCGGCATGCTGATGGGCTCGGGCTTCGGCGGTGCCGCAGGCTTCCTCGGCATGCTGCTGCAGGTCGCGCTGATTGCGGGTCTGGCCATGCTCGCCATGCGCTTCTTCGCGCGCCGTCAGCAGACGGCCAATGGTCCGGCCGGAACGAGTGCACGCAATTCCTATGAGGCGCCCCAGCAGCAGGGCGGCTCGTCGTTCCAGATCCCGAAGATGGGTTCGCTCAGCGGCGGCGCTGCCGCAGGTGCCGCATCCGCGCCGCGCCAGGCATCCGATGCCACCGACGAGATCGGCGTGACCAGCCGCGACCTCGCGCTTTTCGAGAAGCTTCTGGAGCAGGTTCAGGCGGCCTATGCCGCCGAGGACTACGCGGCCTTGCGGGCGATCACCACGCCGGAAGCCATGTCCTATCTTGCCGAGGAACTGGGCGAGAACGCCACCAACGGTCTCAAGAACGAGGTTCGCGACGTGACGCTGCTGCAGGGCGACCTCTCCGAGGCATGGCGCGAAAACGGCATGGAGTATGCCACCGTCGCGATGCGCTACTCGAGCATCGACGTCATGCGTGACCGCGATACCGGTGCGGTAACGAAGGGCGATCCCGATGTCGCCACGGAGACCGTCGAAATCTGGACCTTCGTGCGCAAGCCGGCGCAGGAGTGGAAACTCTCGGCGATCCAGACGGCCTAGTCACCCAGGCGCGCGACGGTCTTTTCGTCGCGGTTGCCTCCATAGAACACCGCAAGGGCTCGCTCGAAAGGCGAGCCCTTTTCGCTGACGGCTGCAAAGAGCGTCATGCAGCTCCTGAACTTCATGTCGTCCGGAGAGCCGAGAATGGCATTCGCGCTCGTGCCTTCATGCTGCAGCATCAGCTGCGTGCATTCGACAAGTCTCGGACCCAGCACCGGGTGACGCAGGTAGGCTTCGGCTTCGGCGCGCGAGCCGATCGCGTATCGCTCGGCAATCGGGGAAGAGCCCAGCCCTTCCACCTGCGGAAAGACGAACCACATCCAGTGGGAGCGCTTAGCGCCCTGCTGCAATTCGGCCAGCACCTGCCTGTAGACGGGCGCCTGCGCCTGCGTGAAGCGCTCCAGATCGAAGCCGTTCGACGGTCGCATCCTGTTCCTCCCTGGCTTGTTATGCTGCTACGTCAAAAGTCGCCAGGCGTGAAAATGTTGCAACAGGCCTTTTCGCTGCTGCGTTGCACCCTACCATTAGGCTGCATGGAAGCACGACTGGAACAATACATTCACGCGTTCGTCCGCTGGGTGCCCGACCCGATCCTGAGCATGCTGATCCTGCTCCTGTCGTTCGTGCTCGGGCTGCTCATCCACAAGATCGTCTTCAGGATCTCGACCCGGGTGGCGGAAAAACGCGATCTGTTCTGGCGCTCCCTCGTGCAGCGCACGCGGCGGCCTGTGAGGCTGGCGATCCTGACCTGGACACTGTCGCTCGGCGTCGTGGTGGCGCCCTTGAGCGCAAACGCGGAGAGTGTGCTGCGGCACATCCTGTTACTCTGCTTCATCGTGGTGATCGGCTGGATGGCGCGCACCGCCCTGCATATCTGGACGACGGTCTACCTCAGGCGCTTCAAGCTCGACGCGGAAGACAATCTGCTGGCCCGCAAGCATGTGACGCAGTCGCGGATCCTGGAGCGGGTCGCGGTGACCGTCATCATCGCCTTCACCATTTCGGCGGCGCTGATGAGTTTTCCGGGCGTTCGCCAGTACGGCGTGTCGCTGATGGCCTCTGCCGGTGTCGCCGGTATCGTTCTCGGCTTGGCGCTGCAGCCGGTGCTGAAGAACCTCTTTGCCGGCATCCAGCTGGCGATCACGCAGCCGATCCGCATCGACGATGCGCTGCTGGTCGAAGGGGAGTGGGGCAATGTCGAAGAGATCACCTCCACCTATGTCGTCGTCAAGCTCTGGGACTGGCGTCGCCTCATCCTGCCGCTCGGCTACTTCATCGATACGCCGTTCCAGAACTGGACGCGCGAGGGATCGGCACTGATCGGCACGGTGATCATCTACCTGGACTACAGCGTGCCGGTGGCCGAGGTCCGCCGCAAGGTGGAGGAGATCGCAGCCAATTCGGCGCTCTGGGACCGCGATGTCGTCAACGTCGCCGTCACCGACTTCAAGGAAAGCGTCATGGAGGTCCGCATCCTTGTCTCCGCCAGCAATGCGGGGCGTGCGTTCGACCTGCGCTGCGAGGTGCGCGAGAAGCTGATCGACTTCATCCAGCAGACCTATCCGTCCGGCCTGCCGAAGGTGCGCGCGGAGGGATCGGCCGATGCGAGGGGGCAGGCGGTGGCCGCGGAGGCTTCACAGGCGACCGCGCCGACACTGTGAGAACAGCCGCGCTTGCACGGGCGGCCAATCCTTTCTATATCCGGGGCAAGAACAGCCTGGCGCGGCCGAACCCGCCCCAGGCAATGCCGCCGCTTTCATGCAGGCCGGCGCCCGAGCGACTGAGAGAGTTCCTGTGAATACGCTGGATTTTGACAAGAGGCCGGAAGACACGCGCATCGTCGTCGCCATGTCGGGCGGCGTGGATTCCTCCGTTGTGGCGGGGCTCCTGAAGCGCCAGGGCTATGACGTGCTCGGCATCACGCTGCAGCTCTACGACCATGGCGCGGCCGTTCATCGCGCCGGCTCCTGCTGTGCCGGCCAGGACATCGACGATGCCCGCCGCGTCTCCGAGACGCTCGGCATTCCCCATTACGTGCTCGACTACGAGAAGCGTTTTCGCGATGCGGTGATCAACCCGTTCGCCGAGGCCTATGCGATGGGCGAGACGCCGATCCCTTGCGTGGCCTGCAACCAGACCGTCAAATTCGCCGACCTGCTGGCGACGGCGAAGGAACTCGGCGCCGACGCGCTGGCGACCGGCCACTACATCCGCTCGCGGCCGAACCCGATCCCCGGCAATCCCGGCCGCCGCGCGCTCTACCGGCCGATCGACAGCGACCGCGACCAGAGCTGGTTCCTGTTTGCCACGACGCAGGAACAGATCGACTACCTGCGCTTTCCGCTCGGCGGCATGTCGAAGGCAGAGGTGAGGGCGCTTGCCGAGGACATGGGCCTCGTTGTCGCCAAGAAGGCCGACAGCCAGGACATCTGCTTCGTGCCGCAGGGGCGCTATACGGACATCATCAACAAGGTCCGACCGAATTCGGCGCTCGGCGGCGACATCGTGCATATGGACGGGCGCGTGCTCGGACAGCACGAGGGCATCCTTCACTACACGATCGGCCAGCGCCGCGGCATTGGCGTGGCCACCGGTGATCCGCTCTACGTGGTCTATCTCGATGCCCGCGGACGCCGGGTCATCGTCGGGCCGAAGGAGGCGCTGGATACGCGGCGCGTCTACCTGCGCGACGTAAACTGGCTGGGCGATGGTTCGCTCGAGGAGGATGCTGCCGGCGGCTTCTCCTGCTTTGCCAAGGTGCGCTCCACGCGTCCGCCGACGCCGGTAACGCTGCGCTGCGACGACCGGGGTGTCTATGTCGACCTGACGATCGGCGAAGCCGGCGTGGCACCCGGCCAGGCCTGCGTCCTCTATTCGGCGGAAGGCCCCGATTCCCGCGTCTGGGGCGGCGGCTTCATCGAACGGTCCGAACGGGCACCGGAAGCGGAAGCCGCGCTGAAGGCCCTGCTTTCCACACCCGTCGCCGCCTGACCTGTGCACGGGCGGCAGGCGCGGGTTTTCATTCGCGAAATTGAAAAGACCGCGCTTGACACTGCCACGACGCGGGTTTTATAAGCCGCACATCCAAACGGGCCCGCCCTTCAGCACGCTGAAATTCAAGGCAGGTTTTCCGTGTGGCGGGGTAGCTCAGGTGGTTAGAGCAGCGGAATCATAATCCGCGTGTCGGGGGTTCGAGTCCCTCTCCCGCTACCATTTTTCCCATACAGACCCAGGCACATATCTAAGGTTTTTCACCTGACACATGGGTGCCAGCCTCCTGATTGGCGATGGGCTGCGTGTGCTCTGCTCCAGAGCGATCTGCCCAAATCGCTGCGCATGAAGCCGGAGCTTCCTGCGGTGGTTTTTCATTTCAGTGGGCAATGTCGCCTGCGTCTTCAGCGGCAGATGCAGGCGCTGGGGACGTGAAAGCTGGGCGGCTATCACATTTGATAAAATACAATTTCGTAAATCAAGAGATTCTTAAATGGGGAGCTTGTAAATTAGCATTCATTAATAGGAGTTTTCATGCATTACGTTCGCTCTCTTGTCCTTCTTTTCGTCCTCTCCCTTTGTCCTACCATCGCCATCGCAAAGGACTGGGTCGTGGCCAAGACCACCACCCAGGTCAGTTATACGATCGACAAGGCGACCTGGGACGCTGTTGCTGTCGGCATGGTGATCCCGAGCAAGGCATGGATCTCCACCGGTCCGCGCGGCCGGGTGACGCTGACCAGGGGCGAAGAGAGCCTGTCGCTCAGCCCCAATACCCTGGGCTCGGTGGTCACGCATGAAGGCCTGTTCTCGCGCAAGACGGAAGTTGTTCAGCAGACCGGGGAGATTGCCCTCGATATCGAGAAGCGCAGCAGTCCCCATACCTATGTTCACACGCCCTTCCTGGCGGCCGTGGTGAAGGGAACGACCTTTACCGTCACGGTGACGCCGCAGGATGCCTCCGTCTCTGTCGAGACCGGCTTGGTGCAGGTGTCTTCCTTCACAGGTGGGGAAAGCGCCGATGTGGGGCCGGGCCAGCAGGCAACGGTGGACCAGAACCAGACGATGTCGGTTGCAGGCGTCGATGCCGCGCCTTCCGTCACCGCGGTTGAGCCGACTCGCGCCAATGTTCCGGCGGTCAATCAGGCTGCTCCGCTCGGAGCCGACCTCGGGCTCAGCGCCTTCGGCGACCAGAGCGCGCAAAGCGAAGATGTCGGTACCAACGGCGTCGCGGGCGAGAGCAGTGGTGGCGACAACAGCTTCAATGAAAGCGGCTTCAGCAAGGGCAATGAGGGCCAGGGCCTCGGCAATGCCGGCGGCAACAGCAGCGACCGGGCCGACAATGCTGGAAACAGTGGCAACGGAAAAGGCAATGGCAACGGTCCCGGGAACGGGAACGGTCCCGGGCATGGCAAAGGCCATGGACAGGGACAGGGACAGGGACATGGTAAGGGCCACGGACATGGCCACGGAAACGGGCATGACCACGATGACGATGACTGATGCCTGATGCTTGGGGGGCGGGGCCCCCTAAGCCGGCCATGCCACTTAGCCGTCGATCACGGCCGCCCTTTACGAGACGGCAAGAGCATCAAGACCACCTTTTCAACCGACACCAGCCAGACATAAATATGGAGAGAATTCCGTGAGACTTATCATCCTGTTCGCCGTCGTCACCCTGGTCGGCTGTGCCACCACCGAGCCTTCCTATTATGAACCGCCAACGACGACGCCGATCTACAAATAGGCATCAGCGGCGGCTCGTCCGCTGAAGGGCGGACATCTTCCGAATCGTCCATATTGGCGGGGCAGGGCCTCACCCGGGGACCTGCCACCAGGTACGACGATCGGTAGGGCGATTTTGAGGTTGTGCGCCCCTGCCACGGGCGCCGCGGATGTCGCCCCTGTCGATCACCCCTTGCGTGGAATGACGCTGAGAGAACCGTCGCTTTCGAGGATCACCGCTTCCACCTGGTCGAGGTCATCGAGGCCCTGCGAGCGCACGGCGGAAAGGACCTCGTCTTCGGTCAGCCGCTGGTCGAGGAGGGCGGCGCTGCAGTAGCTTCCGCTGCGGGCCAGCAGTGTCGGTTGCGACCGCACCAGCTTGGCGAAGTCCTTGGATCGCACCGACAGAAAGGTGACGAGATACTGGAGCGCGATAAGAAGGCCGAGCGCGGTGGCGCCTTCCGCCAGCGCAATCGCTTCCTGGAGCAGGACGGCCGACAGGGTGGAGCCAAGGGCAACTGTCACCACCAGGTCAAAGGCATTCATCTTGGCCAGTGTCCGCTTGCCCGAGATGCGCACGAACAGGACCAGCACGACATAGGCGAGCGTCCCGACGATCAAGGTTCGGATGATGCCTGACCACCCTTGGAAAAACAGTTCACTCCAGTCCACGGACTTCCCTCCATTCAAGCAACGGGAACCGCAGAGGTGCCGGAAGGTTCCGCGAGCGTCGACCAATGGAGGGTGGGGGTGCAGTTCGCACTGCCGAAGGACCACGGACGGCCCTTCGGCCGTGCCTTCCGTGAGCATGTCGCGCGACAGGACCGGCTCATCTGTCCCGTGGTGGCGGTCGCCTCACAGCGAGAGGCCCGACTCCCGGCGCAGCTTGAGGGCAATCGTCAGGATTGTTCTGGTTCTGAAGGCGACGAAGGGTACAGGCTCGTGGCGAGCCTCCGCAGTGCGGATCTTCATTTCCATATAGTCGATGGCAGCGGCAATCTCGTCGCTGTCCACCGTGTCATCCTGAGCAAGCGTATTTGCCATGGCCGCAAGTTTGTTTCGCATGGCACCCCCTAACTCGCTTCCTAAGAGTAGCTTCCTTAAGCGATGCGCCATTCTGGACCGATGTTGCGCTGCATTCAACTATGAGCAGCAATAATTTTAGTCCTTGGTAAACTGCTGGGACCTGCCTGGCAGGCCCTATCCAGCTGCGACAACGGTTGTCGTTCCGTCGGGTGCGAAAGGCGTCCGCTGGCTTTGGAAAAGCGCCGCAATGAGATCCGACTGCGTGATGATGCCGACGACATGATTGCAGTGATTGACGACAGGCATGTGATGCAGGCCCATGTCAGCCATGGGCGGCACGAGCTTGGCGATCATCGTTTCCGGCAGTGCCGATTGAACGCGCCGCGTCATGACGTCCGCGACACTGCGCGGGGCACCCTTGCCCGGGAGTATGCGCCCCGCCCTGGCGCGCAGGCTCAAGGCTCCGTGCTCGTTCAAAACGGACATGCGCATGAAGTCGGTCTGCGTCACGATCCCCACGAGCTGGCCGTCCGCGTCCACCACCGGAAGGGCCTTGTGCGGGCTCCGCATCAGCTGCTGCCACGCCCGGCGCAGGCTCGTCTGCGGTGCGATGGTGACGACATCGCGGGACATGATCTGCTCGCAGGTGAGGACACGGCGATCGCGGTGCTGGCGGCAATCACCGGATCCTCGATCAGCAGCGCACAGGTGACGCCAACGGTCGCCGAGACGATGTTGCCGCCGAGGATCGACCACGGCTGCGCCAGGGGGCTGCTTGGGGCGGCAAACAGCAGGACGGCGGAAGCTCCCATGGGCGCGATCAGAAGCGGGAAGGCACCGCTGTCGCCGATCGCCAGCCGGCTCAGCAGACCGGTCAGCAGAATGCCGAGCAGCGCGCCGACGGAGGCGCGGATACGCTCGGCAGGGCTTACGGGGACGATCGATGGATTGAGGCGTCGGAGAAAGGACATGGACCCTGTCGCGGTGCTGGAGACCGTGGACTAGCAGAGGATCTGCCGACATAATAGGCATGTTGCCCTAAAGCTCGTCTGTCGCTTGGAAAATCCGTCCGGCGATGGGTGGTGCGAGGCGACTTCATGCAGAGATGCCGCAGGCGTGCCGCCGAGCTGGAACTTCCGGCCGTCTCCCCTCGTTAACGGCGCTTGCCGACGATCGAATCCGAGGAGACCACACATGCTTGGCAGAGGCTCGGACGAGCTCGCCGTTTCCGACAGTCCGTTCGACTGTATCATCCTGGGCGGCGGTCCGGGCGGAATGACGGCTGCGATCTACCTGGCGCGGATGAACCGGAAGACCCTGCTGGTCGACGGCGGGCGCAGCCGGGCGCGCCTCATCCCGCGTTCCTACAACCATCCCGGCTTTCCCGGCGGCGTCATCGGCCGCGATCTGCTTGCCCGGATGCGCGAGCAGATCGAGGAACTGGGGGTGCCGGTGGTCGAGGGAGAGGCTGCGCAGTTCGAACGCACGGCAGACGGTTTCTTCAAGGCAGATATCAGGGGGCGGCTCGTCCTGGGCCAGAACGTCATCTTCGCCACGGGACTGGAAGACAACATGCCGCCTCTCGATCATGCCCATGATCTGGTGGCGGAGGGATATCTGCGCATCTGCCCGATTTGCGACGGCTACGAGATCGCCGGGCGGCCGGCGGTGGTCATCGGTGCAACCATGCGTGCGGTGGCGGAGGCGCGCTTCCTGAAGGCCTTCACCCCCACCATTGCGATCGCTACGCTCGGCGAGGCGCCGCAGTGGGACGAGGAGACGCAGGCTGCCTTGCGGGAAGAGAACATCGAGGTCGTCGTCGAACCTCTTTCGTCGTTCACAAAGACGGGCGAAGACGACATGGACATGATGTTTGGCAACGGTAAGCTGTTCAGGGGCGTCGTCGTCTATGCCGCGCTCGGCGTCAGGCCCCGTTCGCAGGTGGCGGCACAGCTCGGGGTCCGGCTCGAGGAGGACGGTCGCATCAACACCGGAGCGCATCAGGAAACCAATGTCGAGGGTTGCTTCGGCGTCGGAGATGTGGTGACGGGCCTGAACCAGATCGGTGTCGCCATGGCGCATGGCGAGGTCGCGGCCGTCGCCGTTCACAACCGGCTGCGTACCGGAAGCAGATGAGCGCTGGAACTCCCCTATCCGCGCCGTGTTGAAGCCTTGCTGAACAGAAGAAAGGTCAGGTGCCTCTTGAAACAGTTATTTCCCCTCGTCGGGCTGGCGATCGCGCTGGCTGCCTGCACCTCGGTTTCGCCCGATGCGCCGGGGCTCGAACCCATTCCCGGCAGCATCACCTATGGCGGCCAGCCGCGGACGCGTTTGACGAAGGCGCCGATCGGAAGTCCCGTCAACCATCAGTTCCGCAACGAGTTCGGCCAGAGGGTCGAGGAACGCTACGTCATCCAGCCGGACCGCAGCCTGAAGCTCGTCACCCGCCGTGTCTATCGCGGCTGGCCGTTCAGCGACGACTGAATGCAAGAAGAGCCCCGCGACCAACGGGGCTCTTGAGGTTCAGGTGCCGCTGCCGGGCTCGGCCATCTTGCGATGCTGCCCGGCGAGCATGCCGGCCGGCGTGACGTTGGCGACGGCGGACATCACCTTGTTTTTCCAGCCGGCGACAACGTCGCCCTCGCCATCCATCATCGCCTTGAAGCCGGCCTTGGCCACGAAGGCCGGATCGTCCTTCTTGCCCTGGCCCACGGCCGTGTCGAGCAGGTCGGCGCGTTCGAAGAATTCGGTATCGGTCGGACCCGGCATCAGACAGGTCACGGTGACGCCGCTATCCTTCAACTCGTCACGCAGCGCAAACGAGAAGCTGTTGATGAAGGATTTGGTGGCATTGTAGACGGCCTGGTAGGCGCCCGGCATGAAGCCGGCGATCGAGCCGGTAAAGAGGATGCGGCCTTCACCCCGTCCCCGCATCCGGTTGCCGATGGCATGCACCAGGCGGATAGTCCCCGTGACATTCGTGTCGACTACCCGCTGCGCCTCGTCCAGATCCTGATCGAGGAAGCCGTGGCCGAGGCCGACGCCGGCATTGGCCATCAGGAGATCGACAGGCCCGCCGAGGGCGGACACCGCGTCGACGAAGCGACGGACGCCGTCCGGCGTCGCAAGGTCCACCTGCAGCGCTTCCACCTGCACGCCGAATTCTTTCAGCTTTGTGGCCGCTTCCAGGATTTCAGGCTCGTTGGCGGCAATGGCGAGGTCGTAGCCGTTTTCCGCGGCGCATCGGGCCAGTTCATAGCCGATGCCGCTCGAGGCGCCGGTGACGACTGCCAGGCCTTTTCCGGTTGGTACGGGGTTCATCATCTTCTCCTTGAGGGGGCAGGACTCTCCTGCGCCGAACCGGGGCCGGAGCGGAAATGTTCCTGGTGATTCCATGACGAATGGCAGGTCAGATTGACGCGCAGCGGAGGAAACCCTTGCTGCCGGGGTGTGTTCGGCAGTATCGCAAGGCCAGTTTATGAAAAGGACCAGGCATGACATCCGACGCGCAATGGGCTCCCCTGTCTCCCTACAGCACCGGCCTGCGGGGCCGCTGCCCCCGGTGCGGGCAGGGGCACCTCTTCGACGGGTTCCTGAAGCTGCGGCCGAACTGCGAGGTCTGCGGTCTCGACTATTCGTTTGCCGATCCCGCCGACGGCCCCGCCTTCTTCGTCATCTGCTTTGCCTGCGTGCCGAGCGTGGCCCTTGCCGTCTGGATCGAAGTGGTATTCCAGCCGCCCTTCTGGGTGCATGCGCTGACGTCCCTGCCGTTCATGCTCCTGACCTGCATTCCGCCGCTGCGGCCCCTGAAGGGCTGGCTTGTGGCCAGCCAGTATTTCTACAAGGCCGAGCAGGGCACGATCGATCGTTCGACCGCGGTCGATGCGGCCTCGCCGGAAGCCGAAGCGCGTCGGCAGACCGAGGAATAGTCGGAACCTTTTCTTCGCCAATCAATTCGTCAGGTAGCCAGCAGGGAGCCTGACATGCTTGAAAACGAAAACGAAAAAGACAAGGAAAGCCACCGCAGGGCTCTGGCCCTGGAAGGGGTCATGCTGCTCTTGATCGACGGTCTTGCGGCCCGCGGGACCATCTCGGCAGACGAGGCAGAGGACATGCTGCGGATCTTGTCGAAAAGCTCCGATTTCTCCGCCGCACGTGCCTCCGGGTCGCTTCGCATCGTCAACCAGTTGCGGCGCCTGCGCGGCGGCGACGGGCTTGCAACGCCCGGCGCATAGCCGGCCGGCAGTTCACCGATAAAGAAAGGGCCCGGTACAGACCGGGCCCTTTCTTTATGCCTGTCTCCACCTGCCGATCAGACGGGTGCTGCGGCAATCTCGTTCCACTTGCCGTTTCCTGCACCGGCGCGCTTGCTGTTGATCTTCAGGATCGGAGCGGCGGCACTGCGGCCGATGCTGATGTATTTCAGGCCGTGGCGGGTGACGTCCTGCGGCTTGAAGAGGTTGCGGCAATCGATGACCGACCGGCCGGCCATGGACCGGGACAGGCGCTCCAGGTCCAGCCTGGCATAGTCGTCCCATTCCGTCAGGATCACCACCACGTCCGCGCCCCGGGTGGCCTCATAGGGGCAATTCGACCAGGAGATGCCCTTCACATGGCGCTCCGTCACATGACGAGCCTTCGGGTCATGGGCGGTCACCGTCACTCCCGCTTCCACCAGAAGCGGTATGATCGTCAGCGCAGCAGAATCCCGCACGTCGTCGGTATTGGCCTTGAAGGCCGTTCCCAGCACGGTGGCGCGCCGACCGCTTCCCTTGAGCTCGGCAAGGATCCGGTTGGCGAACGCGGCCTTGCGGGCCTCGTTGCGGCTGATCAGTGTTTCGACGATCGCCTGCGGCTGTCCCAGGCGGCGACCGGTGGCGGCAAAGGCACGGGTGTCCTTGGGAAAGCAGGAGCCGCCGAAGCCGGGTCCTGCATTGAGGAAGGCGCGGCCGATGCGGCGGTCGAGGCCGATGCCGTCCGCCACGGCCGAAACATCGCCGCCTGCGGCTTCGCAGAGATCGGCCACCTCGTTGATGAAGCCGATCTTCAGCGCCAGAAAGGCGTTCGCGGCATATTTGATCATTTCCGCGTTGATGGTGCTCGTCGTCACGAAGGGGACGCCCTTGCTGCGCAGGGGCTCGTAGAGCCGTGCCAGAAGCTCGGCAGCCCGGCTGTCGTCGGCGCCTGCGACAATGCGGTCGGCCTCCAGGAAGTCCCGGATGGCGGAGCCCTCCCTTAGGAACTCGGGGTTGGAGGCGACGGAGACGTCCTTGCGGCCTCGGATGGTCTCAACCCGTTCGCTGACCATCCGTGCAGTCCCGGCGACCACCGTGGACTTGATGACGATGACCGCCTCCTTCTTGAGGAGCAGCGCCACGCCAGCGGCGGCATCCTTGACATAGGAGAGATCGATGTCGCCATCCGGTGCCGAGGGTGTTCCCACCGCGATGAACAGGGCATCTGCGCCAGGGGCGGTGGAGGCGGGGTCGTCGGAGAAGGAGAGGCGGCCTGCGTCCACGTGCTTGCGGATCAGCTCCGACAGGCCGGGCTCATAGATCGGAACTTCGGCACGTTTCAACCCGGCGATCTTCTGCGGATCATTATCGACACAGGTGACGGTGTGGCCAAGTTCGGCAAGGCAGGCTCCGGTGGTCAGCCCGACATATCCGGCTCCAATTATGACAACGTCCATACTGTCCTCTCTTTCGCAGGTAATCAGTCGCAGGCGGCCGACGAGGGCTGCTGCAGATGGCCGTCGAACAAAGTTATGCGCCCACTGTTCCTGAAGAAGACATTGTTGTTGATGTTATTCATGAAGATGCAGCCGGCGGGCCATGCATCGGAAATCTCAAGGGAACATAGACCAGCGGCTGCTGTTGGACAGGTCTCGTTACACCGACAGCACAAGAGGTTTCCATGAGCCATTATCCCAAGCCGCCTTTCGAAGAGCAGCAGCCGATCCCGATGCCCGGTCGCACCCGGGATATGAAGCCCGTTCCCGACCACGGCGAGAAAAGCTACCGCGGCTCCGGCCGGCTGGCTGGCCTGAAGGCGGTCATCACCGGCGCCGACAGCGGCATCGGCCGCGCCGTGGCGATCGCCTATGCCCGGGAAGGCGCCGATGTCCTTGTGTCCTATCTCGACGAGGACGAGGACGCCCAGGAGACGAAGCGCCATATCGAAGAGGCCGGTCGCAAGGCAGTTCTCGTTGCCGGCGACATCCAGTCGGCCGATCACTGCCGCAGCATCATCGAGACTGCCGTCAGCGAGCTCGGCGGCATCGACATCCTGGTCAACAACGCCGCCCACCAGGCGACCTTCTCGTCGATCGATGACATTTCCGATGAGGAATGGGAGCTGACCTTCCGGGTCAACATCCACGCGATGTTCTACCTGACGAAGGCGGCCGTAGCGCACATGAAGCCGGGCAGCGCGATCATCAATACTGCGTCGATCAATTCTGATTCGCCAAGCCCGAGCCTGCTCGCCTATGCGACCACCAAGGGTGCCATCCAGAACTTCACGGGCGGCCTGGCGCAGCTTCTGGCGGAGAAGGAAATCCGGGCCAACTGCGTCGCGCCGGGTCCGATCTGGACGCCGCTGATCCCGTCGACGATGACCGGTGACCGGTTGAAGCAGTTCGGGACGCAGGTTCCGATGCAGCGGCCGGGGCAGCCGGCAGAGCTGGCAACCGCCTATGTGATGCTGGCCGATCCGCTTTCGAGCTATGTGTCCGGGGCAACGATTGCGGTGACCGGCGGCAAGCCGATCATCTGATGAGCGAAAGGCGCGGCCTTAACGGGACCGCGCCTTTACTTCCGCCATGATGAAGCCGCTCTCCGGCAGCGCCGGGACGCGGTTCATCTTCACCGACAGGTCCTGTGGCGGCACCCGGTAGCACATCTCCCGGCAGATCAACCGGATGGATTCCTTCAGCAGCTCCACCGTGATCATCTCGCCGGGACAGCGGTGCGTCGTCGCGACCGCTCCGGCTCCCTGGGGAATGAAGTCGAAGCCCTGATCCCGCCAGGAGATCTGTCTCTCCGGATCGAACTCCTGCGGCCGAGAAAACAGCTGGGAGTCATGGGTCGTGCCGTAAAGATCGAGCAGCAGCCATTGCCCCTTGGCAAGGACATGGCCCTGCCATTCGATGTCCTGCTTCACGCGGGCGCCGACAAAGGGGAAGAAGGGGCTCGAGCGCCGCACTTCCTCCGCAAAGCCCTCCAGCCGATCGTCGCCACCGTCGCGGAAGGTCGCCGCCCACTGCGGTTTCTGGTGCAGCCGGAGCGCGGCAAAGACGATGAAGCGGCCGATGGCCACCACCGGCCGCAGCATGTTGAGGATCTCCACGGCCGCGACCTCCGCCTTCAGGCGTTGCCCGTCGAGATCGGGGAAGGTGGCAACCCGGTGGAAGGGGCTGTCCGGATCGATGGAGAGATGGCCTGACCGGACGTCTTCGACCATGTGCCGGATGCGGCGCTCTATGCGCCGCCTTCGCCACAGGGCAGCGATGGTGCCTGGACGGAAATGACCGGCATATTCGACCATGCCCGCCAGTTCCGTGGTTCTCTCGTCACTGTCGCCGATCGGTATTCCCGCCCATTGGCACACTGCGCGCGTCAGAATCCGGTTCACCTCGTCGATCAGAACGATCTGGTCCCGCTCCTGCCAGTGCCGCAGCTGCGTGCGCCACTCGCTGCGGAAGATGCCCGTCAGCCGCTCGACCTCGCCCGGCGCCATGAGGATGGCGACGAAGAGCCCCTTGCGGTGACGATGGGCATCGCCATCCTGCTGCTGGACGCTGCCCTTGTCCTGCAGCAGCCGGAGCACCGTCTGCGGCATCGACCCCTGGCGGGTAAGGGTGGCATTGCCGTAGAAGAGTTCGGCCGCACGCGGGCCCTGCATGCAGATCACCTCGGTCAACGTCAGGCGGGTGCGGAAGATCTCGCTCTCCAGCCGCAGGCACCGGTTGGGGATGAAGTGATAGCCTTCGCGGAGCAGCGAGAGGGTGGCGTCCCAAGCGCCGTCGGCAGGAATGATTGCAGCCTGTGGAGGTTTTGTGCCGGTCATGTTGCCTCGTCAGGTGCGGCGGCCCACCTCGCGGGCGAGATCCTTGAAATCGAAGGTGTCGCCCCGCTCCGACGCCTCGTTTGCGAGCAGCAGGACGCGGATCGGGAAGGCGACAGCCATCTGATGAGAGCCAGAGATGTCGAGCAGATGGGTGTCGTCCAGCACCGCACGTTCGACATTCTGCAGTGCCTTCTGAATCTCGCCGTGGGTCACCAGACCCTTGTCCACGAGCAGCCTGTTGATGGACGCGAACGCGAGATAGAGGCCTTCCAGCTGCGGATTGGCGGTGTTCATGTCTCTGTCCTTTCAGTCGATGACGGAACCTCGAGGGCTGCATTCTCGTCGATCAGCCGGGCGCCGCGCTGGCGCGTGACATAGCGCCAGATCCACTGGATGCTGACGAGCAGGCGCTTCTCGAAGTTGACGAGCAGGTAGACGTGGACGATCGCCCACAGCAGCCATGCCAGCCGACCCTTGAGCCGCCAGCGCCCGAAGTCGAAGATCGCCGCGTTTCGGCCTATTACCGCCGTATTGCCGCGGTTGTTGAAACGGAAGGGCTCCGGCTGGCGGTCCTCCAGGATCCTCCCGCGCAGTGACCGACCGAGGTATTGTCCCTGCTGCTTGGCCACCTGCGCCAGTGCCGGGAGCGGCTTTCCTTCCTCTCCGAGGCCAAGGGCGGTATCTCCGATCGCATGGATGCCGGGAAAGCCGGTGACGGAGAGATCCGGCTCGACGGGAATACGCCCACCGGCCTTCCCTTCGATCCCCAGCCAGCCGGCTGCGGGCGAGGCCTTCACGCCGGCGCCCCAGACGATGCAGCCGGTGCGGAAGGTGTTCGAGCCGGCAACGACCTCATCCTTGGTGATCCTGTCCACCGGTGTGTTCGTCAGAACCTGGACACCCGCCTTGGCCAGGGTGCGTTCCGCGTAGCCGGCCAGTTCCTCCGGAAATGCCCCGAGGATGCGCGGCGCGGCTTCGATCAGGATCACCCGAAAATCCGCGGGTGAGAGGTCACGAAAATCCCGCGTGATCATGAAGTGCCCGAGTTCGGCAATGGCACCGGCCATCTCGACGCCGGTCGGGCCGCCGCCGATCACGATGCTGGTCAGTAGCGCCTTCTTCTCCTCCGGGTCCTGCGAGAGCTCCGCCCTTTCGAAGGCGAGCAGCAGCCGCTGGCGGATCAGCCGCGCTTCATGGATGGTCTTGAGGCCCGGAGCCCAGGCGCGCCAGTCGTCGTGACCGAAGTAATTGTACTCCGAACCCGTGGCGATCACGAGGTGATCGTAGGAGAGGCTGCCGCCGTCTTCAAAGCGGATCGACTTCGAGGCCGGATCCACGCCGGCAACCTCGGCGAGGACGACCCTGATGTTGCGGTAGCGTCCCAGCGTGCGGCGGATCGGTTCGGAGATGTCCGCAGGGGAGAGGGCCGCAGTGGCGACCTGATAGAGGAGCGGCTGGAAGAGGTTGTGGTTGCGGCGATCGACGACGATGACATCGAGATCGGTGTTGCCGAGTTCACGGGCGCAGGCAAGTCCGGCAAAGCCTGCGCCGACGATGACGATGCGGGCAGGAGCTGCCTGCGATCGTGACTGCTGGAAATTCTGTTCTGCCATACCCACCCCCATGGTTCTCTGCTGCAAAATTCACCACAGCATCTGGTGAACACCGCCCCGCGGACGATTGTTCCCGCTGCATCCCGTTGGAACCTTTTCGGCGCCTTGCCGTTCACCTTGCCGAGAGCCACAGGAGAAAGCCATGTACAGCATCGTTTGGTTGGTCGGCGCCGTCGTCATCGTCATCGCCGTTCTGAACCTGGTTGGTTTCGCTTAATTCGTAATGTCAGCATTCATAAGGAGAGAGACATGAACAGCATCGTATGGCTTGTTGGAGCAGTTGTAATCGTTCTCGCTATCCTGTCCTTCGTTGGCCTCGGCTAACGAAGAACAGCCTCCAACCGGAGAGAAAAAGGCCGCCAATCATGATGATTGGCGGCCTTTTTTCATGTTTCCTCTTACTCCGAGACCAAGAGCGCGAACGAGTGATCCGCGAAGGCCCAGCCAACCGAGAGGCTGGTGGAAGGCTCAAAGACCCGTCCGCTGAAGATCTCCCGATAGCGGCGGCCCTGCAGGTCTTCCGGAAGCGGCAGCTCCGTACCCGCCCATTTGTCCGAGACCGACATCTCGCCCTGGCGGAAAGCGCTCAGTACCAGCCGGGGGGCGACCAGCAGGAGTGACGCGTCTCCTTCCTGGCGCGCGAAGCAGACCAGGTGGTCGGCACGTTTGCCGCGGGGCTGAAGCGCGATGTAGCTGCCGGACGCGAAGAGTTCCGGCCGCTGCTGGCGGAGGTTCAGGACCCTGGCGATCACCGCCTGTTTCAACCGGCCGCTGCGCCAGGTTTCCTCGTCGACCGACTGCAGCCCGTCGTCCCCTGCACCCGTCAGCAGCGCGAAGTCGGGCGCCCGGCGGTTGTCGGGATCGACGAGGCTGAGGTCCAGACGTTCGCTCCCCTGGTAGATGTCCGGCACACCCGGCGCCACGAGCTTGATCAGCGTCTGGCTGATGCCGTTGACGAGACCGGCGCGGAAGAAGGGGTCCAGCGTGCCGACGAAATCGGCAAGGAAGTTGCCGTTCTCCGGATCAAGAAGGCGGGCGGCATAGTCCTTGACGGCCGTTTCGTAGGGTTCGTTCACCTCGTTCCAGCTCGTCCTCTGCTTGGCCTCGCGCAGTGCCTTTTCGACATAGGCGAGATACCGCTCTTCGAGAGCCTTCAGTCCTGCCGTGTCTTCCGGACGCAGGTCCGTCGGCCATGCGCCTGCCAGCGCCTGGTAGAGCATCCATTCCATGGCCGGTTCCGGCGCAGGTCCGTCCTTCAGTGTGACCACCTGCGCGGTGTTCATGCCGCGCCAGCGGGCGACGGCTTCCGCCCAGGTCTCCGGCGCCTCGCTGAGGGTATAGAGGCGGGCGCGGGCATCCTCGCCGCGCTTGGTATCGTGCGTGGAGGTTCCCGAGAGCGCGTGGGGCTGGTGCTTGAGGCGGGTGCGCATCTCCTCGTGGAAGTGCGTAAGCGATGCCGCCGGCGGCGCGGCCTCGCTGCCGACCTCGTTCAGCGCCAGCAGACGGTGATGGCGGAAGAACAGCGTGTCTTCGAGCGACTTGGCCATCAGCGGCCCGGTGAGCTGCTGGAAGCGCGTGCGGAAGAGGCTGGCCTTGTCCGCCTGTTCGGCGCCGACTTCTCCGAGCAGGATGCGCCGGATGAAGGCTAGAGCCTCCTTGTCCGGCGCATGAGGGCCGCTTTCAACCGATGAGACGATGGCGCCGAGGCGGGTCTTGTCGGCCTCCGGCATGCCGTCTGCGGTGCCATAGGTGCGGTAGACGGGAAAGGCGACTAGCAGCTCGCGCAGCGCGTTGTGCATGGTGTCGGCATCGATGGCGCTCGAATCGTCCTCGACTTCATGAAGTGCGAGAGCCAGTTTTTGCAGCGCAGCAACTTCGCCCTCGAAGTTGTTGTTTGCCATCGAAAGTTTCGCGTCGCGCAGATCTTCCATCGGGTCCGTCTGCCGGCCGGAGACGGCTTCGTAGGCGCGAGTCAGAGCATCCGTCTTGCTGCCGTCCACCAGGGCATTGCTCAGCGCGCCGATGAACTCGTAGCCCGTGGTGCCGGAGATCGGCCAGTCGTCCGGGAGCTGCTCGCCTTCGCCCAGGATCTTCTCGACGACGATATAGGTGTCGGGGCCTGCCGCCTCCCGAAGCTGCTCCAGGTAGGCCTTCGGATCTGCCAGCCCGTCGACGTGGTCGATCCGCAGGCCGTGGACGCGGCCCTCCCGCACCAGGTCGAGCACCAGGCGGTGGGCGTCGGCGAAGACCTCCGGATCCTCGACCCTGAGGCCAACCAGTCCGGTGATCTCGAAGAACCGGCGATAGCTCAGCTCGCGCGGCGCATCGCGCCACGACATCAGCCGCCACGGCTGCTGGTCGTGAAGTGCGGCGATCTCCGCTTTCGCGGTCATCGACAGCACGGCCTGTTCGCGACCGTCGTAGGTCGAGGGCTTCAGCGGGTAGAAGGTGTCGTAATAGGCGAGCGCCGGCTTGCCCATCTCCGGATCCTGTTTGACTGACAGGTCGCCGGCCTCGAGAACCTTCTCGAAGGTGTCGCCGAGGAAGGGGAGCGTCAGTCGCCGGCTCCAGTCGATGTCGAAATAATGGGCATAGCGGCTGTCTTCGCCATGCTCCACGACATCCCGCCACCATGGGTTCTCCAGCGAGGAGGCCATATGGTTGGGCACGATGTCGAGGATCAGGCCGAGCCCGTGCTGCTGCAGGGCCTGCGACATCCGGTCGAAGCCTTCGCGGCCGCCGAGGACCGGGTCGAACTCGTTGGCATTGGTGACGTCATAGCCGTGGGTGGAGCCGGTCGTTGCGGTGAAGATCGGCGAGGCGTAGAAATGGCTGATGCCGAGGCGCTTCAGGTAGGGCACCAGCGCGGCGGCACGATCAAACGTCATCCCGTCGCGAAACTGGATGCGGTAGGTGGAGGAGGGGATCTTCATGCCCGGCCTCCGGTCGTGGCGGTCACGACGACCGAATTGACGTCGAGGCGATTACCGGTGCCGGCTTCCGGCGGATAGCTGTGGATCGGCGTGCCGGGCAAGTCGGGGAGCGACTTTGCTTCGGACCCGAGGTTGATCGCCATTCCGAGCTCTCCGTCGGGGAAGCTCCAGCGGACGGCGACCAGGCCATCCGCCGCTTCCAGAATCGTGCCGCCGGATTCGCGCGCGGTGCGGATCATCGGAACGATGATCTTGCGGCGAAGCGTGAGAAGCTGCCTGGTCAGCGCCATCCAGTCGGCACCCTCAGCGGCCCGGGGCTTCGCCCAGTCGAGCCTGCAGTCGGTGAAGGTGGTCTCGGCATTGGGATCCGGGATTTCCTCTTCCTCGTGTCCATGGCCGGCATGACCTTCGAATTCCCTGCGTCGTCCGTCGCGCACAGCTTTGGCGAGTTCGCCGTGGAAGTCGGTGAAGAACTGGAAGGGGCGGGTCTCGCCGAATTCCTCGCCCATGAAGAGAAGCGGGATATGCGGCGACAGGAGGAGCATCGACAGAAGCGCCTTCACCTTCTCCGGACCGGCGAGCGTCAGCAGGCGATCGCCGAAGGCCCGGTTGCCGACCTGGTCATGGTTCTGGATGAAGTCGACGAAAGCCACCGGCGGCTGGCCGGTGCTGGTCACGCCCCGGGCCTCGCCGCTCTGTTTGGACATTTCGCCCTGATAGGCGAAGCCTTCCGCCAGCGTGCGCGCCACGAGATATTCGGTCTTGTCGGCGAAATCCTGGTAATAGCCGTCGGTCTCGCCGGTCGCATAGACGTGAATGGCATTGTGGAGGTCGTCGTTCCACTCCGCGGTGAAGCGGGGCACACCGCCATCGGCATCGCGCTCGTGCAGGGAGGTGATGTTGCGGGCATCCTCGGTGGTCAGATGGATGTGACGGTCGGGCAGCTCGGAGCGGATGCGTTCGGCAATTTCCACCAGAATGTGCTTTTCCGACTCGTCGTCGCCGATCTGGTCGATGGCATCGAAGCGCAACCCGTCGATCTGATACTCCTCCAGCCAGTAGAGCGCATTCTCGATGAAGAAGCGCCGTACCGCGTCCGTTTCGTAGGCGATGGCCGCGCCCCAGGGCGTGTGTTTTTCGGGATGGAAGAAGCTCGGCGCCACCAGCGGCAGATAGTTTCCGTCCGGGCCGAAGTGATTGTAGACGACGTCGAGGAGGACCATGAGGCCGTGGCCGTGCGCGGCATCGATGAAGGCCTTCATGTCCTCGGGCGCACCGAAGGCGCTGTGCGGTGCATAAAGCAGCACGCCGTCATAGCCCCAGCCGCGGTTTCCGGCGAATTGGGCGACCGGCATGATTTCGACGGCGGTAATGCCGAGTTCGGCCAGATGCGGCAGCTTCTCGATGGCAGCGCGGAAGGTGCCTTCCTGCGTGAAGGTCCCGACGTGGAATTCGTAAACGACCGCTTCTTCCCACGGCCGGCCTTTCCAGGCGGCATTCTGCCACTCGTAGTTGGTCGGATCGATGACGAGGGAGGTGCCGTTGACCTCACTCTTCTGGCCACGCGAGGCGGGATCGGGAATGGTCATGCCGTCCGACAGGACGAAGCAGTATTCGGCACCGGCCGATACGCCTGTCGCCAAAAGCTCGAACCAGCCGTCGTCGCTGCGGCTCATCGGTGTTTCGCTGGTGCCGAGGCGAAGGACGACCTCCTTCTGGCCCGGCGCCCACAGCCGGAAGCGGACCTCGCCGGCGGCGACGAATTCCGCCCCCCAGGTCTTTGGAAAGGCGCGAAACTCGCTTGCGGCTTGGATGGCAGACGTCATGAAGTACCCCTGATGATGAGACGGGTCAAACGAGCGAGGAAGCCCCTTGTTCCAGAGCTTCCCGCCGAGGGCATAACTTAAGATCAGTTTGCGGATTTCTGGGGCAGCGCCTTCATCGGAACGCTTCTCAGCGCTTCGTTTCGCCGTCGTCCTTGACCTTGCGACCGTTCTCCTGCGCCTTCTGGTCCTGACGAGCGAGTTCGCGTTCGATGGTTTCGCGGGAGCCTTCTGCCGGATCCTGCTCTGGGTGGTTCTTCTGGTCTGTCATGATCAATCCTCCTGATGCGCATCGAACTGCTGGCAGGGCCCGATGTTCCGCTAGAGGTCCAGCAGGGCATAGGGCCGGCCCGTCGGCTTCTCGATGTGGGAGGCGACGTTGTAGACGGGGGCACCGCCCGGCGTGCGGCCTTCGTAGGTTCCGCGGTGGGCGTGGCCGTGAACGACGGCCGACACGGGAAAGCGGTCGATCGTCTCCGCCAGCCGCGAAGAGCCGAGGAAGGCATAGATCTCCTGCGGTTCGCCGACGACAGTGTCGGGGATCGGCGCGTAATGCAGCACCACCATCGCGCGCTCGGAGCGAACCTGGCGCAGGGCATTCTCCAGCCGCATGGTTTCTTCCACGCTTTCGGCGACCATCGCCTTGATCGCCGGCTCGCCGAAGGACCCCAGCATGTAGCGGCCGAAGCCGCCGGCAAAGCCCTTGACGCCGGCAAAGCCGACACCGTTGATCTCCACGGCCTGACCTTCCAGCAGGTGAACGCCTGCGTCCTTGAAGATCGCCGCGACCTCTTCGACATGGCCGCATTCGTAGTCGTGGTTGCCCAGCACTGCGACGACCGGGATCGTGCAGGCGCGCAGGTCGGCGGCCAACAGCTCTGCCTCCTTCGGCTTGCCGAGATCGGTGAGGTCGCCTGTGAGAACAAGAATATCAGCGGCCTGGGAGATTTCCGTGAACAGGTCCTTGAAGGAGGCCGTGCCGGTTTCCTTGACATGGAGGTCGCCCATGGCTGCGATCCGCTGCTTGTCGTCGGCCTTCCTCGTTCCGCTTTCGCCCTTGCCAGTTGACTTGCTCACGCCGAACCTCCTTCCGTCCTCTCTTTCTCGATGCCCTCGCGCGGCTCTCCTTCACCGCCCACATCGGCAAAGCCCCATTCCTTCACGTCGATCTCGAAATCGACGCGGCTGAACATGCGGCCACGGCAGATCTTCATCTGCGGCAGCGGCAGCTGGCGCTGTGCCTGCAGGCGGTCCAGAAGTTCGTCGAGAAGCCATTCCGGCACCTTGTCGCGCTCGGTCGGGTAGATCCAACGGAAGTTGAGGAGGTGGATCAGCAGCACCTCCCAGTGGACTTCCATGTGGTTGAGCAGCCGATGCCAGTCGATCTGGTCGTGGGCGCGCAGCATGACATGCACGACGTCGCCGCCATCATAGCGGTGGCGAAGCTGGACGAAGCATTTGGACCAGACGAGTTCGGTAGGGGCAATGATCCGAACCTGGTGGCCGTTCAGCTCCATCTGGCGGGCGTGGTCGAACCAGGCATCGCCGATCGGCATGGTGCCGTTGGAGCCGGCAAAGATCACGTCGAAGAAATGATCCCCCCTGATAACCTTGCCGAGCCAGCGGTCATCCTCGACCTCGATCTCGTATCCCTTCGCCTTGAAGTGCGCGAGGATGCGGGCGTAGTCGCCGGCGCGGCAGAAGATGTCGAGATCCTTGGTGGGGCGGGAAATGCCGGTATAGGCGCTGACGGCGAAGGTCCCGGCCAGCAGGAAGGGGATGCCGCAGGCCACGAGCTCATCGATCGCCTCGCGGACGAAGGCTTCGGCGCTGGCATCCGTCAGGGTCGGCGCGGCCTTGGCTTCCATGTGGGGCATGGTTTCAATGCGATTGCGCGGCTGGTCGATCTGGGGCGGCAAGGCTTCGGCTTCCATATGATCTCGCGATAAACGGCAGGGCAACCCAGTCTGGCGGTCGTTCCTCCGGAGCGGCCATTGTCCGGAAAGGGCGATGCCGCGACCCGGAGGAAAGGTTTTTTAGCGTTCCTGGTTTCCGGCGTTTGCCAGGGCGCTGATGCTGCCGTCCTCGTTCTCGACGCCTTCGCTCTCGTCGGCCTCCTCGAGATCGGTCTCCACCAGATAGGTGTCGCCGCCGCCCAGCCGGGAGGCTTCCTTGACCGCCTTCTGGCTGGTCATGTCCGTCTGTGCGTGCAGCGCATCGTCGACACGTTCGCGACCTTCCTGCTCGAAGCGGGTGGACGGGTTTGTGGTGTCGGCAACTTTATCCTTGGCATCCATGATGATGTCCTTCCTTTCAGAATCTGCCAGCCCAACGGAAGCGCAAGCCAGTTGGTTCCGCGGGCAGGCTGGAACCCGCCGGCACGTTGGCTGTTGAACATAGGACGCAAAGCAAGGAGGCGATGATGCCGGCAAAATCCAAAGCACAGCAGAAGGCCGCAGGCGCGGCGCTGGCCGCCAAGCGCGGCGACATGAAGAAGAGCGAGCTTCAGGGGGCTTCAAAGAGCATGGAAAAGTCCATGAGCGAGAAGGAGCTTCACGACATGGCCTCCACCAAGCGGAAGGGCAAGCCGCAGCATGCGTCCGAATAGAGATCGGCCGGTCGGCAGCCAGCAGGTGCATTCGCGGGAGCGTGCCGCTATGCTGCCGCCCGGGACCCCTGCATAGAACGCAGGCGACAGGAGTGCCGGAGACAAGGCTCATCACGGAGGAACATCATGCCGCCCGAAGAACTCGACAAGACACTGACCGCCATGCCGCTTCGGGTCGGGACCTATATCCCGGACGATCTGCTGGAGGACTGGTTTGCGCCCGGCACCGGCATGAACCCGGTGAGCGCGGAGGCGCTGACGGCGGCGGAAGCCTATGGGCGCCGCTTCGAATGCGAGTTCAAATATTACCCGGAGCGTCAGGAAGGCGTGTTCTGGAAGTGGGTCCCGGCCATCTGATCCGGCCGGAACCTGTTGAAGCGCGCTGTTCCGCTACGTCCGATAGCTGTCGCGCAGGGCCTCGAACCGGGCGAGCTGGTCCGCGATCAGTTCGCGCTGCTCGTCGCGGCGGACGAAGACCTTGAACATCGGCGCGCCCTTCTCGTTCATGAACCAGACGGAGCAGGAACGGCGCCCGTGGAAGGGGCGGTCGACGAAGGTGATCGAGGCGCAGTTCTCCTTGCGGATATGACCGCCGATCGGGCTGTCACCGTGGATGTTGAACCAGCCGTGGCCTTCCGACCCCTGCGGCAGGCTGCCTTCCGCTTCCAGCACGATGTCGTCCGTATGCACGATGAAGAGCACTTCGCCCCAGGTCGTCATGTCGGTCCAGATGTCAGCGAAGGCCTCCCGGGCGGCCACCACCGCGGCACCCTGCGGCAGGATGTCGAGGATCTCGGCAGCGGTCACCTCGGCGGAGGCGGCGATTGCCTCGACCACGCCATCGGGCTTTGCGGCAAGGGCTACAAGTGCCCGTTCGCGGCGATCGTCGGCGGTTTCAACAGCAAGGCTCATGACGACCTCACGCCGCGTCGGCGTTGCGGACGCCCTTGCGGTCTTCATGGATGATGACCTCGAAGCCTTCGAAGTGCGGACCCGACAGATATTCGATCTTGCCGCGGTTCTCGCCCGCCTTTGCGTGGGCGGCGCGGAACTGCTCCGACTTCGTCCATGCCTGGAAATGCTCGAAGCTCTCCCAAACCGTATGCGAGGCGTAGAGGGTGTGGTCTTCGGCCTTGGGGCCTTTCAGCATGTGGAATTCCACATAGCCCGGCATTTCGGCCAGCCGGCCCTCACGGCCGCGCCACATGGCCTCGAAGGCCTCCTCATAGCCAGGCACGACACGAAAACGGTTCATCGCAATGTACATTTACAGGTCCCTCTCAAATCTTTCACTTACCACTCAAGATATCGAGTGGCCCCTGTCTTGAAAAGCCGAAAAAACTTGTCTAGTCAACTCAAGTTATAGCCGCCGCTTGAGGCGGAGACTGGTAGGGGCCTCATGTTCAGATCGTATTTCTCTCGCATCGCCATCGCGTCTTCCCTGGTTGTCACGGGGCTCGGGGTCATGCCCGCGCAGGCCTCGGATGCCGGCAATCCCGAGGCGCAGCGGATCGTTTCCGTCGGTGGCACGATCACCGAAATCCTCTATGCGCTCGGTGCCCAGGACCGGGTCGTCGCCGTCGATTCGACGAGCTTCTATCCGGCGGATGCCACCTCCAAACCGGATGTCGGCTATATGCGGGCACTGTCGGCAGAAGGCATCCTAGCACAGAAACCGGATCTGATCCTCGCCGAAGAAGGGTCAGGCCCGCCGCCGGTGCTCGACATCCTTCGGGCCAGCGCCGTCCCCATGGTTACGGTGCCGACGCCGGCGACCGCTGACGGCATCCTCCAGAAGATACGCGACGTCGGAGCCGCCGTCGGCCTCGCCAAGGAATCGGCCGAGCTGGCGGAGAAGACGGGCGAGGACCTGAAGGCCGTGACGGACGAGATCGCTGCTTTCGATGGGACGAAGAAGCGGGTGCTGTTCGTGCTGTCGCTCTCGAACGGCCGGATCATGGCCAGCGGTTCGGGCACGGAAGCCGCCGCCATCATCGAAATGGCCGGCGGCATCAATGCCGCTCCTGAGATCTCCGGCTACAAGCCGCTCAGCGACGAAGCCGTCATTGCGGCCAAGCCCGACGTGATCGTTGCCATGGAGCGCGGCGATCACAGGCTGACGCCCGAGCAGGTCTTTGCGGTTCCGGCCCTGCAGACGAGCCCGGCCGCGGCCAATCAGGCGCTAATCAGCATGGACGGGTTGTTCCTTCTCGGGTTCGGCCCGCGTACGCCGGAAGCAGTCCGCGCGCTGGCAAGCCAGCTCTATCCCGGAGCCTTTGGCGGATGAGAGCCCTGACCTTGCCCTGGCGCGCCGACAAGGCCGAAGGCGACCGCTCGCTCCAGGGGATCGTTGCCCTGGTGGCCCTGGTCCTGCTGGTGGTCGCCGCCAGCCTCGTCTCGCTCAGCAGCGGCCCGACGGGCGTCGGCCTCCCCGAACTCTGGGCCTATGCGACGGGCCATGGCGACAGCCTGGCTGCGCAGGACCGCGTGGTGCTGGAGGCGGTGCGCCTGCCGCGCACCGCGCTCGGCCTCCTGGTGGGGGCGGGACTGGCCGTGTCCGGGGCGATGATGCAGGGCCTGTTCCGTAACCCGCTGGCCGATCCCGGCATCGTCGGCGTGACGTCCGGGGCGGCATTGGCGGCAGTCGTCGCGATCGTGCTCGGCCCGACGGTTCTCCTGCCGCTCACCCTTCTCTTCGGCAACCAGTTCCTGCCGCTGATGGCGTTCTGCGGCGCGCTGGTGAACACCTGGGTTCTCTATCTGATCGCCACGCAGGATGGGCGAACCTCGACGACGACGCTGATCCTCTCGGGCATTGCCATCGGCGCGTTGAGTGCGGCCCTGATGGGGATGCTGATCTTCATGGCCGACGACCGGCAGCTGCGCGACATTACCTTCTGGAGCCTCGGGTCGCTCGGCGGCGCCACCTATGGGCGGGTGCTGTCCATCCTGCCCTTCGTCGCCGTGGTGATCGCCATCATCCCGTTCGTGGCGCGCGGGCTCGACGCGCTGGTGCTCGGCGATGCGGCGGCCTTCCACATGGGCATTCCGGTGCAGCGGCTGAAGAAGATCGTCATCATCGCGGTCGCGGCCGCCTGCGGCTCGACGGTCGCGGTCGCCGGCTCGATCGGCTTCGTCGGCATCGTCGTGCCGCATCTGCTGCGCCTGGTGATGGGGCCGTCCCACCGCTTCCTGCTGCTCGGCTCGGCGCTTGGCGGCGGAGCGCTGCTGCTGATCGCCGACAGTGTCGCCCGCACGGTGGCGGCGCCGGCGGAGCTGCCGATCGGCGTGATCACGGCGCTCTTCGGCGCCCCGGTCTTTCTCTTCCTGCTGCTCGGCAAGGGCGGTATCCGCATGAGGGACATGCCATGATCTCGGCTGGCAACATCACCGTCACGCGATCGGACCGCAAGCTGCTCGATGACGTCGGCATCGACCTCCATCCCGGCCGCTTCACGGTGGTGATCGGCCCGAATGGCGCGGGCAAGTCGACGCTGATGAAGGTGCTGTCGGGCGAGATGGCACCGGACGAGGGCAGCGTCTCCTATGTCGGCACCGAGGCCCGGCTGCATGCGCCGGCGGAGCTGGCGAAGCGCCGGGCCGTGCTGCCGCAGGCGGTGCAGCTGTCCTTTCCCTTCACTGCGCTGGAGATCGTGCGCATGGGGGCGGTGGCGCAGGGAGCGCTGCAGCCGACGGAACAGGCGCGCAAGGCGCTGACGCGCGTCGGACTGCGCGGCTTCGAAGCGCGTCCCTATCCGTCGCTCTCGGGCGGTGAGCAGCAGCGGGTGCAGTTCGCCCGGGCGCTGGCGCAGGTGCCGGCCGCCGTCGTCGATGGCATACCGCGGGCGCTCTTCCTCGACGAGCCGACCGCCAGCCTTGATCTCGGGCATCAGATCTCGGTGCTGGAGATCGCCCGCGATTTCGCCGCTGCCGGCGGCATCGTGCTGGCGATCCTCCACGACCTCAACCTTGCTGCGGAATTCGCCGATCATCTGGTGGTGCTCGACCAGGGCAGGGTGGTGGACGAGGGCGCCTCCATGGAAACGGTCAACGATCGGACGATCGGCAGCGTCTACGGCATCGCCGGGGCTGTCGGGCGACTGCCGGCCGCGCATATTCCCTTCGTCCTGCCGCAGTCGCGGCATCGGTGATGTGTGATCAGGCGCCGGGTTCGGGCCGGGTGACGACGAAGATCGCCGGAGCGATCATGATGGCCGCGACAAGCACAGCCCGCCAGAAGGGCGGCGAGCTTCCGAACCAGAAGATCGCATAGCTTGCCGTCATCATGGTGACGGCGGCAATCTTTGCCTTGCGCGGTACGGCACCCTTTTCCCGCCAGTCGCGAAGCGGCCTGCCGAATTTCGGATGATCCAGTAGCCAGGCCTCCAGGCGCGGCGAGGAGCGGGCAAAGCAGGCGACCGCCAGGATCAGGAAGGGGGTGGTCGGGAGCACCGGCAGAAAGGCGCCGATGACGCCGATGGTGACAAGCAGCCAGCCGAGACCGAGATAGACGACGCGCATGGAAACCTTCCGGACAGGGCTGGGGTGCGGCCGACGATTTTTCGGCGGCGGCTGCAGATCTCGCAGCCATATGATCACCTGCCGCCTGGAATTCAATCGTGCGACGGACGCAGCCGGATGTGAATAGCGTACCCGATCTCCACGGCTGGTACTGGCAATCCCTTCGAGATTGCCGATAAATAGGGGAAATTTTCCGAAGAAGGAGTTCTCCGTGGCAAAGCTGATCCATTCGATGATCCGGGTGCTCGACGAGCAGCGCTCACTCGATTTCTACCAGAAGGCCTTCGGGCTTGCCGTTGCCGAGCGCGTCCCCTTCGACGGCTTCACTCTGATCTACCTCGCCAACGCGGAGACAGGTTTTGAGCTCGAGCTGACGGTGAATGCCGGGCGGGACACGCCCTACGATCTTGGCGACGGCTATGGCCATCTGGCGGTCTCGGTGGAGGATGCAGCGGCGGAGCACCGGCGCTTCACGGACCTTGGCCTGACCGTCGGCAAGCTTGTCGAGATGCCGCATGACGGCAAGCCGTTTGCCCGTTTCTTCTTCGCCACCGATCCGGACGGCTACAAGATCGAGGTGCTGGAACGCGGCGGGCGCTTCAAATAGGGGACGGGTGATGGTCGAGGGCGTGAAGCTGGAGGAGAGCTGGCGGGAGGCGCTGGCGCCGGAGTTCGCCAATCCGTACATGAGCGACCTGCGCCGCTTCCTGATGGAGGAGAAGAGCGCCGGCAAGCGCATCTTCCCCAAGGGCGGCGAATACTTCCGGGCGCTGGACCTGACGCCGCTCGATGCGGTCAAGGTCGTCATCCTCGGGCAGGATCCCTACCACGGTCTCGGGCAGGCACATGGCCTCTGCTTTTCCGTGCAGCCCGGCGTGCGCATTCCGCCGTCGCTCGTCAACATCTACAAGGAGCTGCAGAGCGACCTCGGCATCGCGCCGGCCCGCCACGGGTTTCTGGAGCATTGGGCGCGGCAGGGCGTGCTGCTCCTCAACAGCGTCCTTACGGTGGAAGAGGCACGTGCCGCCTCGCATCAAGGCAAGGGCTGGGAGAGGTTCACCGATGCGGTGATCCGCGCCGTCAACGAGGAGTGCGATGGCGTCGTCTTCCTGCTGTGGGGCTCCTATGCGCAGAAGAAGGCATCCTTCGTCGACCAGACGCGCCATCTTGTGCTCAAGAGCCCGCACCCTTCGCCGCTCTCGGCGCACAATGGCTTCTTCGGCTCCAGGCCTTTTTCACAGACCAATGCCTTTCTGGTTTCCAGGGGGAAGGAGCCGATCGACTGGGAACTGCCGCCGCAGACATGATCGTTGAACGGTGCCGGGGGATCAGTCTTCAAATGGTGAACGATGCGTTCGGGTGTGCTTCCCTATGCAAAAGACGCGGCACTCGCCAATTATGATCCCAGAACAGGCTCATAGAGCCAGAAAGGGTTTCAGATGATCGACCAGATCAAGGGGCTGCATCACGTCACGTCGATGGCCGCGAGCGCCCGGACCAACAACAAGTTCTTCACCGATACTCTTGGCCTTCGCCGGGTGAAGAAGACCGTCAACTTCGACGCTCCCGATGTCTACCATCTCTACTATGGGGACGAAGTCGGGACGCCCGGTTCGGTGATGACCTATTTTCCGTTTCCGCATATTGCCCGCGGCCGGCCTGGTACGGGTGAGGTGGGCACGACCCTCTTCTCCGTCCCGGAAGGCTCGTTCGGCTACTGGACCGAACGGCTGACCGCTGCCGGCGCCGAAGGGCTGAAGACCGAGACCGCGTTTGGCGAGAACCGCCTGCATTTCGCAGGCCCCGATGGCGACGGCTTTGCGCTCGTCGAGGTGAAGGATGATGCGCGCGCCCCCTGGACCGGCAATGGCGTCGGCGAGGACCATGCGATCCGCGGCTTCCATTCCGCCTCGCTTCGTTTGCGCGACGAGGGTGCGACGGCCGAGCTCCTGAAGTACATGGGCTACCAGCAGATCGACAGCCGCGACGGGGTGCTGCGGCTTGGCGTTCCGGGCGGCAATGGCGCCGATGTCATCGACATCGAGACCATGCCGAACATCAGCGACGCCCGGCTTGGGGCAGGCTCCGTCCACCACATCGCCTTTGCCGTCGAGAACCGGGAAAAGCAGCTGGAGGTCCGCAAGGCCCTGATGGACACGGGCTACCAGGTGACGCCGGTCATCGACCGCGACTATTTCTGGGCGATCTACTTCCGGACCCCGGGCGGCGTGTTGTTCGAAATCGCCACCAACGAGCCGGGATTCGACCGCGACGAGGATACGGCACATCTGGGCGAAGCCCTGAAGCTTCCGCAGCAGCACGCACATTTGAGGTCCACTCTCGAACAGCATCTCGAACCGCTGGAGGCCTGAGGCGTTAGGTCTTCGAAGGAGTATGTCATGAGTTACGACAGTTACATTCATCGTGCCAAGCCCGGCGAAGCCGGGGCGCCGATCCTCTTCGTCTTCCACGGGACCGGCGGCGACGAGAACCAGTTCTTCGATTTCGGCAGCTGCCTGCTGCCGAACGCGACCGTGATCTCGCCGCGCGGCGACATCTCGGAGCATGGCGCGGCGCGGTTCTTCCGGCGCAAGGCGGAAGGGGTCTACGACTGCGAGGATCTTGCCCGCGCGACCCATCGCATGAGCGAGTTCGTCGCCGCCAATCGGGAACGGCATCAGGCCGGGCCGGTGATCGGCGTCGGCTTCTCGAATGGCGCCAATATCCTGGCGAACATCCTGATCGAGAACCCGGGGCTGTTTGAATCGGCGGTGCTGATGCATCCGCTGATCCCCTTCGAGCCGAACGACAGGACGGGAAAGGCCAGCAGCCGGATCCTGATCACCGCCGGCGAGCGCGATCCGATCTCGCCGGTCGACCTCACCAACCAGCTTGCCGACTATTTCCGGCGGCAGGGAGACAGCGTCGATCTCGAATGGCATCCCGGCGGGCATGAACTGCGCCCGAACGAGATCCAGGCGGCCAAGACGTTTCTGTCCCAGTATCGCTGACCATCGCGTACGGTCGGCGGAGCTACGTCAGCGGCAAGGCTGAAGCAGTTTTTCGCGCCAATCAAGAATGTCGCCGGCCTCTGCCGGCGACCTGGTGCTGAATCCCTTCGGGTCAAACCGCCGGAACGGGATAGGTCCAGGATTTCAGCGCCCGCAGCGTCGGCGTCTTCTTGGTCATGTGCTCGTCCATGCGCGACATCAGGTGATCGAGGACATTGACGGCCTCGGCGACGGCGGCACCCTTGTTGAGCATCACGCATTCGGCCCGCGCCGCCATCGCGGCATCGGTCATCTCGCCACGGGTCGGGATGCCGGTCTTGACCAGATCCTCCAGGACCTGGGTCGCCCAGATCGTCGGCACCGAGGCGGCTTCGCAGAGCCAGAGGATTTCCTCCTGCATCTCGGCCAAGCGCTCGAACCCGATCTCTGCTGCCAGATCGCCGCGGGCGATCATCACCCCGAAGGGCCGGCGGTGGCGAAAGGCGACGGCGATGAGTGCCGGCAGGTTCGCCAGGGCCTCGGGCTGCTCGATCTTGGCAACCAGCCCCAGTGGGCGGTTGCGGGGCGGCAGGCCGGCAAGCGTGCCTTCGAGCGATTCGATGTCGTCGGGGCGGCTGACGAAGGAGTAGCCCAGCATGTCGGCATGATCCATGACGACCGCGAGATCGGCATGATCCTTGGTGGTCAGGGGCGACAGGCCCAGCACCGTATCGGGAAGGTTCAGGCCTTTTTCCACCTTCAGTTTCGTGCCGCCAGTCTTGGTGCGTGTGACGCGGACCAGCGCTTCCTCGGGCGACGTTTCCTCGACGATGCCCTCCAGCTTGCCGTCGTCGTAGCGGATCCGGTCACCGATCTTCAGACGCGTGACGATCTCCGGAACGGAGACAGCCGCGGAGAAGGGGGCGATGTCATCGACGCGCGGCAGAGCGCCGGCGCACAGGCGGATGTGATCGCCGACCTGCGCCTTGGTGGAGGGCGGTGTCAGCACGTTGCCGGTACGGATCTTGGGGCCGGCGATATCCATCAGGATGGTCAACCGGCGGCCAAGCGTCTTGCCCGCTGCCCGCACATGCTTTGCCATGTCCTCCCAGATCGACTTGTCGTCATGGGCGCAGTTGATGCGGGCAATGTCCATGCCGCGGCGGGCGAGGTCCAGGATGAAATCGGGATCGTCGGCGGAGGCTTCGGGCAGCGTCACCATGATCCGGCCACGCCGGTTCGGCCGTCCGCCGCCGAGAAGCGCTTCCGTTTCTTCGGCGAGGGCGAACTCGCCACGGAAAAACGTTTGTTCCGTGGGTGGGGGATAGGGTGCGGGAGAGCCCTGGATTGCCGCCAGTGCCCCAAGGACCGCATCGAAGGTCGGCAGGACGCGACCTTCCAGCCTGCCGAGAGAGGACAGCCCGTGCTGCATCAGCTGGCGCTGGAGCGGGCGCAGGTCGTGCCGTCGCAGGGCCAGATAATGACACAGGTTTTCGAGCCGGATGCGATCGCTGTCTTCGAAGCCGTCGGTGCCGCCCAGTTCCAGCAACAGGTCGGCGGCATCCGCGACCACCTGGACCCGGACAGCCATCAGGTCCTTGAACAGGGCTGCTGACCAGGAAGTGTCAACGTCCTTCACGTCCATGTCGTTCTGCATCATCGAGAATCTCCGCCAGTTGCAGGACCCTAGGCGTGTCAAGCCACAGGTTCATGACGCTCAGATGGCAGACAGGCGCGACATGACGCCTCATCCGCGCTGCCGGGAAGGGCAGGGCTGACGCACCGCCGCCGGCGCCGGCGTTTTCCCGGATCAGTAGCCGCAGGAGCGCAGCTGCGCCTCGTACTTGGAGGCGATGCCGGCGGAGCGCTGCGCCCCTTTTCGGGCCGTCGCGGTGAAGGAGCCGCGCGAATAGCCTGCATGGCCGGTGTAGTAGGCGAGATAGAGGTTGTAGCTGTCGTTGCGGGGGATGCCGTTCCTGACATGGCTGCGGTTGTGGTACCAGCCGATGAAATGGATGGCGTCGCCGAAGTCGCTGCGGCGGGCCGACCAGCGTCCCGTGGCGCGCTGGTATTCAGTCCAGGTGCCGTCCAGCGCCTGGGCATAGCCATAGGCGGTCGATTGCCGCTTCCAGGGGATGAACCCGAGCAGCTTGGTGCGCGGCGGACGGGCGCGGGCACGGAAACTGGATTCGGTGTAGACCGTGGCCATCAGGATGGGGACCGGGACCCCGAACTCCCGCTCGACCTTCCTGGCATCGCGGGCCCAGTTGTTGAACAGCCCGTCGCGCTGCTCGAAGATCGCACAGGCATTGGTGACCCGGCTCGGGGCGGACGCGCAGGCTGACAGCAGCAGCAGGAGCGCGATGGAGAACGCAATACGCATCGCTAGACCTCTTGTTTCCAAGAGATTCATGAGCCCTAAAATTTAATGAAAAGTTTAGGGATCGCCTGGAGCGGGAAGACTCTTCGGCGACCGCCGGTGCGCAGCCTGTGTCATCGCGGGAAAAAAATGGATTTCAGTAAATTTGAATCTTTCCGTTTAAGCGGGCTGCAAAGGTGTTTTCGTATGGTTGGCCATAGACGGCATGAGGCCAATGACGACCGAGATGAATTCGGGAAGCCACGCGAGACGGCGATCAACGCTGTCCGATCAAACAGGGTCTCGAAGATGTCGACAAAGATTCTCGCTGCTGCGGCTTTTCTGGCCGCCCTCGTTTCGGGTCACGCTGCACAGGCAGCCGGTCCCGGCGGTTTTGCACGCACGTTTGCCGCTTCCCCGGCACTCGAATACAAGATGGCGGACGTTCGCCCGGCCGCAAAGGCCGAGGCTGCCGATAGAACGTTTTCACTGACCCGCGACAAGGCGCAGGAGCTTGTGCGTGTCAATCGGACGGTCAACAAGACGATCGACGCCTTGGACAGCTATTTCGACGGCTTCCAGACGGACCTGGTCGTCGCCGCTCCATCAGGCGCCTGCTTTGACTGCGCCGACCTGAAGCGAGACCGCCTCGTGGCGCTCGGATGGCCGGATGACCGCATGCACGTCACCTATGCCCTGACGGACACGGGCCGGGTCCAGCGGGTGCTGGTGGTTTCCACCGACCGCGGCCAGATCGTGCTCGGGGAGAAGGTCAGCGTCGTGCGGGGCTGGCGCAACGACCAGGCCGAAGCGGCGGCCGAGGCGCTGTCGCAGACAGCCTCCAAGGCGCCGGCGGCCTATTACGACATCTGAAGGTTTTTCATTTCTATCGGAAAGCCCGTCTCAGGGTGAGGCGGGCTTTCCGCGTTCCGCAATGGCGATACCGCCCAGCGCCAGCACCAGTGCCGCGATGTGGAACAGCTGCAGGTCCTCGCCGATGATGGCCACCGATAGAAGCGTGCCGAAGACCGGGATCAGGTTGATGAACAGGCTGGCCCGGTTCGGACCGATCCCCTCGACGCCCTTGATGTACAGGACCTGCGACACGAGCGAGGCGAAGAGCGCGGTGTAGAGGACAATGACCCAGCCCCGCGTATCGGGCCAGATGGCCTGGTCGCTCGCCTGTTCCCAAAGGACCAGCGGCACTGTCGTCAGCAGTGCGAAGAGAGCGGGGATCGCCATCAGCGTGCGCCAGTCGACGATCGGCTTCCAGCGCAGCGAAACGGTGTAGACGGCATAGGCCACCACCGCGATCAGCATCAGCGCGTCTCCGAAATTCACCGTCAGCTCCAGAAGCGTGCCGAGGTCGCCATGGGCCGCCGTCAGCGCCACGCCCAGCAGGGTCAGGGAGAAGCCGAAAATCTGGGCGAGCGACACCCGCATCCGAAACAGGATGAAGTTGATGATGAAGATGAGCATCGGGATGCCGGCCTGCTCGATGGCGACGTTGATCGCCGTCGTGTATTTCAGCGCCGTATAGAGCGTCGCGTTGAAGGTCGTATAGCCGACGACGCCATAGAGAATCAGGATCGGCAGGCGCTTTCGCACGATCGGCCAGTCGCGGATCAATTGCGGCACCGAGATCGCGAAGATGATGGCGACTGCGAAGGTCCAGCGCCAGAACGTCAGCATCATCGGGCTGACATGGCCGACGGCAAGCTTGCCTGCCACCGCATTGCCACCCCAGCACAGCGTGGCGATGACGAGACACAGATAGGCCTTTTTGTGCAAGGGGATCTCCACTGGAGAAAAGGAAGGAATCTGGTCGGACCAAGCGCTGATAAACCGGTGGTTCGGCGCTTGTCACGCAAAAACCGCTTTTTTCGCGACAAACGGTTCGCTTTCCGCGCGTCATGGTTTTATAGATGCGCCGGTTTGAGTGGGCGCAACAGCCTGTGCGGAATAGGAAAGCAAAATATGACGAACGTCGTGGTGGTCGGTTCCCAGTGGGGCGACGAGGGCAAGGGCAAGATTGTTGACTGGCTTTCCGAGCGCGCCGACATTGTCGTCCGGTTCCAGGGTGGGCACAATGCCGGCCATACGCTCGTCATCGATGGCGTCAGCTACAAGCTGTCGCTGCTGCCGTCGGGCGTCGTGCGTCCCGGCAAGATGGCCGTCATCGGCAATGGCGTTGTCGTCGATCCGCACGCGCTGATCGCGGAAATCGAGAAGCTGGCGAAGCAGGGCGTGTCGATCACGCCGGAAAACCTGCGCGTCGCCGACAACGCCACCCTGATCCTGTCGCTGCACCGCGAGCTGGACGGAATGCGCGAAGACGCAGCTTCCAACAGCGGCACGAAGATCGGCACCACCCGCCGCGGTATCGGACCTGCCTATGAGGACAAGGTCGGCCGCCGTGCGATTCGCGTGATGGATCTCGCCGATCTCGACACGCTGGGCGGCAAGGTCGACCGCATCCTCACCCATCACAATGCCATCCGCCGCGGTCTCGGTGCACCGGAAGTCTCCCATGAAACGATCATGGAAGAGCTGACGTCGGTTGCAGAGCGCATCCTGCCGTTCCGCGAGACGGTCTGGCTGCTGCTCGACAAGCAGCGCCGCAAGGGTGCGCGCATCCTGTTCGAAGGCGCGCAGGGTTCGCTTCTCGACATCGATCACGGCACCTATCCGTTCGTCACCTCGTCCAACACCGTCGCCGGCCAGGCCGCTGCCGGTTCGGGCATGGGACCGGGCGCGCTGGGTTATATCCTCGGCATCACCAAGGCCTATACGACCCGCGTCGGCGAAGGTCCGTTCCCGACCGAGCTCAACGACGAGATCGGCCAGTTTCTCGGCGAGAAGGGCCATGAGTTCGGCACCGTCACGGGCCGCAAGCGCCGCTGCGGCTGGTTCGACGCCGCCCTCGTTCGCCAGTCGGTGGCGACCAACGGCATCACCGGCATCGCGCTGACCAAGCTCGACGTGCTCGACGGGCTGGACGAGCTGAAGATCTGCGTCGGCTACAAGCTGGACGGTCAGGAAATCGATCACCTGCCGGCGAGCCAGGCGGCCCAGGCGCGCGTCGAGCCGGTCTATATCACCCTGGAAGGGTGGAAGGAATCGACCGTCGGCGCCCGCAAGTGGGCCGATCTGCCGGCACAGGCGATCAAGTATGTTCGTCAGGTCGAGGAGTTGATCGGCGCGCCGGTCGCCCTACTTTCCACCAGCCCGGAGCGGGAGGACACGATACTTGTGACTGACCCGTTTGAGGACTAATGTTCATCATTGATTAATTATCAATCGATGGACGACCCAATGACCATGAGAAAGTACTGATGGCAGATTTTGTTGCGGTGATCCGCCGCGCCGTCGACGGTCTGGCGAAAAATACGCCAGAGATGCGCGAAAAGGTGTACGACAAGGCGCGTGGCGCCGTTCGGCGGCAGCTCGAGAACATGAAGCCGGTACCGCCGGAAACGATGATCCATCGACAGATGGAGAAGCTCGAGTCGGCGATCGTTTCGGTCGAGGCGGAGCACGCGGAAGCGTTGCCGGCGGAGGAACCGGTCGCGGCTGCACCGCTGTTTGTGCCCGACGCTGATACGCGGCCCGAGCCTGAGGACGTTGCAACGGCCGATTCCGCTCGCGATCCCGAGCCGGAGACGTCCGTTGCCGCCCAGTGGCCGCAGCAGGAGGAGGTTGTCCGCGCTCCGGAGGAGGACGGCTACAGCGCTCCCCCAGAGCCGTCGCAAGCTGCGTCTCCGGAAGAGGAGGCCCACGTCGAGCCTGCCTCGGAGCCGCCGTATGAGGCGCCTGCCTACCGTGATGAGCCTGTCAACGAGGAGCCTGCCTATCAGGAGCCCGTTCATCAGGAGTATTCCGCGCCGGTCGGCATGCCCGACGAGAGCTGGCCGCCCCGCGAGGAAGCGGAAAGCCATGCGCCGGACGTCGCAGACCATTCGGTCGAGCGCCAGACGGATCATTGGTCCGGTGAAGAGACCCGCGCAAGTGAGGTCGCCCCGGAGCCTATCGGCATGTGGCCGGCACCGGAACAGCATCCGGACGCCGACGATCTGCATGCCGACGCCGGACCGGCCGTCGAGCCCGATCCCTATGCTTCGCCGGAACCCACCCCTGCGGAGGCGGAGCATTCTGATTTTGCCTGGCAGGGCGAGCCGGCACCTGCCGCTGCGCCGGCCGAGGACGGCTGGCTTTGGCCGGAAGCCCATCAGCCACCTGAGGCTCCCAAGCAGACCGAAGCCGCCTGGCAGGATGTGCCAGACCTGACGGCTGCAGCGCCTCACGCTGCGGATGCATCCGCTGCGCCTGTGGCTTCCGAACCCTTCGAGGCACATTTCAGCGACGAGACGCATGTCGGCGCTTCCTCCGTTCGCATGCCGTCCACGGATGATTTTCCCGCCTTCGCACCGCCGCTTGCAGCAGCAGGCGCCGGCGGGCATGACGCATTCGAGGATGCGCTGCGCACGCAGCAGCCGGCAGCTTCAGCGCCGAAGGACGCCAGCGACCCCTGGAACGACCTTGAGGAACTGATCGGTTACAACCAGAATGCCATGCCTGCAGCGGGTGCCGGTGGCCCGCCGACGGACATGGAGGCGAATGCCGACGCCGACATGGTGCCGCCGCCGCGGCCCTACCGCGTTGCGCCCAAGAAGCGCAATTATGCCGGACCGATCCTGGCGCTGATCGGCGTGATCATCATTGCTGCCGGAGGTTATGCGCTCTGGCTGAACCGCGAGTCGCTGACGGAAGTGGTCGGCTTGAGCGGGACGCCGGTCGCAACCGAAGGCGCGATCGAGGGACTTGTCGAGCCGACGCCCGAGGCGGCGGAAGCTCCTGCGACCGAAGAAGCCGCGACCGCCGCGCCGGATGCGGCGGCACCTGCCGCCGAGGACATCGCCGCCACGTCCAAGTTCACGCAGCGGCTCCTCACCGACGGTACGGAAGTGGATGAGGGCCCTGGTCCGGGTGACGGTACCGGCGCAGGCCAGTCGGTGGCGCAGCTCAACGCCCCGCCGGCGACGCCGGCCGAGGTCGCGGCAAGTGCTCCGGCAGGGGAGGCCACGCCATCCGCGGCTCCCGCAGATGCAGCCGCCCTCGCGGGTGAGAAGATGTTCCTCTACGAGGAGCGCGTCGGGCAGACGGCACCCACGGCCATCGAAGGGGCGGTGTCCTGGTCGCTGCAGCAGGAGGCCGGTGCCAACGGCGTGCAGGAACCGGTCGTCCAGGGACGGGTCAACATCCCCGGTCGCGGTCTGACGGCGCTGATCACCTTCAAGCGCAACACCGACAGCTCGCTGCCGGCAAGCCATCTGGTCGAAGTCGTCTTCGCCGTTCCTCCCGGTTTCGAGGGTGGCGCGATCGACAGTGTCCAGCGGATTGCCATGAAGCAGACGGAGCAGGATCGCGGCGACGCGCTGATTGCCGTGCCGGCCAAGATCACGGACGACTTCCACATGATCGCGCTGAACGACTTTCCGGATGCACGGGCGACAAACCTCGAGCTCCTGCGCAGCCGCAACTGGATGGACATCCCGCTTGCCTACCGCAATGGACGTCGTGCGCTCATGACGTTGCAGAAGGGGGAGGCCGGAACCCAGGCCTTCAACGAAGCCATCCGCGAGTGGCAGGCAATGAGCAACAACGCAACCAGCGGCACGACCGGAAACACCGGTCAGTAAGCAACAAAAAAGCCGGCGGAGTGATCCGCCGGCTTTTTTAGTATGGGTTTGGGTGGGCTCAGGCGTCGACGACGCGCAGGGCCTGCGCCTGCGCCAGCGCTTCCTTCTGCACCGAATCCTGGACCTTTTCGAAGGCTCTCACCTCGATCTGGCGCACACGTTCGCGGCTGATGTCGAACTCCGAGGACAGCTCTTCGAGCGTGATCGGATTGTCCGCGAGGCGCCGGGCTTCGAAAATCCGCCGTTCGCGATCGTTCAGAACGCTCATCGCCTTCGACAGCATGCGCCGGCGGGTTTCCAGTTCGTCCTGCTCGATGAGCACGTCTTCCTGGCTCTCGTGATCGTCCACGAGCCAATCCTGCCACTGGCCGGATTCGCCCTCGGTGGCGCGGATCGGAGCGTTGAGCGAGGCGTCGCCGGACAGGCGCCGGTTCATCGACACCACTTCTTCTTCCGAAACCTTCAGCTTGGTCGCGATCTCGGCCACCTGGTTGGGCTTCAGATCGCCCTCGTCGATGGCCTGGATCTTGCCCTTCATGCGGCGCAGGTTGAAGAACAGCCGCTTCTGATTGGCGGTGGTGCCCATCTTCACGAGCGACCACGAGCGCAGGATGTATTCCTGGATCGAGGCCTTGATCCACCACATGGCATAGGTCGCCAGGCGGAAGCCGCGTTCCGGATCGAATTTCTTGACCGCCTGCATCAGGCCGACGTTGCCTTCGGAGACCACTTCGCCGATCGGCAGGCCATAGCCGCGATAGCCCATGGCGATCTTTGCCACCAGGCGCAGGTGGCTGGTTACGAGCTGATGGGCGGCATCGCGGTCGCCGTGCTCGGCGTAGCGCTTCGCAAGCATGTATTCCTGCTGCGGCTCCAGCATCGGGAACTTGCGGATTTCATCGAGGTAGCGGTTGAGACCGGCTTCCCCGGCAGTGATTGACGGCAGTGAATTGCGGGCCATGAAAGCACCCCCTTCTGATCGATATTCCTGGCTCCCTCTTCACGAGCGACAAGCGCTGAGGCGAGCCAAACGGCGCGGGTCAATCTCGACCCCGCACCGACCCAGCTACCAGATAAGTGCGGCATAAGAGTGGTTCAAGTGAACGCAGCGTTCACCTGTGCGTTATAGCATTACATTTGCGTAATGATATCCCGACGCCGCGTCGCCTGCCGCTATAGCCGCAGCGATGCGACCAGAGCCTCCATATCCTTTGGCATTGGCGCCCTGAACTCCATCACCTCCCCGGTCCGCGGATGCTCGAAAGCGAGAAGGAAGGCGTGCAGGGCCTGGCGATGGAAGCCGCTGACGACGGTCTTCGCCTGCTCCGGCAGCAGATTGACCTTGGTCCTGAAGCCGGCGCTATAGTCCGGGTCGCCGACCAGCGGGCAGCCGATGTGGGCCATGTGGACACGGATCTGGTGCGTGCGCCCGGTCTCCAGGCGGCACTCGATCAGGGCGGCGAGTGCCGTTGCATCCGGCTTCTCGTGAAAACGCTCCATGACTTCGTAATGGGTCACCGCCTCGCGGGCGTCGTCGCTGCCCTCGCGCTTGACTGCCCGCTTGATGCGGTCGCCGGCGCGGCCGAGCGGGGCGTCGATGGTGCCGCGCAATTGCCTGGGTCTGCTCCAGACGACGGCCTGATAGGCGCGCTCCAGCGGTCCGGTCCGGCCATGGTCGGCAAACTGCGCGGCGAGATGGCGATGGGCGGCATCGTTCTTGGCGGCGACGAGCACGCCGCTGGTGTCCTTGTCGAGGCGATGGACGATCCCCGGCCGGCGCACGCCGCCGATGCCCGAGAGGGTGTCGCCACAATGGTAGATCAGCGCGTTGACGAGGGTACCCGTCCAGTTTCCGGCGCCGGGATGGACGACGAGCCCTGCCGGCTTGGCAATGACGATGACGTCCAGGTCCTCGTAGAGCACCTCCAGCGGGATATCCTCGCCCTTCGGTTCTGGATCTTCCGGCTCCGGGAGGACGATCTCCACCTGGTCGCCGGGTGCGACCTTGCGCTTCGGTTCGGTGCAGACGACACCCTTGAGCAGAACGGCACCCTGTTCGATCAGCGCCTTGATGCGGTTGCGCGAAAATTCGCCGTCCAGCGTTGCCGTCAGCCATGCGTCCAGCCGGCCTTCGGCGTCTTCGTCGGCCACCAGCACTTTCCTTGGCGCCTCGGCTTGTTTAAAGGGATCGTTCATTCATTCAACCTGACAGCAGCAAGGACATTCGCAATGGCAAATCCTGATTCCGTGGAACAGGAAGAACCGCTTGATCCGGCAATGGAAAGGGTCCGCCGGAAGATGGTGCTGCTGCAACTCGTTTCGGGCGGCATCTTGTTTGTCTGCTTTATGGCGGTCCTCGCCGCGGTTGTCTACAAGGTGACGCAGACGCCGACGAGCGCGCCGGTCGCCGCGAGCGGCTTCTCTGTTCCGGCCGACCAGCCGCTGATGTCCTCGGTCACCCTGCCGGCCGGGTTCCAGGTGCAGTCCGTGTCACTGTCCGGCAGCCAGATCCTGTTCTACGGATCGATCGGCGGCGCGCAGAAGGCACTGGTGTTTGACGCGTCGGTCGGTCGTATCGTCGCCGATGTGGCGGTCGGAACCGCACCCTGAATGGCGGCGGGCGGCGAAGCCCGGATCATCCGGATCGATGATCCCGATGATCCGCGCATCCTGGAATTCCATGCCATCCGCGAGCGGGACCTGACCGGACGACAGAACCGCTTCATTGCCGAGGGGACGGTCGTGCTGCGGATGCTTGCCGCCGCGCATGCGGGCGGCGGAGGCTTCGTCGCGGAAAAGATCCTGCTGCTGGAGAACCGGGTGGCGGGCCTGCAGGCGGAGCTCGCCGCCTTTCCGGCGGATGTGCCGGTCTATGTGGCCAGCTCGACAGTGCTCGACGCGATCGCCGGTTTTCACCTGCACCGCGGCGTCCTCGCCCTCGGGTACCGGAGCCATCAGCCAGACGCTGCGGAACTGCTCGAGACCTTGCCGGACACCGCGCTGGTGGTGTGCGCCGCCGGCATCTCCAACCACGACAATATCGGCTCGATCTTTCGCAACGCCGCAGCCTTCGGCGCGGATGCCGTGCTTCTGGACGAGACCTGCTGCGATCCCCTCTATCGCAAGGCGCTTCGTGTCTCGGTGGGTGCGGTGTTGAAGGTGCCCTATGCCAGGGGCGGCAGCATCGAGGCCAATCTTGCGGCGCTCGTTCAACGCGGCTTCGACGTCTGGGCGCTTTCCCCCTCCGGGAAAACCGAGATGGGCAGCCTAAGCGCTGCGCCGCGCATGGCGCTGGTGACCGGCACGGAGGGAAGCGGTCTTCCCGCCGCTATCCTCGACCGGTTCAACACGGCGCGAATCGCACAGGCGCCGGGGCTCGACAGCCTCAATGCGGCAACGGCGACCGGTATCGCCCTCTATCTGCTGGCCAGTGCCCAGGGGAGGCTTCAGACGGACGGGACCGCCGGCTCCTGAGCGGCCTCAAGTTCCGCGCGCGTGCGCGCGGCGAGGCTTCTACGGGTGCCTTTGGCCGCGCCGTCCGGCTCCAGCATGGCATGAATGGGCGAGGCGGGACCTTCGGCCCGGGCCGTGAGCGTTACCATGGCTGCGGCAATCGCCGCCAGTTCCTCGCGGATGGCAGGATCATTGCCATCGCTCCTGGCCTTCAGAAGCCGCTCGGAGAGGGCTGATGCGCGATTGTGGACATTGTCTGCCAGCTCGGAGAGCGCCGGAGAGGCGGCGATGACCGCGGCGATGTCGGCAGGTCCGGTCGTTTCGACGGGAGCAAGCGGCACGCTGGCCGTGGTGGCCTGCGTGGCCATGCTGCCGGCGGCTGGCTGCTTGGAGCCCGACTTGCTTGCGGAGCGTGCGGCATCGCGTGCTTCGGCGTTCGCCGCCTTCAGCTTGTCCTTCAGGAGAGCGATTTCCTGAAGGCGTCGCTCCAGCGCGTTTTCCTTGTCCGTCCGCACGGAGATTTCACGCGAAAGCTTGTCCTCAAGCCGCAGCGCCCGGTGTTCTTCCTGTGCGAGCCTGTTTTCGGCATCCTTGGCCCGCGAGGTCTGCAGCTTGATGTCGCTGCGGATGGCTTCGCGTTCGTCCCGAAGTGCGGCAATGCGAAACTTGAGGTTTTCGATTTCGGTATCGCGGGCGGAGAGGTCGATCCGGAAATTGTCGCCGTCTGCCGTGAGCTTGGCGACCCGCCGCTGCAAGTCCTCGATCTGGACGCCCTTGGCGGCATCCGCTTCCTCGGCCGCTTCGACTGCCGCCTTCAGCTGCTGGATATAGCTGTCTTCCTGGCGCAGGCGGGAGCGGAGGTCGGCCGCCTCGACGTCCATGTCGTTGATCTGCATCTGCAGGTCATGATTGTCCGACTGCAGGCGCCGCGCTTCCTCGGCCAGCTTGTCGTAGCGCAGCTTCAGGCCGACGGTCTGGTCACGCTCCTGTACCAGTTCCTGCTTGGTGCGGGCATTTTCCGCGGCGTAGACGGCGCGCGCCATGTCGCGCTGGGCGCGAACCTCCTGCGGACTGATCGGCAAAGTGGCCTGAATGCGCTTTTCGGTGTAGCGGACGATGCGGCCGTGGATCGCGGGGGCGATCAACATGACCAGTAGCGAGGCGCTCAGGAAGCCCAGGCCGAAAAGGAGAGCGAATTGGATCACGACAGGGCCATCTCGCCGGATTGGACGTGTTCTGGGGCAGTTCGACGTTTAAGCACAACCCGTAGGCTGCGGCAAGCAATGCCATGATGCCGTTCTGCCAAGCGTGCCAATGCCACCCCCTGTTGATGCCCCGGGGCTATAATTCAACAGTTCAGAAAGGGTTCCAGGTCGGCGTGGGGGTCAGCTTCAGGTAGCCGATGTTGATGCCGAGACGGGCGCCGAGGCCGGTGCGGATCGGCACAAGGATGACGTCGTTGTTGCGCATGACGGTCATCCCGACGCCGGCGACGACGAAGGCAGACCCTGAAACGCCCCCGAAGCGGGCATAGAGGCTCGGAATGGCCGGCAGGTCGTAAACGAGCATCATGGCGCGGGAGCCCTGGCCGCCGTAGTCGATGCCGAGCGATGGACCCTGCCAGAAGACCGGGTGCTGGCCGGCGTTCTTCGTGTAAAGCTCCCCTTCGCCGTAGGTCAGACCGGCGATGAAGGCCCCGGAACCTTCCTGGCCGAGGATATAGCCGTTCGGCAGGCCGTATTGCTCGAAGGCCTTTTCGACCACCTTGGCCAGGCCGCCGCTCGTGGAGCCGAAGAAGCCGTGACCGGCATCTATGATTTCCTGCGCCGTATACTGGGCGCTGTTCTGGGCCTGTGCCGGCTTGCCCCAGCCGAAGCCTGCCAGCGTCAGCACCGCGACGGCGATTGCGGCAAAGCGGGCGAGGGGAGAAGTCTGGTACATGCGCATCAATCGGGTCCGTCTTGTTCTTTGGTGCGGGTGAGCTTCACATATTGCGGGGATCGCCTTAACAATCGGTTTACCAAATATGGTGTCTTTATGACCGACGAAACGGCACCATCTTCGCACAATGCTAAGACCATACAGATGCTGGCATGACAGCAGCAGGAGAACCGAATGGCCAAGAACCCCAATCTCACCCTTGAGGGGCCAGATCTTGCGGCTCTGCTGTGCAGCCGTGTCTGCCATGACGTGATCTCTCCCGTCGGTGCGATCAACAATGGCCTGGAACTGCTGGATGAGGGCGGTCCCGGCGCGTCGGACGCCGATGCCCTCGACCTGATCCGGACATCCGCGCTCAATGCTGCCGTCCGCCTCAAGTTTGCCCGGCTTGCTTTCGGTGCCTCTGGATCGGTCGGCGCCTCGATCGACACAGGCGAGGCCGAAAAGGCCGCGAAGGATTATGCGGCTGCCGAGAAGAAGACGGAAGTCACCTGGAGCGGCCCGAGGGCGATCGTCGCGAAGAATCGGGTGAAGCTGCTCCTCAACCTCTTCCTCGTCGCCTATGGCGGCATTCCACGCGGCGGCTCTGTCGACGTCATGCTCGAGAACCCGGAGCACCACGCGAAGTTCACGATCACCATCAAGGGACGGATGATGCGCGTGCCGGCGAAGTTCGTGGAGATCTGCTCCGGAACGCTGGATGAGTCGATCGATGCCCATACCATCCAGCCCTATTATACGGTGCTCCTGGCGGATGAATGCGGCATGGAGCTCCGGTACGTCGTGTCCGAGGACAAGATCGTCTTCACCGCCGAAACCACAGCTGCCTGAGCATTTTCCCGACGTAACCATTCGTTAGCTGACTTGGCTCTATCCTTGCCGAGGCTTTTCCTGAACGGGGAGGCCTTGGAGCAGGGAGTGAGCTATGCAGCGTCTGATGATTGCCGACGGTTCGGATGTCGTCCGCAAGGTCGGAAAGCGCATCCTGTCCGAGATCGGCTTTCTCGTTGCCGAGGCCGCCAGCGCCGACGAGGCCATGAGCCGCTGCGAGACCGATCTGCCGGCCATCCTGATCGTGGATGCGGGGCTGGAAGGCGCGCTCGGGCTGATCCAGAATGTCCGTGCCTTGCCGAACGGCAAGGGCGTGCGGATCTTCTACTGCGTCATCGAGGCCGATCTGAAGAAGATGATGCTCGGCAAGCGCGCCGGTGCCAATGACTTCCTGCTGAAGCCGTTCGATCGCAAGATCCTGACGGCCGTCTTCGGCGCATTTGTCGCCGCCCCGGCCTGAAGGCGATCTCTCCCAAAGCGAATCAGTCGTCGCTGACCTGACCGGCTCACGGGACGTTCATGCATGCCTGCTGCAACGCAAAACGCCCGCGTCGGACGCGGGCGTTTGCAAGGAGGGAAATGCGCGGGTGTTGAAGTTATGCGCTTTCGGCCAGGTCGCCTTCCGGTTCGCGCAGCACGTAGCCGCGGCCCCAGACGGTTTCGATGTAGTTGGCGCCGCCGGCAGCATTGGCGAGCTTCTTGCGCAGCTTGCAGATGAAGACGTCGATGATCTTCAGTTCAGGCTCGTCCATCCCGCCGTAGAGGTGGTTGAGGAACATTTCCTTCGTCAGCGTCGTGCCCTTGCGCAGCGAGAGCAGCTCGAGCATCTGGTATTCCTTGCCCGTCAGGTGAACGCGCTGGCCACCGACTTCGACCGTCTTGGCGTCGAGATTGACGATCAGTTCACCGGTGATGATGATCGACTGGGCGTGGCCCTTGGAGCGCCGGACGATCGCATGGATGCGAGCAACCAGTTCGTCCTTGTGGAAGGGCTTGGTCATGTAGTCGTCGGCGCCGAAGCCGAGGCCGCGAACCTTGTCCTCGATGCCGGCCATGCCCGACAGGATCAGGATCGGGGTCTTGACCTTGGACAGGCGCAGTGTCCGGAGAACCTCGTAACCCGACATGTCGGGCAGGTTGAGATCCAAAAGGATAATGTCGTAGTCGTAGAGCTTCCCGAGGTCGACGCCTTCTTCCCCGAGATCGGTCGTATAAACGTTGAAGCTCTCCGACTTCAGCATCAGCTCGATGCTCTGCGCTGTTGCGCTGTCATCTTCGATGAGTAGAACCCGCATAATTTTCCCCTTTGCCGCCGCTAGGTAGTCCGTGCCCCTAGGCGTAACGGATCCAGACTGAGCCTGATTTGGAGGCTGCCACCAAATGGTTAACAAATTCTGATTCACTTAGGCAAGCGGTATCGTAATTATTAAGCATGTGAAGACACCCGTCTGATTTTCAAAGAGGATCGGCCATCGCCTGACTTAAACCACCGCATGAGGAAACCTCGTTAAGTGATTCATGCGACTCTCACATTGTCGCGCCAAATAGGCCTTGGCATTTACCGACCCTTAAATGATCACCCGTATTGTTAATGATGCCCGTAAACGAAAGGTTAACGCGGAGGGGAATTGCATTAACGCGTACGGGTTTTTTGGCCCGAAGTGTAACAATCGGGTTACAGCGGACAGGTGCCGCTTCCCACGGAGTATTGCGTATGAAGTCGCGTGACAGCCTAGTTCGCCTGAAGGAATTTCAGGTTAATGAGAAACGCCGCCAGCTGCAGCAGCTGCAGATGATGATGGCGGAATTCGAGCGCATGGCAAAGGAGCTCGAATATCAGATCGGCGTCGAGGAGAAAAAATCGGGAATCACCGATCCGAATCACTTCGCCTATCCGACCTTTGCCAAGGCGGCCCGCCAGCGGGCCGACAATCTTCAGGTCTCGATCCGCGATCTTCGCGTTCAGCAGGAAACCGCTGAACTCGCCGTCGAGGAGGCTCAGGCCGAGTTTTCCAAGGCTGCGGCTCTGGAAGAGCGGGACGGAGCCATGCGCGCCAGGGCCTGACACCCTGCCGCCTTAAAAGAAAAGATGCCGCAGGCCGACTGGCCATGCGGCCCTTCGCGTTTGACCCCAAGATTTGTGCGGCGGCCTAGTCGCTGATGACGTCCTGCCATTCCGGGTGCCGCAGTGCCTGGCTCCTGAAGAATGGGCATAGCGGCATGATCTTCCATCCGCCCCGGCGTGCCTCTTCGACCGCATGGGCGGCGAGCGCCTGACCGACGCCCTGGCCGCGCAACTCGTCGGGAACGCCGGTATGGTCGACGATCACCAGCCGCGGTGACGTCCGCGAGTAGGTGAGCTCAGCCTCATGTCCATCCAGCGTGGCCGAATAGCGCCCGCCCGATTTTGATTCCTGGTGGCTGATGTCCATGTCGCTCTCCGTTGCCGCTCGAGATGTCATGCATAGGACATCTTCGGCCACTGCGGAACCATGGCAAGTCTGGCAGTCTGGATGTGGTGGGATCGGCAGGGCTTAAAGGCCGGCGGGGGCAGGGGCTGTGCAGGAGCCGTTGCCTCAATGCCAGAAGGCGCCGCGGTGTGGTCTCCCGAGCGGCGCCTTGCGGCATGGACTAGATTGTCAGCGGAACGCTAGTGGCGATACTGCTGGATACGCGTGGTGCGCAGGCCGGCAAGGCCGTGGTCATTGATCGATGACTGCCAGGAGAGGAATTCCTCCACCGTCAGCGTATAGCGCTCGCACGCTTCTTCCAGGCTCAGCAAGCCGCCCCGGACGGCTGCGACGACTTCCGCCTTGCGGCGAATGACCCAGCGGCGGGTATTGGCCGGCGGAAGGTCGGCTATCGTCAACGGACTGCCATCGGGGCCGATGACGTATTTCACTCGGGGCCGTATCATTTCGGTCATGGAACTCTCTACACAAACACAAGACCACAAGGCGAAGGCTAGCGCCGCAGATTTAACATTTACCTAAATGTGGCGAAGCATTTGTTCCAAAGGCATCCACAAGCCCGGAAAAGAGGAGATGCAGCGGTGCGGCAGCCAATTAAGGCAGCAAACCCGGGCTTTCTCAGAAACCGTTTCCGCCGCGCAACTCGTTCCACACGGTCAGCACCATGATCTTGAGGTCGAGCCGGAGGTTGAAATTGTCGATGTAGTAGAGGTCGCAGGCAATTCGCGCCCGGGCCTTGGCGGCTCTGTCCGTCGGACCACGAAGGCCGCGCATTTGCGCAAGGCCCGTCATTCCGGGCTTCACCAGGTGGCGGCGGTGATAGTGAGGGACCAGATCCTCGTAGGGGATGCCCGCGGCCAGCATGCCGATCGCATGGCAACGCGGCCCGACAAGCGACATGTCGCCCTTGAGCACATTCAGGAGCTGCGGCAGTTCATCGATATTGGTGCGCCGAATGATGGCACCGATCCGCGTGATCCGGGGGGCGTTCAGCTTTGTCTGCAGAACGCCGGTGACGTCGCAGTTGTCGATGCGCATCGAGCGGAATTTGTAGACCTTGATCTTGCGGCAGTCCTTGCCCCAGCGGACCTGGGTGAAAAGGACAGGGCCGGGGCTGTCAAGCCGGATCATGATGGCCACCGCCAATAAAAGCGGGAAGAGCGCAATAAGCGCCATGATGGAGACGGCGACGTCGATCACCCTCTTGGCGACAGCCTGCTCGGCCCGAATTGGCCCGGTCAACTGGAAGGGATAGTGATCGACATAGGTCTGCAGAGCAGGCGATGCCGACAGGACATCGGCAGCTGCATAGACGGTATTTTTTTGAAAATCCGACATACTCACAGAGCCACCCCGACAGGAAGTACGCATCGCCACACCCATTTCAACAATAGAACAGTATTTTCCGGCTGTCATCCTCAAAGTTAATCATTGGTTAACTACAAGCAGATGTCAGAGGCGATTAATTCAATCGCCTCTAAAGTAGAGCCAAGGATAGTGTTGTGCCGTCGGGTCCGGCGCGCAGCTGCGCCGTTCCGTCGTGCCTAAGGGTGAGGGTGTCGCCAGCCGCAAGGGCTGCCATCGTGCTGGCCGATTGAAAGCCCGCGCTTCCGGGGAGCGTTAGCAGATCCGAGGTGTCGTTGACGCGCAGGCCGGTCGTGTGTCCGCTGGAGGTGGCGACGGCCACGTGCAGGCAGATCAGGTAGATGCCGGCCGCAGGCACCAGGATCTCGTTGCCGCCGCCGGGAACTGCACTCGCGAGCTGAAAGCCGCCCTGGACCAGCGAGAAACCTGTGAATCCGCTCCGGGTGTTATCGGCCGGTGCAAACGTCGTTCCGGCTCGATAGGCCCGTGCCACGGGCTGGTTTGGTCGATGGACCCGGCCGGCCGGATCGAGGGAGAGGCCGGTCCTCCAGGTGCTGCCGTCGCTGACCTTCAGCGAAAGCGCATTGTCGCCCGTCAGGCCGAGTTCCGCGTAGCCGGTCCATCCGGACTGGAACAGCAGCGATGCGGTGTCTCCGCCGGTCGCCTTGTTGATCTTCAACTGATGGCCAGCGCCGGCATGGGAGAAGAGACTGGAAGGGGAGGAGAGGGCGAGCCTGTTCGTTTCATCGGCGGAGGCTGCGATCCCGAGACGGGCAAATTCTGCCTCGGCGGGAAGAGCGTTGCGCCAGTCTCCACCGGAGAAGACCTTCAGAGAAAGATCAGACGCGAACCAGGCGCGCCAGCCGTCCTGTGGTTGCAGGAACGCCCACGCTCCGTCCTGCCAGGCCGCCAGCTGTCCCCGGCGACCTGCCCATGGTCCGAATGGTTCGGTGCCGATCAGGAAGACCACGCCTTCCATCGGGGAGACGGGTGGGGTGGATGTCTCTGCGAGGATGGCAAGGTGTACCAGCGCATCCAGCGTCAGCAGGGCCTCGTTGTGGGTGACGTGCTTCTGAGCCTGGGATGGAAGGATGAAGGGCAGGTTCAGCTTCGTGGTGGTGTCGGCCATGATCTCTCTCCTGTTTGCCAGAGAGTAGGCGCGGATTTTCGGGAGGTGAATCTGAACCGGGGTAAGCTGTTGTTTCGATTGATATGACTGTGCGGTTCCGGCGCGTGTGAGGGGCGCAGCTGCAGGCGCCGCACATCGCTTTTCCTTCTTCCGTCGCGGTGTGGGCGCAACCCTGGCGCGGCGGATCGATGTGTCGGCAAACCACAAAGGCGCGGATTTCGGCAGGGCCCTGCGTATTTTTTGGCGTTCCGGCTTCGTCTGTGTGCAGACTGTTGAAAACCGAATGCTTTTCGCCGTGCTCCCGGCTTTTTGTCTTCACATTTATGCCAAAAACGGTAATGGATGCGCCTGAAGTCTGGGGACCCGCAAGGGTCAAGAATAAAAGAGATGCGGCCGATGGGATCGCATCCGGGGGAAATTATATGGAGTACTTCGTCCAGCAGCTCGCCAACGGGCTGACTCTTGGATCCATCTACGGCCTTATCGCAATCGGCTACACGATGGTCTACGGCATCATCGGCATGATCAATTTTGCCCATGGTGACATTTTCATGCTCGGCGCCTTCGCGGCCCTGATCGTCTTCCTCATTCTCACATCGTTCTTCGCAGGCATTCCCGTGGCGCTGGCGCTGCTGGTGATGCTGATTGCGGCGATGCTGATGACGAGCCTGTGGAACTGGACGATCGAGCGAGTCGCCTACCGGCCGCTGCGCGGGTCGTTCCGCCTGGCGCCGCTGATCACCGCGATCGGCATGTCGATCGTGCTGTCGAACTTCATCCAGGTGACGCAGGGTCCGCGCAACAAGCCGATCCCGTCGCTCGTGACGGACGTGTACCACTTCGGCAACATCACCATCTCCTTGAAGCAGATCATCATCGTCGCGGTCACCGCGGTGCTGCTGACGGTCTTCTGGTACATCGTCAACAAGACGCCGCTCGGACGCGCCCAGCGCGCAACCGAGCAGGACCGCAAGATGGCGGCACTGCTCGGCGTCGACGTCGACCGGACGATCTCGATCACCTTCATCATGGGCGCGGCACTCGCTGCCGTCGCCGGCACGATGTATCTGATGTATTATGGCGTCGCGACGTTCAACGACGGCTTCATTCCGGGCGTCAAGGCGTTCACCGCAGCCGTTCTCGGCGGCATCGGCTCGCTGCCGGGCGCGGTTCTCGGCGGGCTGCTGATCGGCCTCATCGAGTCGCTCTGGTCGGCCTATTTCACGATTGCCTACAAGGATGTGGCCACCTTCGCGCTGCTCGCCTTCGTGCTGATCTTCAAACCGACCGGCATCCTTGGCCGTCCGGAAGTGGAGAAAGTCTGACATGGCGCAGTCGTCTGACAACAACAGCCTGATGGCTCAGGCTGCCAAGGAGGCCCTGGTCGCGGCCGCCGTCTCCTTCGGCCTCTTCATCCTTTACGTCGGCATCGAGACCTACCAGGACATCAACAACGCCCTTGTCTGGCGCACGCGCTGGGGCCTGCTTGCGGTCTTCGTCGTGATCGCGGCCGTCAGCCGCTTCCTGGTCGTCGGCTTCATCAAGCCGCATCTGGACAAGCGCAAGCGGGACAAGGCCAAGGCCGGCATCCCGGAGGTCTCCGACGGGAAGAACTTCTTTCAGCGGAATTTCCTGAAGATCGCCCTCATCGGTCTTCTGATCTACCCGCCGCTGTCGGTCATGCTGGCGGGAACGCAGGGGTCGCTGAAATACGTCGACAACTTCGGCATCCAGATCCTGATCTACGTCATGCTCGCCTGGGGGCTGAACATCGTCGTCGGGCTCGCCGGTCTCCTCGATCTCGGCTATGTGGCCTTCTATGCCGTCGGCGCCTATTCCTATGCGCTGCTGTCCCAGCAGTTCGGCCTGTCCTTCTGGGTCCTCTTGCCGCTGTCGGGCATTCTGGCCGCCTTCTGGGGCGTCATCCTCGGCTTTCCGGTGCTGCGCCTGCGGGGCGATTATCTGGCGATCGTCACACTGGCGTTCGGCGAGATCATCCGTCTCGTGCTGATCAACTGGACCGCCGTGACGAAGGGCACCTTCGGCATCTCGGGCATTCCCAAGGCTTCCTTCTTCGGCATCTGGTCGTTCGACGTGGGGGCCGCGAACAACTTCACGAAGGCATGGGGTCTCTCGATGTCCTCGGCCTACTACAAGATCTTCCTGTTCTACCTGATCCTCGCGCTCTGCATGCTGACGGCCTATGTGACGATCAAGCTTCGCCGCATGCCGATCGGCCGCGCCTGGGAAGCCCTGCGCGAAGACGAAATCGCCTGCCGCTCGCTCGGCATCAATACGGTCACCACCAAGCTGACGGCCTTTGCCATCGGCGCGATGATCGGCGGCTTTGCCGGCGCGTTCTTCGCCACCCGGCAGGGTTTCGTCTCTCCGGAAAGCTTCGTCTTCCTGGAATCGGCCGTCATCCTGGCGATCGTCGTCCTCGGCGGCATGGGCTCGCTGACCGGGATTGCCATCGCCGCCATCGTCATGGTCGGCGGCACCGAGCTGCTGCGCGAGATGGAATTCCTGAAGCATGTCTTCGGCCCCGACTTCACGCCGGAGCTCTACCGCATGCTGCTGTTCGGCCTGGCGATGATCGTCGTCATGGTCTTCAAGCCGCGCGGCTTCGTGGGCTCGCGTGAGCCCACGGCCTTCCTCAAGGAGCGTAAGGCCGTCGCCGGCAGCTTTACCAAGGAGGGCCACGGCTGATGACCCCCGGAACGAATACGATGAACAACAACGACACGATCCTGAAGGTCGAGCACCTGTCGATGCGCTTCGGCGGCCTGATGGCCATCGACGACTTCTCCTTCGAAGCCAGGCGCGGCAACATCACCGCGCTGATCGGCCCGAACGGTGCCGGCAAGACGACCGTCTTCAACTGCATCACCGGCTTCTACAAGCCGACAATGGGCATGATCACCCTGAAGCAACGGGATGGCGACCACTATCTGCTGGAACGGCTTCGCGACTTCGAGATCACCAAGATCGCCAAGGTGTCGCGGACCTTCCAGAACATCCGGTTGTTCTCGGGACTGACGGTTCTGGAGAACCTTCTGGTCGCCCAGCACAATGCGCTGATGAAGGCCTCCGGCTATACGATCCTCGGTCTTCTCGGCATGCCCGCCTACACGAAGGCATCGGCAGCCGCGATCGACAAGGCAAAATACTGGCTGGACAAGGCCAATCTGACGGAACGGGCCGACGATCCGGCGGGCGACCTTCCCTATGGTGGGCAGCGCCGTCTCGAGATCGCCCGGGCGATGTGCACGGGGCCGGAGCTTCTGTGCCTCGACGAGCCGGCCGCCGGCCTCAATCCGCGCGAGTCGGCTGCGCTGAACACGCTTCTGCACTCCATCCGCGACGATGGCGCCTCGATCCTCTTGATCGAGCACGACATGTCGGTGGTGATGGAGATCTCCGACCATGTCGTGGTGCTGGAATACGGCCAGAAGATTTCCGACGGCACGCCCGACCACGTGAAGAACGACCCGAAGGTGATCGCTGCCTATCTCGGCGTCGAGGATGACGAAGTTGAACAAATCGAGGAACAACTCGACGAGGGGAGGATCTGATGTCCGTTGAACCCCTCCTGAAAGTCCAGGGCGTGCAGACGTTCTACGGCAATATCCGGGCGCTCGACGGCGTCGACGTGCACGTCAACCGCGGCGAGATCGTCAGCCTGATCGGTGCCAATGGCGCCGGAAAGTCGACGCTGATGATGACCATCTGCGGCAGCCCGCAGGCGCGCCACGGCTCGATCATCTTCGACGGCGAGGACATCACCCAGCAGCCGACGCACCTTATCGCGCGGCGCCGGATCGCCCAGTCGCCGGAAGGTCGCCGCATCTTCCCGCGCATGACCGTCTACGAGAACCTCCAGATGGGTGCCGGCCTCGACAAGATGAAGCACTTCGACGAGGACGTGGAGAAGATCTTCACTCTGTTCCCGCGCCTGAAGGAACGGCAAAGCCAGCGCGGCGGGACACTGTCCGGCGGCGAGCAGCAGATGCTGTCGATCGGGCGTGCCCTGATGTCACGGCCGAAGCTCCTGCTGCTCGACGAGCCGTCGCTTGGCCTCGCGCCGCTGATCGTCAAGGGCATCTTCGAGGCGATCAAGAAGCTCAACGAGGAAGAAGGCCTGACCGTCTTCCTGGTGGAGCAGAACGCGTTCGCCGCACTGCGCCTGTCGCATCGTGCCTACGTCATGGTCAACGGCAAGGTGACGATGACGGGAACGGGCAGGGAGCTTCTGACCAATCCGGAAGTGCGCGCCGCCTACCTCGAAGGGGGCCGGCATTGAGCCGCGCGTCAGGGAGAGATTGAGATGCAGGGTTTATTCTTCGAAACCGACACCGGCGTCCGCTATGTGCTGCGCGTCCTCGTGTTGCTGATCGGCTTCTGGACGGCGTGGCGCACCGGCAGGGCCGTCGCGGAAGGCTGGCAAGGCTATGTCACCGTGGTGATCTATACCGCGCTGCTCGCCTTCGTGATGCGCTTCCTGCATTTTTCGCTGTTCGAGGGACCGTTCGTCAGCCCCTTCTACTACCTCATCGACTTCGTGCTTCTGCTGGTGCTGTCGACGATCGGATTCCGGATGCGCCGGACACGGCAGATGGTCGACAACTACTACTGGCTCTACGAACAAACCTCCGCTTTCTCATGGAAGAAGAAAGATTGACAGTCGCGAAAATCTGTCCTCAGATTGGGCAAAGGTTCAAAGCGACGAAACCTTAGAGTGGAACAGTTTCCGACGCGACAACAGTGGGTATCGCGGCCGGCTCGAAATCCAACCCGCTTATAAAACTGGGAGTAACATAATGAAGAAGTCTCTTCTTTCCGCCGTCGCACTGACAGCCGTCGTCGCCTTCGGCGGCAGCGCCTGGGCAGAGGTGCTGGTTGGCGTGGCAGGTCCTCTGACGGGCCCGAACGCAGCTTTCGGAGCGCAGCTTCAGAAGGGCGCCGAGCAGGCAGCTGCCGACATCAACGCGGCTGGCGGCCTCAACGGCGAGCAGATCCGCATCGTGCTCGGCGACGACGTGTCCGACCCGAAGCAGGGCATTTCGGTCGCCAACAAGTTCGTGTCTGACGGCGTGCAGTTCGTCATCGGCCACTTCAACTCCGGCGTTTCCATTCCGGCCTCGGAAGTCTACGCAGAGAACGGCATCCTGCAGATCACGCCGGCATCGACCAACCCGGTCTTCACCGAGCGCGGCCTGTGGAACACCTTCCGCACCTGCGGCCGCGACGACGAACAGGGCGGCATTGCCGGCGCCTATCTCGCCGAAAACTTCAAGGACGCGAAGATTGCGGTCATCGACGACAAGACGCCTTACGGCCAAGGTCTTGCCGAAGAAACCAAGAAGGCGATGAATGCCGCCGGCGTCACGGAAGTGATCCGCGAAGGCGTCAACACCGGCGACAAGGACTTCTCCGCCCTCATCGCCAAGATGAAGGAAGCCGGCGTCTCGATCATCTACTGGGGTGGCCTCCACACGGAAGCCGGCCTGATCATCCGCCAGGCTGCCGACCAGGGTCTCGATGCAACGCTCGTTTCGGGTGACGGTATCGTTTCCAACGAACTGGCCTCGATCGCCGGCGACGCCGTCGAAGGCACGCTCAACACCTTCGGCCCGGACCCGCGTCTGGCGCCGCAGAACAAGGAGCTCGTTGAGAAGTTCCGCGCAGCCGGCTTCGAGCCGGAAGCCTACACGCTGTACTCCTACGCTGCGATGCAGGTGCTGGATGGCGCCACGAAGGCTGCCGGATCGAACGACCCGCAGGCCGTTGCCGAAGCGATGAAGGCCAACACCTTCCCGACCGCGCTCGGCGACATGGGCTTCAACGAAAAGGGCGACCCGAAGCTGCCGGGCTACGTCATGTACGAGTGGAAGAAGGGTGCCGACGGCAACTTCACCTACGTCCAGATGGCTGACTAAGGTTTGCCGCAAGGCAGTCTGAATTGAGAAAAGCCCGGCTTCGGCCGGGCTTTTTTTGTTCTGCATGCCTGCATTCAATTCGATGCCGCGATCTGGTATCGCCCCAGTCGGCGCAGAAGCGCGTGGGATCGGTCCTGATCCACCTTTGGCATTGTGCATGGTGGCAGAAATGTCGATGTTGCAAACATGGCAACAGAAACAGAGTTTTCCTTCGTAGCGCTAACCCGTTCGGCACGACGGCACATTCGGGTGTTTCAGATACACCAGTTTCTTGATCGTCTTGCGATGGGTCTGACGGTTGCCGTTGTTGCTCTGGCGTTAACCGACCGAGGCATGGACCTCTTTCAAATATCGCTTCTCTTCGGGGTGTATTCGCTCACGACTATGGCGATGGAGCTGCCGTTCGGTGGCTTGGCAGACAGTATTGGACGCAAGCCGGTCTTTCTGATGGCAGTCGTCGCCAGCTTGATTTCGCTCGGGCTCTTTCTCGCAACCAGCGATTTCTATGTTCTCGCAGTTTCATTTGCGTTCATCGGTTTCGGACGTGCGCTTCGGTCGGGGACGCTTGATGCGTGGTTTGTCGAAACCTTCAAAGCCGCCGCGCCAAATGTGGATCTCCAGCCCGCGCTGGCCAAAGCGCAATGGGCCAATGCTGTCGGGTTGGCCACTGGCGCGGTCCTCGGTGGCCTTCTGCCCGATATTTTCGGCTCGGTCGCGGAAAGCATCGGTTTCAGCATCTATGATGTGTCCTATGCAGCAAGCTTTGGTGTGATGCTGGGCGTGTTTGTTTTCACGGTGTTGGCCATTGTCGAAAAACCACGTTCGGCGGACCCCGGTGCACTCAGGCAGGGGTTCGCAAACGTTCCGTTGGTGATCAAAGACGCGGGCGTTCTTGCTCTGAAACATCCTGCACTATCGGTTCTATTGGCAACGCTGGCGTTCTTCTTGATGGCCACCAACCCAGTCGAGGTGATCTGGCCAACCCACGCAAAGCCGATGGTGGACGCGGGCTATGCAAACACCGTCATTGGTGTCGTGACCGCGACCTATTTCTTCTCCATCGCTTTTGGCGCATCTCTGTCTCCGTACATCAGCCGGATCTTCAAGCGGCAGCACGCAATGACGCTGGCAGCGACTTTTGCATGCCTGGCAGGCGTTCAGATCGCATTGGCACTCCAGGACAATATCCTGGGCTTTGTGACCGTTTTTGTCCTGTATTCCGTGTTGCTTGGCGTCAGCGAGACACCTGCGAGCAGCATTCTGCATCGTTGCGTAGAAGACCGTCAGCGGTCGACCATGCTGTCTTTGAGATCGCTTGTACAGCAGTTGGGGGCCGCATTGGGTCTGGTGTTGGCCGGAAGTGTCGCCGAGATTTACTCGACACCCATCGCATGGATTGTCGGTGCGGTGTTTCTATTCATTGCTGCGATACTGTCCTTGGTTCTGGTCAAAAAACTGGCCGTGGAAGCCGATCGCTGACGTTCGTGCACCCGGCTCTGGCACAGTGGCATGACCGCGGCACCGGAGTTCCTCCTCACGCGGGCCTGAACCGGTCGTGGTCACGCCAGATAAATCACCTGCGCCGCCTTCACCGCAGCGGAGGCGCGGTTCTCGACGCCGAGCTTCACGTAGATCTGCTCCAGGTGCTTGTTCACCGTGCGGGCCGACAGGCCGAGGATGTCGCCGATGTCGCGGTTCGACTTGCCCTTGGCGATCCATTCGAGAACCTCCGATTCCCGCAAAGTCAGCGAAAAATGCTGGCGCAGCACGTCGGCGCCGGCGCGTTGGCTGGAGCCGGTCAGCCGGAACAGGAACTCGTCGGCGCCGATGGCGCCGAGGAAGGTGAAATGCAGGCCCGCCTCGTCCTTGAGGCTGAGCGAGAAGCTGCCGTCGCGCGAGGCGCCGGCCTGTTCGCGGGCGCCGAGCCAGGAGGCGATGTGGTGGGCGACCGCTTCCAGCCCGTCGTCGCTGCCGGTGGCCGCATTCACGAGCCGCGTCGCCTGCGGCGTCGACCAGTGGATGCTGCCGTCGCCCTTGACCGCCAGCAGATGGCGACCGGCGGCGTCGAGCGCCACGCGGGCGCTCTGGGCGGAGCGGGCATTGGCGAGATGGACGCGGATGCGGGCCCGCAGTTCGTCGATGTTGATCGGCTTCGTCAGGTAGTCCACGCCGCCGCAATCCAGCGCATTCACCACATGTTCGGTTTCCGTCAGGCCGGTCATGAAGATCACCGGGACCTGCGACACGGCCGGATTGCCCTTCAGCCGTCGGCATGTGGCAAAGCCGTCCATGGCGGGCATGATCGCGTCCAGCAGGATCAGATCGGGCGTGATGCGCTCGACGATGTTGAGCGCTGCCTGTCCGGAGGTCGCGATCAGCACGGAAAAGCCGGACTGCTCCAGCGCCTCGGTCAGGAAACCGAGGGCTTCGGGACTGTCGTCGACCAAAAGGACGATGTCGCGGGGCAGGGCTGCGTCAGCCATCGGTTGCGTGTTCTCCGCTGAATCGGTTGAGGAATGTCCTGTAGCCGTCGAAGTCGAAGGCCTGCACGTAGACCCCCAGCTCGGCGACGAAGGGGCGGTTGGCCTCCGACTGCGCAAGGTCGGCGAGCTTGCTTTCGATCCCCCGGACGTAACCGATCTCGCCGAGCCGCAACAGGTCCTGCAGGTGATTTTCTCCGGGACTAATGAGGGCGCTCCGCGCAGGGGGGGCAATCGTCTGCAGTTCGTCCTCGTAGATCCAGGTCAGGCCGAGGTGGGCGGCTAGGCGATCGCTCAGCTGGCGCATGTCTACCGGCTTGCCGATGGCGTCGTTATGACCTTCCGCCTTGGCCGCCGTACCATCGCCGATATTGGCCGACAGCATGACGATCGGGGCCGTCTGTCCGCCCTCGCGCAAGCGCGTCACCAGGTCCCAGCCGCTCATGCCGGGCATCGAAATGTCGACGAGGAAGAGATCGGGCTTCACGCCCTCGATCAGCGTCAGGCAGTCCGGCCCGCTCGCGGCGGTCAGCACGACGAAATCCATCGGCGCCAGCGCCTCCTGCATCAGGTCGCGGTGGTCCTCGTTGTCGTCAACGACCATGATCGTGCGGCGCGGGCCGGTATAGGAAACGATGCGGCGCTCCGGTGCCGCTGCCGTACTGGGCCTGTCGACGGCCGACAGCATCAGCCGGACCCGGAAGGTCGAGCCTTCGTCCTTGACGCTTTCCACCGATATGTCACCGCCCAGCGTGTTGGTCAAAAGCCGGGTGATCGTCAGGCCGAGGCCGAGGCCCGGCATGGGCTTGATCGTCTCCGCCTCGCCGCGCTGGAAGGGCTCGTAGATCCGTCCGAGGTCGTTTTCGGCGATGCCGCGGCCGGTATCGCCGACGGTGAAGGTGGCCACCTGGCTGCGATAGGTGACGTCAAAGCGGACCGTGCCGGTATCGGTGAACTTGATGGCATTGGACAAGAGGTTGACGAGGATCTGGCGCAGGCGCTTTTCGTCGGTGCGCACATATTGCGGCAGCGCCCGAGCCCGCTCGTGCTCGAAGCGCAAACCCTTCGCCTGTGCCTGAAGGCCGAACATCTCGACGATCTGGTCGAGGAAATCCTGGATGTTGATCTCGTTCGAATAGACCTGCAGCCGCCCGGCCTCGATCTTGGATATGTCGAGAAGCCCGTCGATCAGACCGGAGAGATGGTCGGCGGAGCGTCGGATGACCTTGATCGCCGACTGGCGCGGTGCAGGAATGCTGGCGTCGCGCTCGAGGATCTGGGCATAGCCCATCACGGCGTTGAGCGGCGTGCGCAGTTCATGCGACAGGCCGACGACGTAGCGGCTTTTGGCGCGGTTCGCCGCTTCTGCCGTTTCCTTGGCCTGCTGCAGGGCGGCATCCGTCTTCTTGTGGGCGGCGATTTCGCGCAGCAGCAGGGTGTTCTGGCGCGAGGATTCCTCCTCCGCCACCACCCGGCTGTCGTGGGCCAGCACATAGAACCAGGAGACGATGCCGGCAATGACGGCGAAGACGAAGAAGACGATGAAGATCGTGCTGTAGATCACCTCGGCATTGGCCGGCGCCGCAAGGCCTGCCTGATAGCCGATCATCGCGAGGATCACGCCGATCACCGAGATCGACAGGACGGCGGCGATCGCATAGCGGCCAAGCCTTGTCGTCAGCTTCGTTACCACCGTCAGCGGAAGGAGCGTGCGGGCAACGACGCCAACCTGCGCGTGGAGGCGCGCCTTCGGCTTGCACATGTCGTGGCAGCGGCTGTCGAGCGAGCAGCAGAGCGAGCAGATCGGTGCCGCATAGGCGGGGCACCAGGCCATGTCCTCCGGTTCAAAGGGGTGTTCGCAGATCGAGCAGGTGATCGAGGTGAGGTTCTTCCAGCTGTGGCGCGGCTTGCGAGCCAGGTAGAATTTGCCCTTGGTTGCAAAGGCCAGCGCCGGCGACAGCAGAAAGGCGATCAGCGTCAGATAGGTGGAGAGCGAGGCCATGACCGAGCCGAAGAGGCCGAAATGGGCGGCGAGCGCGATCGCCGCCGATCCGGTCATGGCGCCGAGCCCAACCGGGTTGATGTCGTAGAGATGCGCCCGCTTGAACTCGATGCCGGGCGGCGAGAGGCCGAGCGGCTTGTTGATGAAGAGATCAGCGGAAATGGTGCAGAGCCAGGCCATGGCGATGATCGAGAAGATCCCGAGCGTCGCTTCGAGCAGCCGGTAGATGCCGAGCTCCATCAGCAGCAGCGCGATGGCGACGTTGAAGATCAGCCAGACCACGCGTCCCGGATGGCTGTGGGTCAGACGCGAGAAGAAGTTCGACCAGGCGAGCGACCCGGCATAGGCGTTCATCACGTTGATCTTCAGCTGCGAGACGACGACGAAGGCCGCCATCAGGAGCAGTGCCGCGGTCTCGTTGGGGATCATATAGCCGAAGGCGGCAAGATACATATGGGCCGGATCGGCGGCCTCGCGAGCGGGAAAGCCGGTCGACAGCGTCAACACGGCGAGGAAGGAGCCGGCCAGCAGCTTCGGCACGCCGACGACCACCCAGCCGGGACCGGCCAGGAAGACAGCCAGCCGGTGGCGCCACTTGCGCTGGCCTTCGGCCGGCAGGAAGCGCAGAAAATCCACCTGCTCGCCGATCTGAGGCATCAAAGCCAGGATGACCGCCGAGGCGGCGCCGAATTCCAGCAGGTTGAAGGGGGCAACGCCGGAGGCTTGCGCATTGGAATGGTCGATGCCGGCGAAGGCGCGCCAGAGGTCGAATTTTTCCCAGTCGAGGAAGGCGATGAAGATGAACGGCAGGATGTTGAGGACGATCCAGAAGGGCTGCGTCACCAGCTGGAAGCGGGAGATCAGCCGGACGCCGTAGATCACCAGGGGGATGACGACGGCGGCGCTGATGATGTAGCCGATCCAGGGTGGTATGCCGAAGGCAAGCTCCAGCGCGCCGGTCATGATCGAGGCCTCGATCGCAAACAGCATGAAGGTGAAGCTGGCGTAGATCAGCGAGGTGATCGTCGAGCCGATGTAGCCGAAGCTTGCGCCGCGGGTCAGCAGGTCGATGTCGACGCCGTGGCGGATCGCATAGCGGCTGATCGGCAGGCCGACGACCAGCATGACGACCGCGGCGACGATGATGGCGTAGATGGCATTCGTGGTGCCGTAGGAGAGGGTGATCGTGCCGCCGATCGCTTCCAGCGCCAGGAAGGAGATGGCACCGATTGCCGTGTGCGAGATGCGGTTCGACGAAAAGCGCCGCGCGCTCTTGGCCGTAAAGCGCAGCGCGTAGTCCTCCAGCGTCTGGTCGGCGACCCAGCGGTTATACTCCCGACGGACCGGTATGATGCGTTGCCGTGCGGCCATGCCTAATATCTAGCGCTCGTTGTGATGTGACTGCCGTTTGGGCACTCTCCTGCGGGCGCCTTGGATTTGCAAGCCCTTCGGACGGAGGATCAGAGGTGCCGGACGGAAAGGCTCCCGCCCCACTTTCCGTTCAGGTAGTCGCAGATCAGGCTGCGGTGGCAGTGGTGCGGCTTGTCTTCCGAGCAGAGAAGGCAGGCGCCCGCCAACTCCTCCGCCTTGTATCGGTTTTCGATCCTGCGATCGGACATCAAGTTCAGAAAGTCGCGCTGGAAGACCTCCCAGTCCCCCTTCTGCTTCTTGAAGCGGGTCATGATGTCTTCCGTCGGCGCCAGGTCGGGCTCATGCACGTAGCCGGTGCCGCAAATCTCGCGCAGGAAGTAGGCAAGGTCCTCGGACTTCGCGAAGCCTGCCAGCTGTGACGTGTTGTGCAGGCGCACGTCGATCACTTTCCTGACCCCCGCATTGCGGAGCCGGCCGAAGAAACCCTCGGCATTGGTCTTGGTGAAGCCGATCGTCATGACGTCCATCTGTCCCTCCCGCGTCGACGCCATTTCACGCCGCGCACGCCGGCTGTCAACACGTCCGCGTCGGGCTGTGCGTCCCGCCTTTCCCCCTTCTCCCCCTCTGGTACGTCAAACGACGTATACGGTTTTGCGGTGCAGCACCCGATAGTCCGTTCAGCAACCGTTAAGGTTTTCACTTCCGGCTGCAAACGAACAAGAAGAGGGGTTCGATCATGAAGATTTCCGCAAAATTCGGCGGCGCATTGCTCGCTGCCGCGCTGTCGACGACCGCGTTCCACGGTGCGCTTGCGCAGGAAGACACGATCAAGATCGGTGTCCTGCATTCGCTGTCCGGCACCATGGCCATTTCCGAGACGACGCTCAAGGACGCCATGCTGATGCTGGTCGAGGAGCAGAACAAGAAGGGTGGCGTGCTCGGCAAGCAGATCGAGGCGGTCGTCGTCGATCCGGCGTCCGACTGGCCGCTGTTTGCCGAAAAGGCCCGCCAGCTGATCTCCCAGGACAAGGTCGCCGCCGTGTTCGGTTGCTGGACCTCGTCGTCGCGCAAGTCGGTCCTGCCGGTGTTCGAGGAGCTGAACTCGATCCTGTTCTACCCGGTCCAGTACGAGGGTGAGGAATCCTCGCGCAACATCTTCTACACGGGTGCCGCTCCCAACCAGCAGGCCATTCCGGCGGTCGACTATCTCGCCGAGACGGAAGGCGTCGAGCGCTGGGTTCTGGCCGGCACCGACTACGTCTATCCGCAGACGACCAACAAGATCCTCAAGGCCTACCTGATGTCGAAGGGCGTGGCCGAGGAAGACATCATGATCAACTACACGCCGTTCGGTCATTCCGACTGGCAGACGATCGTGACGGACATCAAGAACTTCGGCTCCGCCGGCAAGAAGACCGCCGTCGTCTCCACCATCAACGGCGATGCCAACGTTCCCTTCTACAAGGAGCTCGGCAACCAGGGCATCAAGGCGGAAGACATTCCGGTCGTCGCCTTCTCGGTCGGTGAAGAAGAGCTCGCCGGTCTCGACACCACGCCGCTCGTCGGCCATCTGGCCGCCTGGAACTACTTCCAGTCCGTCGATGCGGATGTGAATGCCGAGTTCATAGAAACCTGGCACGCCTTCACCAAGGACGAGAAGCGCGTCACCAACGATCCGATGGAAGCCGCCTACATCGGCTTCAACGCCTGGATCAAGGCCGTGGAAGCCGCCGGCACCACCGACACCGACGCCGTTCTCGACGCCATCATCGGCGTCTCCGTGCCGAACCTGTCGGGCGGCACCTCCACCGTCATGCCGAACCACCACATCACCAAGCCGGTGCTGATCGGCGAGATCCAGTCCGACGGCCAGTTCGAGATCGTCCAGGAAACGGCCGCCGTCGTCGGTGACGAATGGTCCGACTACCTGCCGGACTCCAAGGACCTGATCTCCGATTGGCGCAAGCCGATGGAGTGCGGCAACTTCAACGTCGCCACCGGCAAGTGCGGCGGCAAGGGCAGCTGATCTCAAACCCCTCCCCAACCCCTCCCCACAAGGGGGAGGGGTTTTGTTGCCGCGGCCGTTCTGCCTGAATTCGACGTTCCGGGGGGGCGATGCGGTGCCGCAACTCCTCTCCCCCTTGTGGGGGAGATGGCCGGCAGGCCAGAGGGGGTAACTTGCGCGATGCCTCTCACAGGTGGCGCCGTCTCCATCACGACGACGCGAACAAGACGGACAAGGGCGCTGTCATGATCTTCAAATCTCTGCTTCGGGCATGTCTCGCCTGTCTCTTTCTCTCCCTTTGCACACCAGCGTTCGCGCAGGCCGACAGCAAGGCGCTCCTCGACTCGCTTGCGGACGCCAACTTCAAGCAGGCGGAAGAGATCGTCGGGCAGCTGGCGGCCTCCGGAGATCCCCGCGTGGTGGCGGCGCTCGAGGCTTTTGCGGAAGGGGATCTCTACGCCCGCAAGTCCGACGACGCCGTGTTCATCACCCAGGCGGCCGGCTCCAAGCTCGCGCTGATCGATCCGCTGACGGGCGAAAGTGCCGGTGAGGTCGCCAAGGGCGCCATGAGCAAGATCCGGGTCAACAACAACCTGCGGCGCGTGATCCGCTCAGCGCTCGGCGGGCTGACGCTGCTCAGCCCCGATCGCAACACGCGCCTGCAGGCGGCGAGCGCCGTGCTTGCCTCCCCGAGCGCCGAAAACCTCGATCTGGTCGAGGCGGCGCTGGAGCGCGAGACCGATCCCGAGGTCAAGGCCCGCATGGTCGAGGCCCGTGCCGTCTCGCTCCTCTCCTCCGACCGCCCGCCGGAGGCCAAGCGCGAAGCCATCGAGACGATTGCCAGCCTCGGCGGACGCAATGCGATCGGCATCCTGATGTCGTCCGCCGGTACGATCGATCCGTCCCTCCAGGAGGATCTCGATGCGGCGATCGCAAGGCTTGAGAGCAAGCTTGCGTTCTGGGACATGGCGCAGAACGTCTGGTACGGCGTGTCGCTCGGCTCCGTCCTGCTGCTCGCGGCCATCGGGCTTGCCATCACCTTCGGCGTCATGGGCATCATCAACATGGCGCATGGCGAGATGGTGATGCTCGGCGCCTATTCCACCTTCGTCGTCCAGGACGTCATCCGATCCAATGCGCCGCAGCTGTTCGACTGGTCGCTGCCGATCGCCCTGCCGGTCGCCTTCCTCGTCACGGCGCTTGTCGGCCTTGCCATCGAGCGCGGCGTCATCCGCTTCCTCTACGGCCGGCCGCTCGAGACGCTGCTCGCCACCTGGGGCATCTCGCTGATCCTGCAGCAGGCGATCCGCTCGATCTTCGGCCCGACCAACCAGGAGGTCGGCAATCCGTCGTGGATGTCCGGCTCGTTTGCGCTCGGCGGCATGACCGTCACCTGGAACCGCATGTGGATCATCGTCTTCTCGCTGACGATCTTCTTCGCGTTGCTGGCGCTGATGAAGCGCTCGGCCTTCGGCCTGCAGATGCGCGCCGTGACGCAGAACCGGCGCATGGCGTCCTCCATGGGCATCCGCACCCCCTGGGTCGATGCCTTCACCTTCGCGCTGGGGTCCGGCATTGCCGGGATCGCCGGCGTCGCCCTCTCCCAGATCGACAACGTCTCGCCGAACCTCGGGCAGAGCTACATCATCGACAGCTTCATGGTCGTGGTCTTCGGCGGCGTCGGCAATCTCTGGGGCACGCTGGTCGGGGCCCTGACGCTCGGGGTCCTCAACAAGTTCCTCGAACCGTCGGTCGGCGCGGTGCTCGGCAAGATCCTCGTGCTGGTGCTGATCATCCTGTTCATCCAGAAGCGGCCGCGCGGTCTCTTTGCACTCAAGGGAAGGGCGGTGGAAGCATGATCACCGGCTTTATTCTTCGCGCCCTCGAAGGCAAGATCATCGTTGCCATCGGCGTTCTGCTGGCGGTCGCCGTGCTGGTGCCGGTGCTCAACCTGCTGGTACCACCGGACAGTGCCTTCCATATCCCGACCTACGTCGTGTCGCTGATGGGCAAATACCTCTGCTACGCGATCCTGGCGCTGGCGCTTGATCTTGTCTGGGGCTACTGCGGCATCCTCTCGCTCGGCCACGGCGCCTTCTTCGCACTCGGCGGCTATGCCATGGGCATGTATCTGATGCGCCAGATCGGCAGCCGCGGCGTCTACGGCAATCCGGTGCTGCCCGACTTCATGGTCTTCCTGAACTGGAACGAACTGCCGTGGTTCTGGTACGGCTTCGACATGTTCCCCTTCGCCATGCTGATGGTGCTCGTGGTGCCGGGGCTGCTCGCTTTCCTGTTCGGCTGGTTCGCCTTCCGCTCGCGCGTCAACGGCGTCTATCTGTCGATCATCACCCAGGCGATGACCTATGCGCTGATGCTCGCCTTTTTCCGCAACGACATGGGGTTTGGCGGCAACAACGGCCTGACGGACTACAAGGACATCCTGGGCTTCTCGGTCCAGGCCGACGGGACGCGCGCCGTGCTGTTTGCGCTGTCGGCGCTCATGCTGTCGCTCTGCCTGCTGATTGCCTCGGCCATCGTCCGCTCGAAGTTCGGCAAGGTGCTGGTCGGCGTGCGGGACGCGGAAAGCCGCGTGCGCTTCCTCGGGTTTCGGGTGGAAAACATCAAGCTCTTCACCTTCGTGGTGTCCGCCATGATGGCGGGGATCGCCGGGGCGCTCTTCGTGCCGCAGGTCGGCATCATCAACCCGGGCGAATTTGCGCCGGCCAACTCCATCGAAGTGGTGGTCTGGACGGCGGTCGGCGGGCGCGGCACGCTGATCGGACCGATCATCGGCGCCATCCTCGTCAACGCCGGCAAGAGCTTCTTCACCGGCGCCTTTCCGGAGTTCTGGCTCTATGCGCTGGGCGGGCTGTTTATCGCCGTGACGCTCTTCCTGCCGAAAGGGATCGTGGGAACCATCCAGCATGGCTGGAACGGCCGCAAGGCGATGAAGGCGGCTGCCGACCGGGAAAAGGGCAGGGACGATACCGTCCTGCCGCAGGCTGCGGAGTGACGTAATGGCGACAATTGCAGAGACCAGATCCAAAAGCCTGCTCTATCTCGACGGCGTCTCCGTCTCCTTCGACGGCTTCAAGGCGCTGAACTCGCTCTCCTTCGTCGTCGAGCCCGGCGAACTGCGGGCCATCATCGGCCCCAACGGGGCGGGCAAGACGACGATGATGGACATCATCACCGGCAAGACGCGGCCCGACAGCGGCACGGTGCTGTTTGAGGATTCGATCGATCTGACCAAGCGTGACGAGGCGGACATCGCCCAACTCGGCATCGGCCGCAAGTTCCAGAAGCCGACGGTGTTCGAGAGTCATACCGTCTGGGACAATCTGGAGCTGGCGCTCAACCGCTCGCGCGGCGTCTTCGCGACGCTGTTCTACCGGTTGTCGGGCGAGGATCGCGACCGGATCGAGGAGATCCTCTCCACCATCCGGCTCACCCACCGCAAGACCGAGCTTGCCGCCAACCTGTCGCACGGCCAGAAGCAGTGGCTGGAGATCGGCATGCTGCTCGCCCAGGAACCGAAGCTGCTGCTGGTCGACGAGCCGGTGGCCGGCATGACGGATGCGGAGACGGCCGAAACCGCCATCCTGCTGCGCGACATCGCAAAAATCCGCTCCGTCGTCGTCGTCGAGCACGACATGGGCTTCATCCGCGATCTCGGCGTCAAGGTGACGTGTCTGGCGGAAGGATCGGTGCTCGCCGAAGGGTCGATCGATTTCGTGTCGAACGATCCGAAGGTGATCGAGAATTATCTGGGGCGGTGATCATGCTGACTGTCGACAACATCAACCTTCATTATGGCGCGGCCCAGGCGCTGCGGGGCGTATCGCTGACGGCGGAGATGGGGAAGATCACCTGCGTGCTCGGCCGCAACGGCGTCGGCAAGAGTTCGCTGCTGCGCGCCATCACCGGTCAGCATCCGGTGAGCGCCGGCCGGATCTCCTTCGGCGATGCTTCGCTCGACGGCATGGCGCCCTATGCACGGGCGAAGAAGGGGATCGGCTATGTGCCGCAGGGCAGGGAGATCTTCCCGCTCCTGACAGTCCAGGAAAACCTCGAAAGCGGGTTTGCACCGCTCGACCGCAAGGATCGATTCATTCCGGACGAGATCTTCAGCCTGTTTCCCGTCCTCGGCAGCATGCTGACGCGACGTGGCGGCGATCTGTCGGGCGGGCAGCAGCAGCAGCTGGCGATCGGTCGGGCGATGGTGATGCGGCCAAGGATCCTCGTGCTCGACGAGCCCACGGAAGGCATCCAGCCGTCGATCATCAAGGATATCGGCCGGGCCATCCGCTACCTGCGGGATTCGACCGGCATGGCGATCCTGCTGGTGGAGCAATACCTCGACTTCTGCCGGGAACTCGCGGATCAAGTCTATATCATGGATCGTGGCGAGATTGTGCACCAGGGACTTGCCGAAACGCTAGATACGGCAGAAGCAAGGCGCCATCTTACTGTTTAGGGTCGATAGTCGCATAGCTTCTATTCGTTTGAATCGTTTTAAGCTTTACCGGCTTATGCTATCACCGCTGCGGTTTCAGAGCATACCGCAGACCGTGAGACTCTCCTGCACCCCACTTTTTGAGGCGCTAGATGGCATTTGCCCGCATTGCTGGTTTTCATCCCCTGATCGCTCTTACTCGCATGATCGGAGTCGGGGCCTTTTTCTTGGGCGCCGGTTCCGGTGCGGCCCTGGCTGCAGGATGCGGCCAGCCCCTGGAGCCCGGCCGTCACGCGTTCAGCATCCCTTCCACGGATGAGACCCGCTCCGGCGTCTATTTCGTTCCCGCCTCCTATACGGGCGAGGAAAAGCTGCCGGTGGTGTTCGACTTCCACGGCAGCGACAGCAACCCGCAGGGGCAGCTGAACCGGAGTTCGTGGGATACGGTTGCAGAGAAGAACGGTTTTCTGGTCGTTGCGCTGCAAGGCAGCCTGCCGGGCAACATGGAAGGGACCTACGCCTGGAACGTGCCGCTCGTCACGCAGGCGCAAGGCGGGCTCGACGAGGTCGGCTTCATCACCTCGGCGCTCACCAAGGTGAAGCAGGATTTCTGTGTCGATCCCGATCGCATCTACGCCTCCGGCTATTCCGGCGGCGGGCGCATGCTCTCCCATTACATCTGCAGCGGTCACGGTGATTTTGCCGCTGCCGGCTTCGTGCACTCGCTGCGGGCAGGGGCACCCGTCGAGATCGACGGCCAGTGGCGGCCGGGCAGCTGTTCGCCGGCGCGCCCGATCTCGATCATGGCCTTTGCCGGCGAGAAGGACACCGCCAACCCCTATGCGGGCGGCGGCAAGGCCTACTGGCAGTATGGTTTCAAGACGGCCGTGCAGCGCTGGAGCGAACTTGTGGGCTGCAACGGCGGCGCCAAGGTCGAAAGTGCCGACGGCGTCAGCTACGGCATCTACGACACCTGCAAGAACGGCGCACGCATCGCCTCCTACGTGTTTGCGAACGGCACGCATGCCTGGCCGAAGCCCAGCCCGAAGGACGCCGTGATGGCGGCCAATGCCGATGCGCAGGCCGGCATCGTCAAGGTCGCCTCCGCCAAGCAGCCTTCGTTCAATCCAAGTGTTGATCCTGCCGCCCGAATGTGGGACTTCTTCCAGAAGGCCGACAGGTCGGACATGGTTGCCACGGTCGCGCCCGCCGCGGCCAAGGCGATCGAGCCCTGCACGGCCGCCGCAACGAGCGCGCTGGACGGCGCCGATCCACAGGGGACGACGTGCAGCAGCAAAGAGCAGCCAATCCAGGCGCGCCGCAGCGGGCAAGGGGCAAAGGGCGCCTTGTAACCAAGCTCTTCGACGGCCGCACACGGCTTGCCGAGTTCTACCAGGAGGGTTGCGCGAAGATTCGCCTGCCTGAGACCTTTTCGCCCGAGATGGAGGTGATCCTCATCAACACGTCAGGGGGACTGACAGGCGGCGACGTGATCGAATGGTCCGTCGCCGCCTCTGAATCCACCCGGCTGACGGTGACGACGCAGGCGAACGAGAAGGTCTACAGGGCCTCCGCCGATACCGCCTCCCTGAGCACCCGGATCACCGTCGGCCATCAGGCTGCCGTGCACTGGATGCCGCAGGAAACCATCCTCTTCGACCAGTCCGCCCTCAGCCGCCGCCTGGACGTGGATCTCCAGGAGACATCCGAGTTCCTGGCTGTCGAAGCCGTGCTGATGGGACGCCGGGCCATGGGGGAGACGCTGAAGCGCGGCCTCTTCCGCGACCGCTGGCGGATCCGGCGCGGCCAACACCTCGTGCACGCCGAGGACATGCGGCTCGACGGCGAGATCGATCTCCTGTCGGGCCTCCCGGCGACGCTCGGTGGCCAGTCCGCCTTCGCGACGCTCCTCTACATCGGCCCCATGGCCGAGGCCCTGCTGCCGAGAGTGCGTGAGAGCCTGGGCAGTGCGGTCGGCGGGGCAAGCCACTGGCAAGGGAAGCTCGTGGTGCGGCTCGTGGCCTCCAGCGGCTTTGAGCTCAGAAAACTGCTGGTACCGGCAATTGCCGTATTGCGTAATGGCGCCGCGGTGCCGAAGGTCTGGAACATCTGATTTTATTGGGACGAACATGAACCTCACGCCGAGAGAAAAAGACAAGCTGCTGATATCCATGGCCGCCATGGTCGCGCGGCGCAGGCTGGAGCGGGGCGTCAAGCTCAACCATCCGGAAGCGATTGCTCTGATCACCGATTACGTCGTCGAGGGGGCCCGCGACGGGCGCTCGGTTGCCGACCTGATGGAGGCGGGCGCCCATGTTATCACCCGCGATCAGGTGATGGAGGGCATCGCCGAGATGATCCACGACGTGCAGGTGGAGGCCACCTTCCCGGACGGGACGAAGCTCGTCACCGTCCATGAACCGATACGTTAAGAGATTGGGAGATCGATTCATGATCCCGGGCGAAGTCATTGCCGCAGAAGGCGAAATCGAGCTGAACGTCGGCCGGCCGACGATCGTGATCGAGGTCGCCAACACCGGCGACCGGCCGATCCAGGTCGGCAGCCACTACCATTTCTTCGAGACCAACGAGGGGCTTGCCTTCGACCGGGACATGGCCCGCGGCATGCGCCTCGACATTCCGGCCGGGACTGCTGTCCGCTTCGAGCCGGGGCAGACGCGGCAGGTGACGCTCATCCCGTTCGGCGGCGACCGCCGGGTCTACGGCTTCCAGCAGAAGATCATGGGTGCGCTGTGAGATCTCTCCTGATTGCTATGGCCACTCTGCTTCTGCCCTTCGCCGTGCAGGCGCAGGACCCCGAGGTCAACTGCGAGGACGCGCAGACGCAGATGGAGATGACCTACTGCGCGGAGCAGGATTTCGCCGCTGCCGATGAGCTTCTGAACGCGCAGTACAAGCAGTCGCGTCAGGCGACGAAGGCTGCCGACGCGGATGCTATGGCGGATCTTCGGGGCGCCGATGCAGCGCTGGTTGCGGCGCAGCGCGCCTGGGTGGCGTTTCGCGATGCCCATTGCGCTTCCTACGGCTACCAGGCCCGCGGTGGCTCGATGGAGCCGATGCTGATCTACGCCTGTCAGGCGGATCTGACGCGCCAGCGCACCGAGCAACTGAAGGAACTCACGGATCTGACGGACAACTGACGCCGCCTTATCGCTTCGTTTCGACCGTCTCCGATTTCACAAGGTCTATTTGCCATGCCCCACAAGATGTCCCGCGCCAGCTATGCCTCGATGTTCGGCCCGACCGTCGGCGACAAGGTGCGCCTTGCCGATACGGAGCTCTTCATCGAGGTGGAGAAGGATTTCACCACCTATGGCGAAGAGGTGAAGTTCGGCGGCGGCAAGGTCATCCGCGACGGCATGGGCCAGAGCCAGGCAACCCGCGCCGAGGGTGCCGTCGATACCGTCATCACCAATGCGCTGATCGTCGATCACACCGGCATCTACAAGGCCGACGTCGGCCTCAAGGACGGCCGCATCCATGCGATCGGCAAGGCCGGCAATCCGGACACGCAGCCGGGCGTGACAATCATCGTCGGCCCCTCGACGGAGGCGATTGCCGGCGAGGGCAAGATCCTGACAGCCGGCGGCATGGATGCGCATATCCACTACATCTGCCCGCAGCAGATCGAGGAAGCGCTGATGAGCGGGATCACCTGCATGCTGGGCGGCGGTTCCGGCCCGGCACACGGCACGCTTGCCACCACCTGCACCGGCGCCTGGCACATCGAGCGGATGATCGAGAGCTTCGACGGCTTTCCGATGAATCTGGCGCTTGCCGGCAAGGGGAACGCCTCGCTGCCGGCGCCGCTGGAGGAGATGATCCTTTCGGGCGCCTCCTCGCTGAAGCTCCACGAGGACTGGGGCACGACGCCGGCCGCGATCGACAACTGCCTGACGGTCGCCGACGAATACGACGTGCAGGTGATGATCCACACGGATACGCTGAACGAGTCCGGCTTCGTGGAGAACACCGTGGCAGCCATCAAGGGCCGCACCATCCATGCCTTCCACACGGAAGGCGCGGGCGGCGGTCATGCGCCCGACATCATCAAGGTCTGCGGCTTGCCGAACGTCATCCCGTCGTCGACCAACCCGACGCGGCCCTATACGATCAACACGTTGGCCGAACATCTTGACATGCTGATGGTCTGCCATCACCTGTCGCCGTCGATCCCGGAAGACATCGCGTTTGCCGAAAGCCGCATCCGCAAGGAAACGATTGCGGCCGAGGACATCCTGCACGATATCGGTGCCTTCTCGATCATCTCGTCGGACAGCCAGGCCATGGGCCGCGTCGGCGAGGTGGCGATCCGCACCTGGCAGACCGCCGACAAGATGAAGCGCCAGCGCGGGCGGCTGGCCGAGGAAAAGGGCGAGAACGATAACTTCCGCGTCCGCCGCTACATCGCCAAATACACGATCAATCCGGCGATCGCTCACGGTCTTTCGCACGAGATTGGCTCGGTGGAAGTCGGCAAGCGCGCCGATCTGGTGCTGTGGAACCCGGCCTTCTTCGGCGTCAAGCCGGAGATGATCCTGATGGGTGGATCGATTGCGGCAGCCCCCATGGGCGATCCGAACGCCTCGATCCCGACGCCGCAGCCGATGCACTACCGGCCGATGTTTGCGGCCTACGGCAAGCTGCGCACCAATTCCTCGGTCACCTTCGTCAGCCAGGCCTCGCTCGATGCCGGGCTGGCGCAGCGCCTCGGCGTCGCCAAGAAACTGCTGGCGGTGAAGAACACGCGGTCCATCTCCAAGGCCTCGATGATCCACAATTCGCTGACGCCGCATATCGAGGTCGATCCGGAAACCTACGAGGTGCGCGCCGACGGCGAGCTTCTAACCTGCGAACCGGCCACCGTTCTGCCGATGGCGCAGCGCTACTTCCTGTTCTGAGGTGGCACCGAGAGATCAAGGCAACCGCATGATGAGAGTGCTGCGGCGGCTGCTGGCGGTGATCCTGATCATCGTCGGTGCAGTCGCCGCCGGTGCCCTGATCCCATTGCCTTTGTGGTCGCAGGCGGCGGAAGACACAGGTGGTGAGACCCGGCGGATTCTCGTCTTGTCCAATCCGATCCACACCGATATCGCCATCCCGCTCGATGCCGACACGCGCGCCGCCTTCGCCTTCCTCGAACGGTCCGGCGTCCCTGTCGCGGAACCGGGCGCCCGGTGGATGATCATCGGCTGGGGCGGGCGGGCCTTCTATCTCGAAACGCCGACCTGGGGCGATCTGAAACCGATGCCCGTCTTTCGGGCGCTGACCGTCGACAGTTCCGTGCTCCATGTCGACGTCACCGGCGAACTCGACGAAGGGCATCCTGCGGTCACCGCGCTCGAACTTGGATTGGAGGAGTTCGAACAGCTGCAGGTGTTCATCCGCGAAAGCTTTGCGCAGGCGCCGGATGCCGTTGCCGCGATCCCGGACGCGGGATATGGACCGTATGACCGCTTCTTCGAGGCGAAGGGTGCCTTCAATGCGCTGCTCGGCTGCAACACCTGGACGGCGCAGGCGCTGAGGGCTTCCGGGGTGCGCACCGGCCTCTGGAACCCCTTGCCGCAGACGCTTACCTTCTCGCTCACGCTTTTCAACTGACCGGAGTTCCTGATGCAGTACATCCATTCCCATCACAAGGCGGGCGTCATCACCGATCCGCCGGTCGATACAATCTCGCTGCCGCACGACCTGCGCCATCTGCGCCGCAAGGTGCTGCATCTGTCGAACGGCGGGATGGTGATGCTCGACCTGAAGGAGGCGGTGCTGTTTGCCGACGGCGACCGGCTGATCCTCGACGACGGCAGCAACGTCGCGATCGCGGCCGCTTCCGAGAAGCTCTTCGAGATCAAGCCGCGCGACCCGCTGCACCTGATCGAGCTCGCCTGGCATCTCGGCAACCGCCATCTGTCGGCACAGATCGAGGAGGGACGCATTCTCATCCTGCGCGACCACGTGATCCGGCAGATGCTGGAGGGGCTGGGTGCCACGGTCGCCGAAGTGGAGGAGCCCTTCCACCCGGTGCGCGGTGCCTATCACGCCCATGGCGGCCATGACCATCATGCGCATGGCTGACGCGCATGGGTGAAGGGCTTGCCACGCAGGCGCTGCTCCGGCTGATGGCCTGGATGTCGCCGGCCTTTCCGATCGGCGGCTTTGCCTATTCCGGCGGGCTGGAGCGGGCGGTGCATGATCGGATGGTGGCGGATGCGACCGGCCTGCAGGGCTGGATTGCGACGCTCCTGCGCCACGGGGCGCTCTGGAACGATGCGGTGCTGTTCTGCCATGCCTGGCGCAGTCAAGAGAGCGAGGCCGATCTTCGTGAGGCGGCCGACCTCGGGCTGGCGCTGGCCGGCTCGGCCGAACGATACCTGGAAACACTGTCGCTGGGGCGGGCCTTCGTCGGTGCCGCGAAAGCCTGGCCCAATGGCGTCTTCACGCGCCTGCCGGACGACCTGCCGTTTCCGGTTGCGGTCGGCAGCGTCGCCGGGGCCCAGGCGGTGCCGGCAGAGGATGCGATGGCGGCCTATCTGCATGCGGCAGTGTCCCAGATGACATCGGCCGGCATCCGGCTCGGCGTCTGCGGCCAGTCCGAGGGCGTGGCGGTCCTGGCGGCCCTGGAGGAGGAGATCGTCACGGTGGCGTCGCGTGCCGCCTCCACCACGCTCGACGACCTCGGCACCTCCTGCATCCAGGCGGAGATCGCTTCGCTTCGCCACGAGACACAGCATTCCAGGCTCTTCCGCTCCTGAGGGACGAGCCTTCTGACGAAAGGAAACACCATGAAATCCCAGAACGGTCCCTTGCGCGTCGGCATCGGCGGCCCGGTTGGCTCCGGCAAGACAGCGCTCACCGAGAAGCTCTGCAAGGCGATGCGCGACGAGTATTCGGTCGCCGTTGTGACCAACGACATCTACACCCGCGAGGACGCCGAGGCGCTGGTGCGGATGCAGGCGCTTTCGTCGGACCGGATCGTTGGTGTAGAGACGGGCGGCTGCCCGCACACCGCCATCCGCGAGGACGCGACGATCAACCTGCAGGCGATAGCCGGGCTCAACGAACGCTTCCCGGACCTCGACATCGTCTTCATCGAATCGGGTGGCGACAATCTGGCGGCCACCTTCTCTCCGGACCTCGCCGACATCACCATCTATGTGATTTCCACCTGCCAGGGCGAGGAGATCCCGAGGAAGGGCGGACCGGGCATCACCCGCTCCGATCTGCTGGTGATCAACAAGAAGGATCTGGCGCCCTATGTCGACGTCGATCTCGACGTCATGGATCGCGATGCGCACCGGATGCGGGAGGCCAAGCCGCATCTCTTCACCGACCTCAAGCGCGGCGAGGGCGTCGATCATGTCGTCCGTTTCCTGAAGGAGAACGGCGGCCTCTGAGGCTGCTGGCTAGATGTCCCGCAGGGCCCTGACGTCACCGATCTGCACGACGCGGCCGCGGACGGTGACGCCGATGCGGCGAAGCGAGGAGAAGGCCCGTGACAGTGCCTCGGGTGCGAGACCCAGCATGCCGGCGAGCAGGTTCTTCTGGAAGGGCAGGCGGAGCGAGGCCGGGCCGCCGCTGACGGGGCAATTCTTCAGGAGGTATTCCGCGACCCGCTGCTGTGCCGTGTGCAGCCGGTCGTTGGCGACGCAGTCCATGGTCGTCAGCAGGTGCTGCGAAAGGCAGGCCATGATGGCCTTGGCGATGTCCGGCTCCTGCTCGGCAAGTGTCCGCACCGTGCGGATGTCGAAACGGGCAAAGGTGGTGTTCTCGGCGGTCTGGGCGTTGAAGCGGTAGGTATCGTCGCCGAAGATCTGGCATTCGGCAAAGGTGTCGCCGGGGCCGCAGACGCGGATGTCGGCCTCGCGTCCCTCCCGGTTCAGACGGTAGAGGCGCACGTAGCCGCCAAGCACGCAGTAGAAGTGATCGGCAGGGGTTCCTTCACGGAAGACCACGTGGCGGGCCGGCAGGCTGCTTATCGTGGCGGCATTCAGCATCTTGAGCAGAGCCTCGTTGCTCAACGCCGACATGAACGGTGTTCGCACCAGGAGCGCCTTGTCGCGGCTGTTCACTTTGAGGCTCTTGTTCATCTGGACCGTCGGATCTTCCATCGTCACATCCGGCTGCTGGAGACACCGGTGAAGATCGAAATCTAGCAGCAGCAGCGCCGGAGCCTTTTGACTTCGATCAAATGTGACGCGGGACGACGCGCATGAAAAAGGCCGGGACGGACCCGGCCTTCGATGTACTGGGGATGCAGGCTTTACCGCCGTCTACTCCGCCGCCCAGGGCGTCAGCCTCAGGACATTGGAGCCGGGGGAGCCAGGCTCGCCCTTGTCGCGGTCGTCGTTGGCGCCGTTCTGCTTCTCGATGGAGGCAACGCGCTCCTCGAGCGTGGTGATCGACTGCGAGGCTTCCTGCGCGTGGCGGCTGAGCACCTCGGAGGAGAATGCCGCATCTTCCTCTTCCTTCTTCCCGAACATGCCGCCGAAGAGGCGTCCGAGCAGGAGCGAGATGTCATCCATGATCAGGAAGAAGGCCGGAACGACGACCAGCGAGAGCACGGTCGAGACGATGATGCCACCGATCACCGCAATCGCCATGGGTGCGCGGAAGGAGCCGCCTTCGCCGACGCCGAGCGCCGAGGGCAGCATGCCCGCCGACATGGCGATCGAGGTCATGATGATCGGACGGGCACGCTTGCGGCCGGCTTCGACCATGGCATGAACGCGTTCCATGCCGTGGCGGCGCATCTCGATGGCGAAGTCCACCAGCAGGATGGCGTTCTTGGTGACGATACCCATCAGCATCAGGATGCCGATCAGCACGGGCATGGAGAGCGAATTCTGCGTGATGATCAGTGCGATCGCGACACCGCCGATGGCCAGCGGCAGCGAGAGCAGGATGGTGAAGGGCTGGATCACGTCCTTGAAGAGCAGGATCAGCACCACCAGCACCAGCAGGAGGCCGAGCAGCATGGCGTTGGCGAAGCCTGCCGTCATTTCCGCCTGCACCTTGGCGTCGCCACTTTCGGCCAGCCGGACAGAAGGGGGAAGCTCCGTCTCGCTGACGATGCGCTTGAATTCCTCCGTGGAGGTGTCGAGCGCGGTGCCGAAGGGGACGTCGGAACCGATGGAGACGACGCGGCTACGGTCGTTGCGCCGGATGGAGCTCGGACCTTCCGCATAGTCGACGTCGGCGACGCTGTAGAGCGGCACGGTCTCGCCGGTCGCGGTCTTGATCTGCAGGGCCCGGATCGCCGAGAGGTCGCGCCGGAAGTCGAGCGAGGCCTGGACGCGGATCGGGATCTGCCGGTCGTCGATCGACATCTTCGGCAGCTGCGCATCGACATCGCCGATGGTGGCGACGCGGATCGTTTCGGAGATCTGCTGAGGCGTGATCCCGAGGCGGGCAGCTTCATCCGTGCGCGGCCGGATCTGCAGTTCCGGACGGGGCAGCGCGCCTTCCGAGCTGACGTTGGCAAGGATCGGCGATGCGCGCAGCTTGGATTCCAGCGTGCTGACGGCTTCGTTCAGGTCTTCCTCATTTGAGGACAGGAAGTTGAAGCTGAGCTCGCGCTCGGCGCGGTCGTTGAGCTTGGAGATGCGCACGTCCGGGATGGACTGCAGCTTGGCCAGCAGCTCCCTCTCGATTTCCCACTGCGGGCGCGTGCGTCCGTGATCGGGAACCTTCGGGATCATGTCGCCGAGCAACGGAATGGAGCCGAGCCCCTTGTTGACGAGCGTCTTGAACAGCGAGTGATCGATGTTCCCGAGGATGACGCGCACGGTGGCGCGGCGAAGCTCGAGGTCGCCCTTCGGTGATGCGCCGCCCAGGATGAAGACGCCCTCGACGCCCTCCAGGTCCCGCGTCACCTCGTAGATGCGATCGGTCGTCTCTGCCGTCTCGTCCAGCGTCGCATTCGGCGGCAGTTCGACCGAAAGCACGATGCGCGAGGAGTCCTCCGGCGGCAGGAAGCTGCCGGGGACCTGGGCCAAAAGCGCAAGCGACCCCACGAGGAATGCGATTGCGCCGAGCAGCGTCGCATAGCGCATGTACCACTTCCGCGTGGTGCCGGTCACCATCCAAGTATAGGCCCGCATCAGGCGGCCATCGTTGTCCTGGTGGTCATCCATCGCGTCTTCGGCGCGCATCCAGTAGGCCGCCATCAGCGGCGTGATGAGGCGCGCCACCAGCAGCGAGAAGACGACCGAGAAGGCCACCGTCAGGCCGAACTGGATGAAATACTGGCCGGGAATGCCCGGCATGAAGGACACGGGCACGAAGACGGCGATGATCGTGAAGCTCGTCGCGATGACCGCCAGCCCGATTTCGTCGGCGGCTTCCAGGGCGGCGCGATAGGGCGTCTTGCCCATCTTGATGTGCCGCGCGATGTTCTCGACCTCGACGATCGCGTCGTCGACGAGGATCCCGGTGGCGAGCGTCAGGGCGAGGAAGCTGACGAGGTTCAGAGAGAACCCGAGCAGCTCCATGACCCAGAAGGTCGGGATCGCCGAAAGCGGCAGGGCGACGGCGGCAATGACGGTCGCGCGCCAGTTCTTCAGGAACAGCATGACCACGACGATGGCCAGCAGCGCGCCTTCGATCAGCGTGTGCAGCGCCGCCTCGTAGTTGCCGTAGGTAAAGTAGACGGAATCGTCGACCATCTCGATGTTGACGTCCGGATAGGCGGCGCGGACGGTTGCGAGGCTTTCCCCGACCGTCTCCGCCACCGAGACTTCGCTGGCGCCCTTGGCGCGGAAGACGGCGAAGGTGACGGAAGGGACGCCGTTGAAGCGCGAGAAGGACTTCTGCTCCTCGTAGGTGTCGTCGATGGTGCCGATTTCCGCCAGTCTGACGAAGCGTCCGCCCGAGAGCGCGATCGTCGTGTCGGCCAGCTGCTCCACTGTGCGGGCGTCGCCCAGCGTACGGATCGTCTGCTCGTTGCCTGCCACCTGTCCGCGGCCCGAGCCGAGATCGACGTTGGTGCCGCGCAGCTGATTGTTCACGTCGACGGCGGTGATGCCATAGGCGTCGAGCTTGTCCGGGTTGAGGGCAATGCGGATTTCACGGTCGGCACCGCCGTAGCGGTCGATCCGGCCGATGCCGGGCTGGCCCTGCAGTTCGCGCTTGATGGTGTCGTCGACGAACCAGGAGAGCTCCTCGAGGGTCATGTTGGGCGATGAGACGGCAAAGGTCTGGATGGCCTGGCCCTCGACGTCGATCTTCGAAACGACCGGCTCCTCGGCGCTGGCCGGCAGGTCGCTGCGGATGCGGTCGATTGCGTCCTTGGTGTCCTGAACCGCCTCGTCGGTCGGCTTCTCGATGCGGAACATCACGACGGTCTGCGACTGGCCGTCCACCACGGTCGAGGAGATTTCGTCGACGCCGCTGATCGAGGCGACAGCGTCCTCGACCTCTCTCGTGACCTGCATTTCCAGTTCGGCGGGCGAGGCGCCGCTCTGCACCACCGTGATCGAAACCACCGGCACGTCGATATTCGGGAAGCGGGTGATCGGCAGCGAATAGAAGGACTGCACACCCATGAAGAGCAGCAGTGCGAAGCCGAGCAGCGGTGCAATCGGGTTGCGGATCGACCAGGCTGAGAAGTTCATCGTACGTCCTCGATCAATTCGATGCGGCGGCTTCTTTGAAGACCGGCGCGATCCGGTCCCCGTCACGCACGAAGGCACCAGCCTTCTCGACAACCACGTCGCCGGCCGCCAGGCCGCTGACGATTTCCACGAAACCGCCATCCTGGATGCCGATCTGAATGTCCGCCTGCTTCACGACGCCATCCTCCACCTTTCGGGCGAAAGAGCCGTCGCGTCCCGTGGTGACGGCAGACAGCGGCAGGGCGAGCGCCGTCTTCTCGTCGATGATGATCTGTGCGCTGCCATACATGCCGGCGCGGACGCCGTTCTTCTCGTCGATATCGATGCGCACGTAGCCGAGGCGGCTCACGGCGTCCACGGTCGGCGACACGAGGCGGACCACACCCTCGATCGTCGTGGTCCCGCCGGCAATCGTCACAAGCGCCTTCTGGCCGGGCTCGACCTTCTGGATATTGGTTTCCGAAAGGTCGGCAACCAGTTCCAGCGCGCCGTCGCGGATCACCGTGAACAACGGCTCTCCGGCGCCGCTTGCGATCGCGCCGACCTTGGCATTGCGGGCTGAAACGACGCCGGCGACCGGAGTCTTGACGCTGGTGCGCGCGAGCCTCAGGTCGATGTCGGCAATCTGGCTGTCCACCACTTCGATGTCGGCCTCGCCGACGGCGACCGCCTGCCGCGCGGCCTGAAGCCGCGCTTCTGCAACCTCGACAGCGGAACTTGCCTGTTCGACCTGCGAGGTGGTGGCAGTTCCCGTTTCCTGCAGGCGGACCAGACGGTCGCGCTGGCGGACGGTATCGTCGCGATTGGCCTGCGCCTCGATCACTTGCGCCCTGTACTGCGCCAGCCCTGCCTCTGCCTTGGCCCTGTTTGCCTGCAACTGGCTCTTTTGCAGAACCAGCGTGTCGTCGTTCAGGGTCGCAAGCACCTCGTCGGCGGCCACGGTATCGCCGGCATCCACATTGAGAGCGCGGACGGAAAGGCCATCGACGAGCGGCTGGACATAGACCTCCTGCACCGGCTGGATCGTTCCCGTCGCGTTTACCCGGTCAACCAGCGGCTTTTGCACGGCTTCCGAAACCACGATTGCGGGCAGCGTCGGCTCGCGGACCTCGGTTTCTTCCTGCGCGGATACGGGAGCTGCCGTCAGCAGGGCAGCCGATATGAAGGCGGCAAGAAGAGAAGACTTGCGGAGCATGCGACTAATCCAAATGAACGGTGGGCTTGTCAGGTCCGCACTTTGCGACGAACGATTTCGTGCGCCCTCGAAGCTTGTATCAATGCACAGTTGGGAACCGGGTCAGGCCGTTGCAAGACGGCTGCCGAAGTTTCAACTGTCACAGCTTTTGTACGTGCGCAGGGCAGACAAATCAATCCTGAGCGGAGATGCCACCGATTAGTTTTGCTGATGATTTACGTAAAACGCGCAGCCGAAGCCGCGCGTTCTGTGCGTGTCGAAAGTATACCGCAGATCACTGCGCTGCTGCGTCGGTAATCTCCGTTGTATAGGCGCCCTCCGGTTCCGTGGTGATGATCTTCTGGTCAAGCAGGGCATTGGTCGTCCGCTCGTAGACTGCCGTGTCGAGCTTGCCCGTTGCGTCGCCGATCAGCTTGGCCACTTCGCCCATCATCCGCACCTGGTGGTTCTCGTCCTGGCCGCCGTTGTCCATGACGATCTCGGCCGCTTCCTCCGGATTTGCGATGGCGTACTCCCAGCCCTTCATCGAGGCGCGGACGAATTTCACCATGTTTTCCTTGAAGGCCGGGTCAGCGAGCTTGTCCTCGAGAACATAAAGCCCGTCCTCGAGCAGGTCGTTGCCCATCTCGCTGTAGTTGAAGACGGTCAGGTCCTCCGGCTTGAAGCCGGCGTCGATCGCCTGCCAGTACTCGTTGTAGGTCATCACCGAGATGCAATCCGCCTGCTTCTGGACGAGCGGTTGTACGTCAAAACTCTGCTTCAGGACCGTGACGCCGTCGGCGCCGCCTTCGGTCGAAAGGCCGAGCTTGTTCATCCAGGCGAAGAAGGGATATTCGTTGCCGAAGAACCAGACGCCGAGCGTATGGCCCTTGAAATCTGCCTCGGTCTTGATCGGCCCGTCCTTGGGGCAGATCAGCTGCAGGCCGGACTTCTGGTAGGGCTGGGCGATGTTGACGAGCGGCACGCCCTTTTCGCGGGCGACCAGCGCGCCGCCCATCCAGGCGACGATCACGTCGGCGCCGCCGCCGGCGATCACCTGCTCCGGCGCAATGTCCGGGCCGCCGGCCTTGATCTCGACGTCGAGGTCTTCCTCTTCGTAGAAGCCCTTGTCCTTGGCGACATAGTAGCCGGCGAACTGGGACTGGGCCACCCACTTCAGCTGCAGCACGATCTCGTCGGCAGCCGATGCCTGGCTTGCTGCGAGCGACATCGCGCTCGCCATCAATGCAATCAGGATGTTTCTCATTTTTCTTATCCTTCCCTCTGAGGTTTTGCCGCCGCCCGTCGTTGCGGGTGGCGAAAACGCCTAGCCACCACGGTTAGACGGATGCCAGAACGTCGTGGCCCGCTCGGCGAGCGCCACGACGCCATAAAAGACCGATCCAATGACCGCCGCAACCGCGATTTCCGCCCAGACCATGTCGACGTTCATGCGGCCGATCTCGGTGGAAATGCGAAAGCCCATGCCGACGATCGGCGTGCCGAAGAACTCGGCGACGATGGCGCCGATCAGGGCGAGCGTCGAGTTGATCTTCAGCGCATTGAAGACGAAGGGCATGGCGGCGGGCAGGCGCAGCTTGACCAGCGTCTGCCAGTAATCCGACGCATAGGAGCGCATCAGGTCACGCTCCATGGCGCCTGCAGCACCCAGGCCGGCAATGGTGTTCACCAGCATCGGGAAGAAGGTCATGACGATGACGACGGCAGCCTTCGACTGCCAGTCGAAACCGAACCACATGACCATGATCGGCGCCACGCCGATGATCGGCAGGGCCGACATCAGGTTGGCGATCGGCAGCACGCCGCGCCGCAGGAAGACGATGCGGTCGGCGAGGATCGCCATCGCGAAGCCCGCGGCGCAGCCGACGACATAGCCGAACAGCACGGCCTTGAAGATCGTCTGGCGCACGTCGGCGGCAAGGATCGGAAGGGAGTTGCCGATCCTCTCCCAGATCGCCGAGGGCGGCGGCAGCAGGATGAAGGGAACGCCGGCACCGCGCGTGACCGCTTCCCAGAGGATCAGGATCCAGGCGCCGAAGATTGCCGGGATGAGCAGGCGCAGAAAGGTCTCCACCGCCCGGCTGTCCGGTTCGATGTCCGCCAGCACCGTGATGCAGCGCCAGCCGAGCAGCCAGCTGGCCGCGACGAGCAGGAAGAAGGCGCTCCCGGCATGTCCCTCGTTGCCGTCGATGCCGCCGATCAGCAGCCAGGCCGCGCCATGCGCAGCAACAAACAGGATGGCTGCCAACGCCGCGGTCGGGATCGGCAGGAAGGAGGCGAGGGCGCCGCCGGCGATGAGCAGCAGGATCACGCTCGTGGCGCCGGACCCGACGGGAAGCGGGGCCTCCGGGCCGAGCAGCGGCAGCTGGCTGAGTGCCAGAAGGCAGAGGAGGAGGGCGACGGCACCCTGCCAGGAGCGAAGGAGGAGACTCATGCGGGCTTCACTCCCATTCTGCGGTCGACCAGGCGCGACCCGATGCCGACGATCGTCACCAGGATCGCGGCGAGCACCGAACCGGCGATCAGCGCCGCCCACATGTCGATCGTCTGGCTGTAGTAGGAGCCGGCCAGGAGCTTGGAGCCGATGCCTGCGACCGCGCCGGTCGGCAGTTCCGCCACGATGGCGCCGACGAGGCTTGCCGCGACCGCCACCTTCATGGAGGTGAACAGGAAGGGCATGGCGGCGGGCATCCGCAGCTTCCAGAAGGTCTGCCAGGAACTGGCGCTATAGGTGCGCATCAGGTCGAGATGCATGAGCTCGGGCGAGCGCAGGCCCTTCACCATGCCGACAGCGACGGGGAAGAAGGAGAGGTAGGTGGAGATCAGCGCCTTGGGGATCAGCCCTGAGACATTGATCGCCGAGAGCACCACCACCACCATCGGCGCGATCGCCAGGATCGGCACCGTCTGCGAGGCGATGATCCAGGGCATCAGGCTGCGGTCGAGCGCCTTCACATGGACGATGCCGACGGCGATCAGGATTCCGAGCAAGGTGCCCATGCCAAAACCGGCAAGCGTCGAGGAGAGCGTCACCCAGGAATGATAGACAAGGCTGCGGTTGCTCGTCACCTTGCGCAGGAAGGTGTTCTCGAAGACGTTCACCACCACCTGATGCGGCGCCGGCACGATCGGCTTCGGCTGCGAGAGCGTCTTGCCGATGAACTCCATGGTGGTCGAGGTGACATCGCCGCGGCGGTCGAGATCGCGCTGGAAGGGGGCGTTCATCAGCACGGCGGCGAGATACCAGGCGGCGATGATGGCGGCGACGACGGTGAGGACGGGGAGAGCGCGGGTTTTAAGGGAGTCGGTGGTCATGCCGGAACCCCTTTCAGGAAGGGCGCGGCATGGGTCTGGATCGTCACGAAGACGACGTCCGGGCCGCTGAGGACCTGTTCGTTTTCGAAGCGGAGGACGGTGAAACCCTGGCCAGTCAGGAAAGCGTCCCGCCGTCGATCGTGCCGGCGCCCCTGGTCCGTTTCATGCGTGTCTCCGTCAACCTCGACCACAATGCGGGCCGAGAGCCAGGCAAAGTCGGCGATGTAAGGGCCGATTGGCGTCTCCCGTCGAAACCGGGGACCGTAGGGGCGCAGATCGCGCAGCATGCTCCACATGGCGGCTTCCGCCTTGGTGAGTTCGCGACGGAGGGCTTTTGCCCGGGTTCTGGTCTTGGGATCGATGTTGGAATGCGGCATGCCAATTCCTCCGTCGATGGCAAGGACCCCTCCCCAACCCCTCCCCACAAGGGGGAGGGGCTTAACCTGCCGCATCGTCTTCTTCCCCAAGTTAAGGAGCGTGCAGCATCTGGTCGCTGCACTGTCTTTCGCAACGGGGCTGCGGATCAAGCCCCTCCTCCTTGTGGGGAGGGGTTGGGGAGGGGTTTCTTGAAACACACTACTCCTCATAACTATGCCCCGCTCTCAAGCCCTCGCGCACTCGGTGGGCGATCTCCAGGAATTCCGGCGTCTCGCGGATGTCCAGCGGGCGCTCCCGGGGCAGGGTATTCTCGATCACGTCGGTCACCCGGCCCGGGCGGGGGCTCATCACCACGATCCTGGTCGAGAGATAGACCGCTTCGGGGATGGAGTGAGTGACGAAGCAGATGGTCTTCCGGGTCGCAGCCCAGAGTTTCAGGAGCTGCTCGTTCAGATGATCGCGGACGATCTCGTCTAGCGCGCCGAAGGGCTCGTCCATCAGGAGCAGGTCGGCGTCGAAGGCGAGCGCGCGCGCGATCGAGGCGCGCTGCTGCATGCCGCCGGAGAGCTGCCAGGGGTATTTCTTGCCGAAGCCGGAGAGGTTGACGAGATCGAGCGTGCGTTCGATGCGCTCTGCGCGTTCGGCCGGCGCATGGCCCATGATCTCCAGCGGCAGGGCGATGTTCTTCTCGATCGTGCGCCACGGGTAGAGCGCCGGGGCCTGGAAGACATAGCCGTAGGCACGGGCCTTGCGGGCCTCCTCCGGCGTCATGCCGTTGACGGTGATCTCGCCGGAGGTGTTCTTCTCGAGGTCGGCGACGACGCGCAGAAAGGTCGTCTTGCCGCAGCCCGAGGGGCCGATGAAGGAGACGAAATCGCCCTTGGCCACCTCCAGGTCGACATCCGAGAGGGCATGCACCGGCCCATCGCCTGTCTGGAAGGTGAGACCGAGCTTGCGGGCGGACACGACGGGCGAGGGAGAGGATGTCATGGGGCTTTGCCAATGCTGTGTTCTAAGGATGCCGGGGCCGGCAGGCATGCTATGATCGGGACTTGCGGCATCAGGGGCCGATCGGGCCGGGCCGCATCGTGGCACAGGACGGAGGACGGATGACATGGACGCATCATCGAAGCCCACCTGCCGGATCGTCAAACCCGGCGCGACCTATGACGGCAAGCAGGGGCTGAGCTATTTCGAGGGCATTGCCGCCGAGACGGTCGGCTCGACCGGCATCTGCATGCATCTTTTGACCATACCGCCCGGCGGCCGCGCCAAGGCGCATCTGCACGCAAGCCACGAGACGGCGATCTACATGCTGTCGGGCTCGGCGCACACCTGGTACGGCGACCGGCTGGAACACCATGTCGTCGTGCATGCGGGCGAACTCTTCTACATTCCCGCGGGCGTGCCGCACCTGCCGGCGAACCTCTCCAACACGCCCTGCACGGCGATCATCGCGCGGACGGATCCGAACGAGCAGGAGAGCGTCGTGCTGCTGCCGGAGCTGGACGGACTGGTGGAGATCTAAGAACCATCCGTACCCAATGCCCTCTCTGCCCTGCCGGGCATCTCCCCCACAAGGGGGGAGAGGACCTGCGGCGGCGCCTCGCCTAAGCCCCTCCCCCTTGTGGGGAGGGGTTGGGGAGGGGAATGGACAGAGGCATGACGGCGAATGAACGTCGCGCATCACACCCCGCTCGCCGGTATCCCGCTGCGTTCCACCTTGCGCGGTGCGGTGACTTCCTTCCAGGTGGAGAGTGCCGTGCTGACGGCCGGATAGGGCTCGCGGCTGACGAACTGGCCGTGGCCCTCTTCAGTCTTCACCACACCGTCGTCGATCGCCACCTTGCCGCGGGTCAGCGTGTAGCGCGGCAGGCCCTTAACCTGTTTGCCCTCGAAGACGTTGTAATCGATCGCCGATTGCTGGGTGCTCGCGGCAATCGTCTTTTCCTTGCTCGGATCCCAGACGACGATATCGGCATCGGCGCCGACGAGGATGGCGCCCTTCCGAGGGTAGACGTTGAGGATCTTGGCGATGTTCGTGGAGGTCACCGCGACGAACTCGTTCATGGTGATGCGGCCGGTGGCGACGCCATGGGTCCAGAGCATCGGCATGCGGTCTTCCAGACCGCCGGTGCCGTTCGGGATCTTGCGGAAATCGCCGACGCCAGTGCGCTTCTGGTCGGTGGTGAAGGCGCAGTGGTCGGTCGCGACCACCTGCAGCGAGCCTGACGCAAGGCCGGCCCAGAGCGAGTCCTGGTGGGTCTTGTTGCGGAAGGGCGGGCTCATCACCCGGCGGGCGGAGTGGTCCCAGTCCTTGTCGAAATACTCGCTCTCGTCGAGCGTCAGATGCTGGATCAGCGGCTCGCCATAGACGCGCATGCCGTTACTCCGGGCGCGGCGGATGGCTTCATGGGCCTGTTCGCAGGAGGTGTGGACGACATAGAGCGGCGCGCCGGCCATGTCGGCGATGATGATCGCCCGGTTGGTGGCTTCCCCTTCGACGGATGCGGGCCTCGAATAGGCATGCGCCTCGGGGCCGTTGTTGCCGGCATCCATCAGCTTCTGCTGCATGGCGGCAACGACATCGCCGTTTTCCGCATGGACCAGCGGCAGCGCGCCGAGCTCGGCGCAGCGCGAGAACGAGGCGAACATCTCGTCGTCGTTGACCATCAGCGCGCCTTTGTAGGCCATGAAGTGCTTGAAGGTGTTGATGCCCTTGTCCTGCACGACGGTCTTCATCTCGTCAAAGACCTGCTCGCCCCACCAGGTCACCGCCATGTGAAAGGAATAGTCGCAGTTGGCGCGGGTCGCCTTGTTGTCCCATCGCTTCAGCGCGTCGAGCAGCGACTGGCCGGGGTCGGGCAGGCAGAAGTCCACCACCATGGTGGTGCCGCCGGCAAGGGCTGCGCGCGTGCCGCTTTCGAAGTCGTCGGCGGAATAGGTGCCCATGAACGGCATTTCGAGGTGCACATGCGGATCGATGCCGCCCGGCATCACATAGCAGCCGGTCGCATCCAGCACCGTGTCGCCCGAGAGGTCCGGGCCAATCTCGACGATCCTGCTGCCGTCGATCTTCACGTCCGCCTTGTAGGTCAGGTCGGCGGTGACGATGGTTCCGTGTTTGATGACTGTGGTCATGGGTCCCGTTCCCTCTGTTTTTATGTCGGGGACCACCGGCCGCATCGGAGCCGGAGGCCCGATGCTATCGTCGTAATGTTCGTCTGCTGTGGTTGCTGTGCTGCTCAAGCCTCGACGAGGTCGAGGCGTTTTTCGATGCGTGTAAGCCGCTCGTCGACAGGGTCCAAGCGTTTGGAAATGCTGGCGTACTGGGCTGTGATGCCACCCATCTGATATTCGACCAGTCCCAGCCGCTCCTTGGTCTCAAGATGGTACTGCGTGTGCAGGGAAAGCGCTTTCTGCATGCGCTTGAGCGTCTCGTAGATGAGCTCGTTGGTGACCTTGTCCGACATCGCGACATCCTCTCGACGCCGGAATATAGCGGTTTCGTCTTCATCCCACAATCTCCGCCGTCTCCACCACCGCGTGGAACAGCACGTCGTCTCTGTGGTAGTTATACTTCGACGAGATCGAGGCGCTTTTCGATGCGCAGGACGCGAAGGTCCAATCTATCAAGCCTTGTCGAGATGCTGGCGTATTGCTGCTCAAGAAAGCCGAGCCGCTCCTTGATCTCCAGGAGGTCGTCCGAGTGCTTTTCTTGAGTCGCACGGATTGCACGCAGCATCTCAAGGACAAGATTCTCAGTGGATGGCGCCATGACACTCTCTCCGAGGATGCGCTATGTGCCCAATGTAACGCGAACACGTTCACCCTACAATCTCCGCCGTCTCCACCACCGCGTGGAACAGCACGTCGGCGCCCGCCGCGGCCCACTCCCTGGAGATCTCCTCGGCCTCATTGTGGGACAGGCCGTCGACGCAGGGGCACATGATCATGGTGGAGGGTGCCACACGGGCCGCCCAGCAGGCGTCGTGGCCGGCGCCGGAGATGATGTTCATGTGGCTGTGCCCAAGCCTTTCCGCCGCCTCGCGGACGCGACCGACAAGCACAGGGTCGAAGGTCACCGGGTCAAAATGCCCGACGGCCTCGACGGAACAGCCGACGCCGAGGGCCTCGCAGATCTCCGCCGCCTGCGCTTCGATCCTCGCCCGCATGCGGTCGAGCTTCTCCTGGCTCGGCGTGCGGATGTCGACGGTGAAGACCACCTTGCCGGGCAGGACGTTGCGGGAGTTCGGCGAGAAGAACACCTGGCCGACGCCGCCGACGGCGCCCGGCTGTTCGGCCATCGCCACCGCCTGGACCATCTCCAGGATGCGACCCAGGGCGAGACCGGCATTGACGCGCAGGGTCATCGGCGTCGAACCGGTGTGCGCCTCCTTGCCGGTCAGCGTGAATTCCAGCCACCAGAGGCCCTGGCAGTGGGTGACGACGCCGATCTGTTTTTCCTCGGCTTCGAGGATCGGGCCCTGCTCGATGTGATACTCGAAGTAGGCGTGCATCTTGCGGGCGCCGACCTCTTCCTCGCCAAGCCAGCCGATGCGCTTCAGTTCGTCGCCGAAGGTCTTGCCGTCGGGGTCCTTGCGGGCATAGGCATAGTCGAGATCATGGACGCCGGCGAAGACGCCGGAGGCGAGCATGGCCGGCGCAAAGCGGGCGCCTTCCTCGTTGGTCCAGTTGACGACGGTGATCGGATGCTTGGTCTGGATGCCGAGGTCGTTCATCGTGCGGACGACCTCGAGGCCTGCAAGAACGCCAAGCACGCCGTCGTACTTGCCGCCGGTCGGCTGGGTGTCGAGATGCGAGCCGATGAAGACCGGCAGCGCGTCGGGGTCGGTGCCGGGGCGGGTGGCAAACATGGTGCCCATCTTGTCGACGCCCATCGTCAGGCCCGCCTCGTCGCACCAGGCCTTGAAGAGATCGCGGCCTTCCGCATCGGCATCCGTCAGGGTCTGGCGATTGTTGCCGCCGGCGACGCCGGGGCCAATCTTGGCCATATCCATCAGCATGTCCCACAACCTGTCGCCGTTGATGCGCAGGTTCTCTCCGGGTGCTGCCACCATGAGTTCAGTCCTCACCTGTTCTGTGGCCGCAACGGTGCGGCCGTGCTGTTCCCGTCGGTCGTTCCCGCCGTTTGTCGGCAGTGAAACTCAGCATTGCCTTTGTTGGACTTGTCGCTGATAATTTGACCGGTTGGTAAAACATTACAATTTCCGCGCCGCCACTCAAGACGAAAATCACGAAAAGTCACCGGCAAATGTCGAAGCCGGTCGCTTCGCGAAAATCTGGTGGTGGCCGGGTGCAGGGACGGAAAGGTCAGGCGAGGGGATGACGGTACCACGTGCGGCGAAGACGCAGCGGCGGACGCGGATCCAGGAGGAGAAGGAGGAGCGCATTCTCGACGCGGCCCTCGATGTCTTCTCATCAAACGGTTTTAGGGGCGCCACGATCGATCAGATCGCCGAGGCGGCCGGCATGTCGAAGCCCAACCTCCTCTACTACTTCCGCACCAAGGAGGCGATCCACCGCACGCTCCTGGAGCGGATGCTGTTTACCTGGCTTGAGCCGCTCCAGGCCTTCGATGCCGACGGCGATCCGGAATCGGAGATCCGCTCCTACATCCGCCGAAAACTGGAAATGTCGCGGGATTTTCCGCGCGAAAGCCGGCTCTTCGCCAACGAGATCCTGCAGGGCGCGCCGCATATCGAGGACGAGATCAACGGGCCGCTGAAAGCCCTCGTCGACGAGAAGGCGGAGGTCATCCGCACGTGGATCAAGGCGGGCAAGCTTGCCCGATGCGATCCCTATCACCTGATCTTCTCGATCTGGGCGACGACGCAGCATTATGCCGATTTCGACGTGCAGGTGCGCGCCGTGCTGGGCGAGAACCGGGCCGGCGAGGGGCGCTTCGAGGATGCGGCACGCTTCCTGGAGCAGCTGTTCATGCGCGGGCTCGGGATCAGCGCCGCCTGAGCGGCCTTCAGAAGCCGGTGAGCTTCACCATCATCAGCCCGAAGACCGAGATGAACAGCCAGCCGAAGGCGCCCAGCGCCAGCGGTCGCGTGCCCTGCATCTTCAGCCGCCCGATCGTGGTGTGCAGCCCCATGGCAGCCAGTCCCATCGACAGCAGGAAGCTCGACAGCAGGGCGCCCGCCTGATGGGCAACAGCCGGAATGTCGATGCTGCTGTTGATCAGCACCATGGCCAGGAAGCCGAAGACGAACCAGGGCATGGGGCTCGACGCCGCTGAGCCGCCGCTCTGTCCGCGTCGGGCGGCATAGGCCATGGCCATGACGAGGGGAGCCAGCAGCATCACCCGCGCAAGCTTTGCGATCGTGCCCGACTGGCCTGCCACGTCACCGCCCTGGAAGGCGGCCGCAACCACCTGCGCCACTTCATGGATGGTCGAGCCGGTCCACACGCCATAGGCCTGCGGGTCGAGCGCGAGCGGGGTGGCCAGCAGCGGAAACAGCAGCATGGAAACCGAGCCGAAGATCGTCACGCAGGCAACGGCGTAGGCGACCTGCTCGTCGCGACCGCCGGCGACGGTGTTTGCCGCGATCACCGCCGAGGCGCCGCAGACGGAGGTGCCGGCGGCGATCAGATCGGTCAATGCGGGGTCGACTCCCATGGCGCGTCCGACGAACCGGATCGCCAGGAAGGTGGCGACGAGGGTTGCGGTCACGGCCACGAGGCCGCCGAACCCGAGCGAGAGGATCTGGCCAAGCGTCACCTGCAGTCCGAGCAGGATGATGCCGAGGCGCAACAGGCGCCGCATGGCAAATGCGATTCCGGGCGCGGCGGTGGCAGGCAGTTTCACGACATTGCCGATCACCATGCCGATCACGATCGAGAGGATCAGCGGGCTCAGCCACAACCACTCCGTCAGCGTCCGGAAACCGAGGGCCGCAACTGCTATGCCACCGGTGAGGAGGAGCCCGGTTGCCAGCGGAGTGAAACGAGGCTCAGGATGTATTTGCTCTGCGGAAGATGTGGCTTGGGTCATTGTTCTAGAACTGCTTGTTATTGCGCAAATCCATCCTCCGGTACTTCCAAAGACAAATCCAACGCGTAATATCGGTTGATCTGATCGAAAATAGCGAACGATAGCCATGACCCTTGACCAGTTGCGCGTGTTCATCGAGGTGGCGGAGCGGCAGCATGTGACCCGCGCCGCCGCTGCGCTCAACATGACGCAGTCGGCTGCCAGCGCTGCCATCTCGGTGCTCGAGCGCCGGCATGATGTGGTGCTCTTCGACCGCATCGGCCGCAGGATCGAGCTGACGGAGGCGGGTCGGCTGTTCCTGCCTGAGGCGAGGGCACTCCTGGAACGCGCCGCCTCGGCCGAACACATGCTGGCGGATCTCGGCGGAACGGCGTCGGGGACCTTGCGGGTGCACGCCAGCCAGACGGTCGCCAGCTACTGGCTGCCGTCACGGCTCGTCGCCTATCATGAGCGCTTTCCGCGCGTCGACCTGCATCTCACCGTCGGCAACACCCGAAGCGCGGCAGAAGCCGTGCTGGCCGGCCGGGCGGAGCTCAGCGTCGTCGAGGGCGAGGTCGAATTTCCGGACCTCGTGCGGACGCAGGTCGCCGCCGACCGCCTGCTCCTCGTGGTTGGCAATCGCCATCCCTGGCTGGAGCAGCGTCGTATCGAGGCTGCTGACCTGACGGACACCACATGGGTGATGCGCGAGGTGGGCTCGGGCACACGCTCGGCCTTCGAACGCGAACTGCAGGCGCTCGACATCGATCCGGCGGGTCTGTCGGTCGTCCTGGAACTTCCCTCCAACGAGGCGGTGATCGCCGCCGTGGAGGCCGGCCTCAGCGCCACCGTCATCTCGAGCAGGGCGGTCGACTGGCATCATGCGTCCGGCCGGGTGCGGGCGGTCGACTTTCCGATGCCGCTGCGGGCCTTCTCGGTGCTGCATCACAGGGAACGGCATGTGACGCGGGCGATGCAGGCGATGCTGGATGCGCTGCAGGAGCCGGACAAACCGGCTTCGTGACGAGTGCTAGATCTCCGTGCGCCGCAGGAGGTAGTCGAGCCCACCGACCCGGAACCAGCGGTAGGCATGCGCCTCCAGCAACAGCCGGTGGCGCCCCTTGTCGTCGGCCTCGCTGCTTTCGCTGTCGACGATGTCGATCAGCAGATTGCTGTGCTCGCCACAGCCGGGGTCGACGAAAATCTCGACCGGCTCCGGGTAGAGGTTGTGGACGATCAGCACCGAATTGTTGCGCCAGTCGTAGCGCAGGACCAGCACGCCGGGCTTGCCCGTGTCGATGACCCGGTAGTCGCCCCAGCCGATCTCCGGGACCTCCTTGCGCATGCGGATCAGCCGCTCCATCCAGTTGAGGAGAGAGGTCGGCAGGCGCCGCTGTTCGGCGACATTGATGTGATCGTAGGAGAAGGGACCCTTCGAAATTACCGGCAGGACCGGCGTATCGCTCCTGGTGAAGCCGCCCTGCGGCTCGTCGGACCACTGCATCGGGGTTCTGGCGCAATTACGTTCGGGGAGTTCGAGGTCGTCGCCCATGCCGATCTCGTCGCCGTAGCGGATGACCGGCGTGCCGGGCATCGAGAACATCAGGCTGTAGGCGAGCTCGAGGCGGCGCTGGTCGCCGCCCAGCATGGGGGCGAGGCGACGGCGGATGCCGCGGCCGTAGAGCTGCATGTTCTTCTCCGGCCCAAACGCCTCGAACACCGTCTGGCGCTGCTCCTTGCTCAGCCGGCCCAGGTCGAGTTCGTCGTGATTGCGCAGGAACTGGCCGAACTGTGCCGTCTGCGGCTTCTCCCTTGTCTCGTCGAGCGCCTTGACCAGCAGCCCCGTGTCCCCTGATGCGAGCGCGTAGAAGAGGCTCTGGTTGACCGGGAAGTTGAACATCATCTGGATGCGGTCGCCGTCATCGCCGAAGTACTGGATGTTGTCCTCCGGCAGGATGTTGGCCTCGCCGAGGATGATGCTGTCGCCCTGGCGCCACTGCAGGAATTCCCGGAAGGTCCGCAGCATGGCGAACTGCGCCTTCGGCTTCTTGATCTCCGCCCCCTTGTCGGCGATGACGAAAGGGACCGCATCCATCCGGAAGCCGCTGACGCCGAGCTGGATCCAGAAGCCCATGATCTTCAGGATTTCCTCCTGCACCATGGGGTTGGCGGTATTGAGGTCCGGCTGGAACTTGTAGAAGCGGTGGAAATAATACTCGCCCGCCTTCTCGTCGCGGGTCCAGGTGCTTTCCTGCACGCCCGGAAAGACGACGCCCTTGTCGGCATCGGCGGGCTTTGTCTTCGACCAGATGTACCAGTCGCGATAGGGCGATTTCGGGTCGCTGCGGGCGGACTGGAACCAGGGGTGCTGGTCCGACGTGTGGTTGACCACCAGATCGATCAGGACCCGGATGCCGCGCTGCTTGCAGCCATGGGTGAAGTCGACGAAGTCGCCGAGGGTACCGAAGCGGGGATCGACACTGTAGTAATCGGAGACGTCGTAGCCGTCGTCCTTGCCGGGAGAGGGCTGGAAGGGCATCAGCCAGATCGCCGTCACGCCGAGGCCGGCGATATAGTCGAGACGCCGGGACAGGCCCTCGAAGTCGCCGACACCATCGCCATTGGCGTCCATGAAGGTCTCGACAGAAAGACAGTAGACGACGGCGTTCTTGTACCAGAGGTCGCTGATCACGGATCGGTTCTCCTGCTTGCTCCCTGCGGGCAATGAGATGAACTGGTATTTGTTCCGATGGTCAGCATCCGTGGCAGTGCGCCTTTCCTGAGAACCTGCGTCCCTGCGACCAAAGAAAAAGGCCCGGAAGCAGATGCTTCCGGGCCTTTCTGTTTCAAAGACGGGAGGTGGATCAGGCTGCGGCGCGAATGCCGCGGCCGGATGTCTGACGATCGCCGTCGAGCTTGAAGTTCTGCAGCATGGTCTGCAGCTGGAAGCTCTCCTGGGCAAGCGTGGTGCTCGCTGCCGTGGTTTCCTCGACCATGGCGGCGTTCTTCTGGGTCATCTGGTCCATCTGGTTGACGGACGAGTTGATCTCGGCCAGCGCCGTCGACTGTTCGCGGGCAGCCGTGGCGATCGACTCCACGTGGCCGTTGACGCGGTTGACGAGGCTTTCGATCTCCAGAAGCGCGTCGCCCGTGGAACGGACCAGCGATACGCCGCCGTCGACTTCCGACGCCGAGGCCGTGATCAGCGTCTTGATCTCCTTGGCGGCATTGGCCGAGCGCTGTGCAAGCTCGCGGACTTCCTGGGCAACGACGGCAAAGCCGCGACCGGCTTCACCGGCACGAGCGGCCTCGACGCCGGCGTTCAGGGCCAGCAGGTTGGTCTGGAAAGCGATCTCGTCGATCACCGAGATGATCTGGCTGATCTTGTTGGAGGAGTCCTCGATCCGGCCCATGGCGTCGACCGCACTGCGGACGATCTCGCCCGACTTCGCGGCGCTCTGGCGGGTCTCGTGAACCATGTCGCGGGCTTCGTTGGCACGCGAGGAGGAGGCGCGGACCGTTGCGGTGATCTCGTCGAGGGCCGCAGCGGTTTCTTCGAGCGCCGCAGCCTGCTGTTCGGTGCGCTTGGAGAGGTCATTGGCCGCCGAGCTCAGTTCGGCAGAGTTGTCGTTGATCGTGCTGGCCGCGCTGCGGACGTTGTTCATCGTGGCGCGCAGCGTCACCATGGTCGCATTGACGTTGCCCTGAAGCTCCGCGAAGGCGCCCTGGAACTGGCCGTTCATCGTCTGGGTCAGGTCGGCGTCGGCCAGTGCGGCGATGACGCGGCGGATTTCGGTGACGGCGCTATCGACGCTGCCGACGAGTTCGTTGACGCTCTTGGCAAACCTGTTGAGGTCCTCGTTGCGGTAGTCCTTGGTGATGCGGCCGGAGAAATCGCCCGCGACGGCGGATGCGACGACGGCGGCGATGCTGGACTGCAGGTCACTGCTGCGCTCGTGGAGGGCGGCTTCCTGGGACTTGAGCTCCTGCATGGCCAGCGCATTGTTGCGGAAGACCTCGACGGCACGGGCCATCTCACCGATTTCGTCCTTGCGGGTGGAATCGATGCCGCCGCCTTCCATGTCGCCCTGGGCCAGTCGGCTCATGGCCTGCGTCAGCGAGCGGATCGGCAGGACGATGCCCTTGCGGGCGACAATCGTGCTGATGGCGGCGCCGATGAGGATGAAGGCGAGAGCCGAGACGGCTGCCACGATCATCGCCATGGTCGAGGAGGAGAGGGCATTGGCGCGGGCTTCTGCCAGCGCGTTGCCGGAATAGGTGCTGTAGACCTTGACGGTATCCGTGACGACCTTCTGGCCGGCGAGCGCCTTGCCCAGTGCCGCGGACATGGCCGCTGCATCCCCGGGGGTCTGTTCGGCGACCGTCACCATGGCACGAATGTCATTGAAATAGCTGTCGAGCGCAGCCTTGATCGTCTTCAGCTGCTCGGTTTCCGTCGCATCGGCCGTCGCCTGGATCTTGGGGATCCGGCCAAGCATTTCGGCGGCCCGCTTTTCGGTCTCGGCGCGGAAGTCGGCTGCCTTTTCAGGAGCTGCAGCCAGCTGATATGTCATACGGCTGATGGCGATGATGTCGACGCGCAGGTCCATTGCCTCGCGTGCAACCTCTTCTCTGGCTCCCACCGACGTCATCGCCTTCTGGAGTCCGTAAAGGCCGCTGCCGGAGATGGCGGCGATGATCAGGGATGAAATTCCCATCACGACGACAAGAAGACCAATCTTCTTGGATATGCCCATATTCTTAAAAGTCATGGCCCGAATCCTAGTTGAATACGCGAGTGCGTTTGCGGCGCAGGTGATCAACGCCGGAATAACTCCCGCTCAACACTTTGCAGACTTGCGCTAATTCCAGGTTAAAATCCGAACGGATCTGTCGCACTGCAGCACGGGCGTGCGTTTCTGTGGGCTTTTGTATCCGGGAAGGAAAGGGGCGCGGCCACCGGCGCCCCTTTCCCGCAGTTACTCGGCGGCCACGGGAGCGGCCATCGGATTGTTGGGATGCGTGGTCCAATTGGCATAGGCGGGGTCGACGACCTTGCCTGTGCGTTCATCGAGTGCGCCGGCGGGCAGTGCTTCCAGCGTAATGCAATCCTCGACGGGACAGACGTTGACGCAGAGATTGCAGCCGACGCATTCGTCCTCCATCACCTCAAAATGCCGTATCCCGTTGACGACGCTGGTGATTGCCTGATGCGACGTGTCTTCGCAGGCGATGTGGCAGCGGCCGCATTTGATGCAGAGGTCCTGGTCGATGCGGGCCTTGGCGATGTAGTTCAGGTTCAGGTACTGCCAGTCGGTGACGTTGCCGACGGCGCGGCCGCAGATGTCGTCGAGGCTCCGGTGGCCCTTGGCGTCCATCCAGTCGGAGAGGCCGGTGATCATCTCCTCGACGATCTTGAAGCCGTAGGTCATGGCGGCGGTACAGACCTGCACGTTGCCGGCACCGAGCGCCAGGAATTCCGCCGCATCCCGCCAGGTGGTGACGCCGCCGATGCCGGAGATGGGCAGTCCGTAGGTTTCCGGATCGCGGGCGATTTCCGCCACCATGTTCAGCGCGATCGGCTTCACTGCCGGGCCGCAGTAGCCGCCATGGCTGCCCTTGCCGCCAATCGAAGGGTTGGGCGAGAAGCTGTCGAGGTCGACGGAGACGATCGACGAGATGGTGTTGATCAGCGAGACCGCATCGGTGCCGCCGCGCTTGGCGGCGCGGGCCGGGTAGCGGACGTCGGTGATGTTGGGCGTCAGCTTGGTGATGACGGGCATGCGCGTGTATTGCTTGCACCAGCGCACCACCATCTCGATGTATTCCGGAACCTGGCCGACGGCCGACCCCATGCCGCGCTCGGACATGCCGTGCGGACAGCCGAAGTTCAGCTCGATGCCGTCGACCTCGGTTTCCTCCACGAGCGGCAGGATCGCCTTCCAGGCTTCCTCCTCGCAGGGCACCATGATGGAGGCGACGATGGCACGGTCGGGCCAGTTCTTCTTGACCTCCTTCATCTCGCGCAGGTTGACGTAGAGGTCGCGGTCGGTGATCAGCTCGATGTTGTTCAAGCCGAGCAGCCGGCGGTCGGCGCCCCAGATGGCGCCGTAGCGCGGGCCGTTGACGTTGACTACCGGCGGGCCTTCCTCGCCGAGCGTCTTCCAGACGACGCCGCCCCAGCCAGCCCTGAAGGCGCGCTCGACGTTGTAGGCCTTGTCGGTCGGCGGGGCAGAGGCCAGCCAGAAGGGGTTGGGCGACTTGATGCCGACGAAGTCGTTGCGGATATCAGCCATGTCCGTTCTCCCTCAGGCGACCGCAGCGGCGGGGGAAACCCCGGCAGCCAGCAGCGTGTTGATGCTTTCGGCGGCGTCGCGACCCTGCGCCACGGCCGTAACGGTGAGGTCCTCGCCGGTGCCGACGCAGTCGCCGCCGGCCCAGACCCTTTCCATGGACGTACGGCCTGTCGCATCGGTGACGATCCTGCCGGCCTCGATGCGCAGGTTGCCGAGACCGTTTGCGGCAAAGCTCTGGCCGATCGCCTTCATCACCTGGTCGGCGGCAATTACGCCGGTCTCGCCGGTGCCGGTCAGCTTGCCGTCGACCATGGCGGTATATTCCAGCTCGATGCCGGCGGCGGCGCCGTCCTTGCCGACGATCCGCTTGGGCGCCAGCCAATGGCGGATGATGACGCCGTTAGAGGCGGCCAGATCCTGCTCATAGCCGGAGGCGTTCATGTTTTCCTTGCCGCGGCGGTAGCAGATGGTCACCTCCTCGGCGCCGAGCAGCTTTGCCTGGATCGCGGCATCGATGGCCGTCATGCCGCCGCCGAGCACCACGACCCGACGTCCGACCGGAACCGCGGCCTTGTCGGTGGCCTGGCGCAGGGCGGCAATGAACTCGACGGCATCGTCGACACCTGCCAGGTCTTCGCCCTCGATGCCGAGGGCGTTGACGCCCGAGAGGCCGATGCCGAGGAAGACGGCATCGAATTCTTCCGTCAGGTCCGGCAGCGTGAAGTTGCGCCCCAGCATCTGGCCGGTGCGGATCTCGATTCCGCCGATGGCGGTGACGTAGTCGACCTCGCGCTGCGCGAAGTCGTCGGTCGCCTTGTAGGTGGCGATGCCATATTCGTTGAGGCCGCCCGGCTTTTGGCGGGCGTCGAAGATCACCACGTCATGGCCGTGCATGGAGAGCCGGTGGGCGCAGGCGAGGCCCGCGGGACCGGCACCGATAACGGCGACGCGGCGGCCACTCGGGGCTGGCCGCGTGTAGAACTGCCGACCGGTTTCCATGGCGATATCCGTCGCGTAGCGCTGCAGGTTGCCGATCTCGACCGGGCGGTCCTCTGCAGTGTTGCGCACGCAGGCCTGCTCGCACAGCGTCTCGGTGGGACAGACGCGGGCGCACATGCCGCCAAGGATGTTCTGGTCGAAGATGGTCTTGGCCGAACCCAGCGGGTTGCCCGTCGATATCTGCCGGATGAACAGCGGGATATCGATGGCGGTGGGACAGGCAGTCATGCAGGGCGCGTCGTAGCAGAAGTAGCAGCGGTCGGCGGCCACCAGCGCCTCATGCTTGTCGAGGCGCGGATGAAGGTCTGAAAAATTGGATGCGTAGCGTTCGGGAGACAGGCGTCCGGCCCGAATCCCGCTTCCCAGTCGTTCCATCTGAGTTCCCTCTTTTATGGCTTATGGACAACTATTGAGGCAGGCTAGCACAAGCCAAAAATTTATCAAACGGTAAAACTTTGGTGCTTCCACGGCACGGAAACCAGGCGGACAGGCGCTTTCGCCGCCTCGATCGCTCCTCCGCCGCGCCCGCGTTAACGCTGTCCACAGGTGCTGCGGAGCGGCGCTTGAATCTGAATTAAGATCAGATTAAGCAGTTAACGTCCTATTAACGTTTACTGGCCGTTACCCATGCTCAACCAACAGAAGAGCCGCCATTACCTGGCGCAGTTCTACGGCGCGAACAACGGCCCGGTGGGGCAGCCGCGCAAGTGCAACATCGTGGCACGGGCGCTCTATCCGAAGGCGGGTGTGAAGTCGTTCGCGGGCCTGCAGGTGCGGATCGTGAGCATCCACGAAGAGGGCGCGCTCATCCAGTCCAGCATGATCGCCTTTCTGCCCGATCACTTCTACATCTGCCTCGGCGAGGGCGAGATCTTCCTGACCTGCGCCAAGAAGGACGTCGTCCAGGCCGAGATGCTGGTTTCGTTCACCTCTCCGCTCGACACGCCGTTCGTCGAAGCGCTCGCGCGGATCAATTTTCCGCTCAGCACGCTGAGGCGGATGAGCGGCCATTTTCCCGCCGCCATCGAATCCCGGATTCTCCAGTCGCGGCGCAAGCAGTAATCCGGGCATTCCGCAGACTGACCGTCCCGAAATCGGGCGTCTGCTGTGAATTTTAACCCGCCGCTAACCTCCAAAAGCTGATCGACGTCAACTTCTCGTCCGACGCACTAGAGTGTCGGCAGAGGTGATTCCTGTCATGCAAAAAGAGATCATAGCGTTGAGCGGCAATACCGAGACCCAAACTCCGACTGGCACCTGGCCGTCGTCCTTTTCGCCGGGAACCGTTTCCTATGGGGTGACCGCCAATGGCGGCGCCAGGACGCTGGAAAGCGTGCTCCCCAGGTTCGATCAGCCGGCCGGGGCGCTTGCCCGATCCGCCGACCTGCACCACAGGCATGGGGAGCAGGCGAAGGTTCAAGAAATTCCGATCGAGATCGATGTCGTCATAGGGAGGACGAAGGTCTCCGTGGCGAAATTGATGGAAGCGGGCCAGGGGGATCGCTTCCTTCTCGACCGACGGTTTGGCGAGCCGGTGGAACTGCAGGTGAACGGCCGTGTCATCGGCCACGGGGAACTGGTGTCGGACGACCAGGACAATTTCATCGGTATCCGGATCACCACGATCGAGCGCGACCGATAGCAGTGCTGCGGCCGAGTTCAGGCTCTCGGATTTAATCTTTACTATTACACTCATGTTTCATAAGGTCGCCGCGAATCTGAGAGGGGCGGTCGAGATCGACTGCCCGCCAAGCAGGAGACAAGCATGGCGAAGAAGGGCAAGAAGGCCGGCCGGCAGACAAGGCAGCCAACGGCGGATCCCGCAGAGGCAGTCCAGAAGTCCGAGCGCCCGGAGCCCATCCGCAGCTTCCTGTACGTCGGTGGTCGCGACTGCCAGGTCGCCCATCTTCGGCAGATCGCCAGCAACCACGGCGCCGAACTCATCCACCACGACGGCGGCTTGCGCGAGGCGGTGTCACGGATCGACACCGTGCTGCCTTCGGTCGACTGCGTCTTCTGCCCCATCGACTGTATCAGCCACGATGCGTGTCTGAGGGTGAAGACCGGCTGCAAGAAGTTCGGAAAGACCTTCATCCCCCTGCGCAACGGCTCCAAATCCAGCCTGGACAGGGCGCTGCAGACCATGAAGGAACAAAGCGATGACAGAAGAACGTCCTGACGCGAGCCTGTTGATCGGGCTGCACAAGCTCGCCGAGCAGAATGGCGATGGGTTCGTGCCGGAGCTCTATGCCCTGCTGGCGGCGCAGCCGCAGGCCGATCGGGTGAACGTCGTGCCGTTTCCGGCGGAGCGCCGGGTAGCGTCGAGCCATTACACCCGCGATGGACCGGGTGAGGTGGTCGCCTTCCGCCGCTAGCGGTCAGATCCCGGCGGGTCGGCTTCGAAAGAAGGCGCCGGCCGCCACCACCAGCCAGCCGAGGATCATCGTCGTGCCGCCGATCGGCGCGGCCATCGGGAACAGACCCGTTGCCAGGAAATGGCGGGCGAGCAGATCGCCGGTGAAGAGAACGGTGCCAAGGCCGATCACCAGGGCCGCCAGTGTCGCCGTCCGCACCAGGCGGTGTCCGGCATGCAGCGCCAGAAGCGCCGGCGCATGGGCGAGGCACATCGTCGAGGCCGAGCCCAGCAGGCGCATGTCGCCGCCGTGGCTGGCCGCCGCCGCCAGCGCCACGCCGGCAGCGCCCAGAAGGCCGCTCACAAAGAGAATCAACGGCCGCAGATTATCGAGTCTTTCCATGGGCCTATTCCCTGTTCTGCATATGAAATGCGAGCCGCTCGATGGGCGGCCAGATGATCTCGCGCAGCTTCGGGTTCTCGATCGTCTCGTCCAGCGCACGACGGAAGCAGAGCAGCCATTCGGCGGTTTCCGCCGGGCCGATTGCCGCTGCGAAGTGCCGGGACCTCAGCCGCGGGTGTCCGTATTTCTCGACATAGACGGGCGGGCCGCCGAGGTAGCCGGTCAGATAGTCGTAAAGCTTGGCCTCGCTGCCCTCGAGGGTCGGCGGATGCACGGCGCGACAGCGGGCGGCTTCCGGAAGCGTGTCCATCAGCGCATAGAAGCGCTTCGTCAGAGCCCGCACGGTCGGGTCGCCGCCGATCGCTTCGTACAAGGTAATGGTGTCCGCTGCCATTCAGTCTTCCCCGACGCCGTCCTCCTGTCGCTCTAGAACCCTCGGATGCGGCTGGCAAGCGCCACGGCGTCGCAGTCAGTCCGGGCCCACATCGGCATCGTCGCCGCTCTCGTCGGCAAGCGAGCCCGTACCAGGGGTCTTTTCCGGATCGGTCAGCTTGTCCTTGGCGTGCGGGCCGGCCGGCTTGGTGTCGCTCGGTGTCTCCGGGGTCTGTTCGCGGTTCTCGACAGCCTCCTGGGCTTTTCGGTCGCTGTTCTCGTCACTCATGGCGTGGCTCCTTCGTTGATAAGATAACACGGGCGGGTCGAGGCAGGTTCCGCACACCTCTTCCGGCCGTCTTCAGACACCGGCGACGGCAGCAGTGACTGGTGGAACCTGTCGCCGCCGCGGACTTCCGTCACGCGCTTGTCACGTTTGCGTTCGGCGTCGGAAAATCGGGGAACGTTCGCGCATCTGGCCTGTTCTTATGCAGGACGAGCAGCAGCCCGTCCGTTCTACGCAATGAGCATAAGATCATGATCCATGAGTGAAAGTATCCCGGTTCTCGTCGTCGAGGACGAGCCCTTGCTGCGGCTCGACATTGCCGACAGCCTTCAGGACGCGGGGTTTCTCGTGTTCGAGGCCGGCAATTCTGCCGATGCGATCGCTATCCTGATGGAGCACCACGAGATCCGGCTCGTGTTCACGGATGTGGACATGCCCGGGGGCATGGACGGTATCAAGCTCGCCGCCTACATCCGCGACCGCTGGCCGCCTCTCAAGATCATCGTGACGTCCGGCTATCGCCGCGTGACCCAGGACGACATCCCAGCGGAAAGCCGGTTCTTCAGCAAGCCTTACGACATCCGGAAAGTGGTGCGCTCGATGCACGAGATGCTCGCTGCCTGAGAACCCGCCGCCTCCGGCAGGCTATCTCTCTATTTCTTTATTAATGATTTGCTGAAACACTAGGGTTGTCGGGCTATTGTGAGCCATGATGGCCGGCAGAAGCCCATCTGCCACGCCCGACATGCGTCTTTTGGCGACCAACCCCCTCTTTTTGTGCTGGCACGATGCTGCCGCCCAGCGGCTGCGACGCGCCAGGAGGTGATCATGCAAATCTCCCGCTGGGTAGCAAAAGTCTTTGGCGACGGATCCGACGTTCCGGAATTTCGGCGGGCGCAATACAGCGAGCTCTCGCGCCAGGTCCCGTTGATGTATGCCATCATCATCATCAACATGGTGATGCTCGCGCTGACCTATGTGGGCAAGGCACCCGCCATTCTCTCCATCTGGCTTCCCGCCGTCTTCGTTGCGGTCTGCCTTGTACGGGCGCTCCGCATGGCCTACGGGCGCCATCATGTGCCGTCCGACGAGGCGATGGGACGGGCGCTGCGCACGGTGGTCGTACTCGCCTGCGTGCTGGGATTTGCCGTCTCCACCTGGTCGCTGGCGCTCTTCAGCTATGGTGACGTCTTTACCCAAGGCCAGAACATCTTCTTCACCGCCATCACCATCATCACGGTCATGACATGCCTGCGCCCCCTGCATCAGGTGGCACCGGCGCTCTTCATTCTGGTGATCGTGCCGACGGCGGTCTTCCTGGCCCTCCAGGACAATAATGTCTTCCCGGCTGTCGCCATCAACATGGTGCTTGCCATTGGCGGGATGATCCTCGTCATGCAGCGCTCGCACTCGGATTTCCGCGACCGCATCTACAAGCAGATCGAGCTCGACAGCCAGCGCACGCAACTGGAGTCGCTGAACGGAGCCATAAGCTTGCTTGCAAACCAGGACAGCCTCACCGGGCTGGCCAACCGTCGCAGTTTTCTGAATGCCCTGGATCAGCGGATCGCCGACTTCAAAGGCGATGGAAAGACGGCGGGATTTGCCGTGGGCATTCTCGACCTCGACGGGTTCAAGCCGGTCAACGATGTCTTCGGGCACGTCGTCGGCGATCGGTTGCTGCAGGAGGTCGCCAGGCGGCTGCCGGCCAGCCTACCGCCGGAGACGCTCGTGGCCCGTCTCGGTGGGGATGAGTTTGCCCTGATCCTGCCGCCCGCCGGCGTGGAGGAGCTCCAGGAGATCTGCCGCCGCGCACTGGCGGCGCTTGCCCATCCCTTCACGTTCCCGGAGGGCAGCGTGACGATCTCGGCGACCTGCGGCATTGCCTGCTTCCCATGTGCCGCGGAAACGGGATGCGAACTCTTCGAAAAGGCGGATTTTGCGCTCTGCTATTCCAAGCAGCACGACAGGGGAAGCGTCACCGTCTTCTCGGAACTGCACGAGGCCGGGATCAAGAAGGCGGCGGCCGTGGCGCAGCGGCTTCGCAGCGTGGTGGTCGAACAGGCCTTCCACCTGGATTACCAGCCGATCGTCGACCGCAACGGCATGCCCCTCGGCTTCGAGGCGCTGGCACGCTGGCGCGATCCGGTGCTCGGGGACGTGCGACCGGATGTCTTCATCCGCGTCGCCGAACAGGCGGGCCTCATCGGCAAGATCACCGTGCCGCTGTTTCGCAGCGCCCTTCGTGCCGCACGGTCGTGGCCTGACGATCTGCGCCTGTCCTTCAACCTGTCCGCCTTCGATGTCTGCAGCGAGACCACGATGACAGCCATCCTGGCGGAGATCGATGCCGCGAATTTCCCGCCGCAGCGCCTGATGTTCGAGATCACGGAATCGGCGATCATGCAGGATTTCTCCCGCGCGGTGGATGCGCTCAGCCTGCTGCGGTCGAAGGGGGCGATGGTGGCGCTCGACGACTTCGGCACCGGCTATTCCAGCCTCAGTTACATGCGCCGGTTGCCGATCGACCGGATCAAGGTCGATCGCTCCTTCATCCTTGATCTGGAGAACGAGGCGACCGCGCGAGACATCGTGCGGGCCATTTCCTCCATGTGTCAGAGCCTCGGGCTGGAGTGCATCGTCGAGGGCGTGGAAACGCATGCTCAGCTGCATTTCCTCGCCACCAGCGGATGCACCGGCTATCAGGGATATTTCTTCTCCAGGCCGATGCCGCAGGCGGCGATCGCCGGCTACCTCGGCGAGCAGGAGCAACTCCGGAAGACGGCGTAGCGACCCGATCCTTCTTGGACCGGGTCATGCCTGCGAGCCGGCGTCAGGCCGCCGGATCCCGCCACAGCCGCTTGTCGTAGGGGAGCGGTGAATAGTCGTGCAGCTTGGCCAGCGCGTCGATGTAGCGCTTCCGGTAGGTCCCTTCGTCCTCAAATTCCACATGCTGCTGCAGAAGTTCGGCGCCGACCTCGTAGTAGACGTCGAGATTGGTAAAGTCGGGCAGGGGCGTCTCGCCGCGCTCGCGCTCGCCCTGCATCTGCCAGAACAGCTCCTCCAGCCGCCGGACGAAGGCGGGCGTGTCCTGCAGGACGCTGGTGGTGCGCTGGTTCTCCAGCGAGGTGCGGACGGCGGCAAGGCTCTCGCGGTCCCGTTCGAAGGCGATCGCCCGCTCTACGTATTCGTCCGGCGTGGTGCAGATGAGTTCGGGAATGCCGGCCGCGGCCACGATGCTGGTGCAGACCCGCGGTGCGAAGCCGGCGCCCGAGATGGTCAGCACCGGCAGGCCGGCGGAAAGGGCGTCGGTGGCCGTCGCATGGGCGCCGTAGGGCGAGGTGTCGAGGAAGAGATCGGCAAGCGCCATTCGGGCGATGTGCCCGGAGTGGTCGGCGACCGGGGTCGCAAAGATCAGCCGGTTCGCATCGACGCCGCTTTGTGCCGCCAGCTTGCACAGGCGGTCCTGGGCGACCGCGTCGCCGCTGCGAAGCCACAGCACGCTTGCCGGGGTTGCCGAGAGGATCTGCATCCAGCGGCCGAAGCAGTTGGCGTTGATCTTCTGCATGCCGTTGAAGCAGGCGTAGACGAAGGCGTCTTCCGGAAGACCGCTTTCTGCGCGGCTCGGCGGCGTGGTGAGCTGCCGGGTGCGGTCGATGGCGAGATAGCAGGAGAGCCGCAGCACCTTCTCCGTGAAGTAGATCTCCTGTTCTGGCGGAATGATGTGCCCGTCGGCGATGATATACTGATGCGCAGCACTGGCCATGGACCCGGGGAAACCACAGAAGTTCACGATCACTGGTGCCGGACGGTAGACGAAGATCTTCGTGCGGGCATTCTTGGTGTAGCCGTTGAGGTCGATCAGGATGTCGATCTCGTCGGCGGAGATCAGCTTGGCAGCGTCGACATCGCTCAGCGCCGTGATGTCGCGCCAGCAATCGACGGCAGCGCGGATGCGGCCCTGTGTCTCGTCGTTCGGGCGGATCGCTCCGGAGTAATAGGCGAAGATCTCGACGCCCGTCTTGTCGTGCAGCTCGAACGCCTCGCTGAGGGCAAAGCCGACGGCATGCTCGCGGAAATCGGATGAGACATAGCCGACGCGCAGCCGCTCACCCGTCCCCACCTTCTTCTTCGGCTGCTTGCGCGGGAAGGCGCTCAGATCCGGCCGTCCGGCCTGCGCCTTGCTGAAGCGATAGGCCTTGGCCAGCTGGAACATCGGATCGTCGGCATGGAAGGCGAGCGTCAGCGGCGACATCGAGTCGAGCAGCTGGCGGTAGGTCACGTGCTCCGAGGGAGCGAGAACGGGCCACTTGCATTGCCGCTGGCGCGCCGCCGTCCAGTGCTGGCCGGCCTCCGTCCGGTCCGGCTGGAGCTCGATCGCCTGCCAGAGAGCCGCCTCGGCCTCTTCCAGCCGTCCAGCGCCTTCCAGAACCCGGCCGATATGCTGCAGGCTCATCAGGCGATGGCCGATCCTTTCCGGCGTGATGTCCGAGGTCTCTTCGACGAAATCGCGCCATTGCTGGATGGCCTGTCCGGGCAGGCCGCTGTCTTCCAGGGCGCGGCCGAGGTTGATGTAGCCGGCGCCGAAGCGTGGATTGGCCTTGATGCAGGCGCGCAGGGCCTGCACCGCCCCTGCGGTATCGCCCATCTGCCCCAGCGTCACGCCGTAGTTGAAGTAGGCGATGTGGAGGAGGGGGCTGGTGTCGTTGTAGGCGATCCAGGTCTTGAAGAATTCCGCCGCCTGCGCACGCTGTCCCGTCGCGTTGAAGCTCTCCGTGATCTTGAAAAGGTCGACCAGTGGAAGGGTCCCTGTTCGAGCTCGATCCAGCAGGCCGATCAGTGGGGAGGCGGGGTCTGAGGCGAAAGCATTGTTGATCAGCATGGGGATCCCAGAAGCAGGTGGCCGGATGGCAGACGACGTTGTGACACAGGCAGTTGACCGTCTGTAGCGCCGCTAGCTTGCGTTGGACTTGCTTGACTGGGGAATGATTTCGCTGAAAGCCACCTATTCCTGACAATACATGGGCTCAAGTCCGGATGTCGCGGGAGGAAAGTCGCCATGAGAAGAGAACATGCATGAAAGAGAGAGTTTGCTTACAGTTCCGTGGCGGCGGCCGAAATTTCAAGTCGATATCCGATATTTTTATGCGTCGTCGTGTTGCCGACATCTTTTTTTCTCGGATGGGCCGCGCGCGACTGAGCCTTTTCTGCATAGGCTCCCGGTTTCTGTATCAACCGGCCGCCTATCCAGTGAAGGTGGATTTAGATTTCCTAGTATAGGGGAGTGCGAACTTGCCTGTTCTGGTCTTCACTGACGGGACACAATAGAGAGTTTGTCTCTATTTGCTAAAATGAAACACAAGATCCGGGCGTTAACCCAAAGTTAGGAAGTGCGGCGTAACCATGCATCCAAGACTTCTGCCAGCAAGCCCATCCCGCGATGGGCGCAGGCAGATCGGTGCGACAGCCTAGCGGAAGCGGGATGTTCAAACCTACAGGCGGGGGAGTCGGGACGCGCTAGCGGCCTGAACGCATGATGCCTTCCCACGCTGCGGCTCCTGTCAGCCATGATCCCAACATATCGATTCGTCCGAAAGGACACCCATGGTTGGTGCCGTGCTGGCATTCGCTACGGGTAGGTTGCCAGCATGGCGCAGGATGCGCCTGAGGCCGCAGCGTGGAGTTTGGAAGTGCCCACGCACGATCTCTGGCAGGTGAGATGAAATTTGCTTTCCAGCTTAACTAGATAGGCGGCCCCATCTATGACATCGATCATCTCTTCTCTGAGCGTGAACCAGATCCGCTCCCTCTCCACGACCACCGTCGCTTCGTTGACGACGGAAGACGTCCAGGCGCTGACCACCGCGCAGATCAAGGTGCTGTCCTCGTCGCAGATCTCGGCTCTGGACACGGATGACATCGCAGCTCTGAGCACCGACCAGCTCAGCGCGATCACCACCACCGGCGTCAAGGGCCTGACCCTCAGCCAGATGGAAGCGCTGGACACCACACAGGTCGGCAGCCTCGGCACCGGCCAGCTCTCTGCTCTCAGCGCGGCTCAGTTCGGTGCGCTCGACTCCGAGCAGCTCGACGCGCTGAACACGACGCAGATCGCATCCCTGACATCGGCCGCCATTTCCGCGCTCTCCAGCGACGATCTGGCAGCCTTCTCCAGCAGTGAAATCACCGCCATCAGCGCCAAGGCGCTTGCCGGCCTCACCACTGCCAACTTTGCCGCGCTTTCGACCGACGTCGTCGCTGCTCTCACCACCGCCCAGGTCGCTGCCCTCAACACAGCCCAGATCGCCGCCCTGACCACAGACCAGATGGGTGCGCTGACCTCCAGCCAGATCGGTGCCCTCTCCGGCGCACAGATCGCAGCGCTGACCACCACCAATATCGCTGCCATCTCCACGGACAACATCGCGACGCTCGGCACCAAGGCGATTGCCGCCCTGACCACAGCCCAGCTCAATGCCCTGACGTCCGACCAGATCGAGGCGCTCACCTCGGCTCAGATCGGATCGCTTGCCGCCGACGACATCGCGGTCATGCAGGCTGACGACATCGCTCAGTTCACGACCAGCGAATTTGCCGCCATCAACCCGAAGGCGATCGCAGGGCTGGCAACGGCCGTCATCGCTACCCTCGACACCGACATGGTTCAGGCTCTGACCTCCTCTCAGGTTGCAGCCCTCAGCACGGCGCAGATCAGCGCCCTGACGTCCGACCAGGTCGCAGTGCTTGGCACGGCGCAGGTTTCGGCCCTCAGCGCTGCCCAGATCGGCGCCTTCAGCAGCGACAACATCGCTGCACTGACCACCACCCAGGTGCCGGCGCTGTCCTTGAAGGCACTGTCTGCACTTTCGTCGGCACAGGCCGATGCCATGACCTCCGACCAGTTCGGCGCCCTGACGACCACCCAGATCGCCGCCCTCAGCTCCTCGGCCATCTCGGCTCTTTCCACCGACGACCTCGCAACCTTCGATACCGCTGACATCGCAGCCATCACTGCAAAGTCGCTGGTCGGTCTGACCTCCGGCAACTTCGCAGCGCTGTCGACCACGCAGGTTGCCGCCCTGACCTCCGGCCAGGTTGCTGCGCTGACGTCTTCGCAGATCGGCGCCCTGACCTCCGACCAGCTTGGCGCGCTGGGGACCGACAAGATTGCGGTTCTCTCCGCAACCCAGGTTGCTGCCCTGACGACGGACAACATCGCTGCGCTGGAAACCGACCAGGTAACGGCCCTCAACGAAAAGGTCATCCGCGCCCTGACGACGACGCAGGTCGCTGCGCTGACGTCGGACCAGATCGACGTGCTGACCACCGGCCAGATCGCCAACCTCAGCTCGGCGGCCATCTCCGCCCTGACCACCGACGACATCGGCACATTCTCGACCACAGAGATCCAGGCAATTTCCGCCCGGTCGCTCTCGGGACTGTCGACTGACGCCTTCGCCCTGCTGGCCACCGACCGCGTCGCTGCCCTGACGACGGCTCAGGTCGCTGCGCTGACCACCGGCCAGATCGCCGCCCTGACGAGCGACCAGACCCAGGCCCTGACCTCGTCGCAGATCGGCGCGCTGACCGCGACACAGGTTGCTGCCGTCACCACCGACAACATCGCGGCGCTGACCACCACCCAGGTCTCGACCCTCAGCGCCAAGGCGATTGCCGCCCTGACGTCCAGCCAGATCGGTGCCCTGAGCTCGTCGCAGACGGAAGCTCTCACCACGGCACAGGTCGCCTCGATGAGTGCGGCCGCCCTGACGGCCCTGGAAGGTGAAGACATCGTCGCCTTCTCGACCGCCGACATCGCTGCCATCAACGTTCGGTCGCTGTCCGGTCTGTCGACCGACAACGTTGCCCTGCTCACCACCAACCAGGTCGGCGCCCTGACCACCGCGCAGTTGGCCGCCATGTCGTCTGCCCAGATCGGCGCTCTGACGAGCGAGCAGGTGGAAGCCCTGTCCTCGACGCAGATCGCAGCTCTGAGCTCGGCTGGTCTGAGTGCAATGTCCACGGAAGACCTTGCGACCTTCGACACCGCCGACATCGCCGCCATCAACGTCAAGTCGCTGGCAGGCCTCTCCACCACCAATGTCGCTGCCCTGTCCACTTCGCAGGTTGCTGCTCTGACGACCGCGCAGGTCGCGGTCCTCACCACGGCCCAGATTGGCGCCATGGACACCGAACAGGTTGAAGCTCTGACGACGACGCAGGTCAGTGTCCTCAGTGCTGTCCAGATCGGCACGATGTCCACGACCAACGTCGCGGCCCTCACCACCGATCAGGTTGCTGCCCTGAGCACCAAGGCCGTCGCTGCGCTGACATCCGCGCAGATCGGCGCTCTCGACTCCAGCCAGCTGGAAGCCCTCACGTCGACCCAGGTTGCTGCACTGACCCCGGCGGCCGTCGCAGGGCTCACCACCGAGGACATCGTCGCCTTTTCGACCGACGACATCGCAGCCCTCAACGCGAAGGCGGTTCCGAGCCTCTCCACCGACAATATTGCGGCTCTGACCACCACCCAGATCGGCGCTCTGACGACCTCGCAGCTTGCCGCGATGACGTCCTCGCAGATCAGCGCGCTGACCTCGGATCAGGTCGACCAGCTCACCACCACGCAGATCGCATCGCTGACATCGGCAGCTCTCGGTGCCATGTCGACGGAAGATATGGCGACCTTCGACACCGCAGACATCGCCGCGATCAACGTGAAGGCCCTGGCTGGCCTCTCCACCACTAACATCGCGGCCCTGGACACCACGCAGGTCGCCGCTCTGACGACCGGCCAGGTGGCTGCCCTCAAGACGACGCAGATTGCCGCCCTGACGACGGATCAGATCACGGCCCTGACGACCAGTCAGGTCCAGACGCTGAGCCCGACGCAGGTCACGGCCATCTCCACCGCCAACGTCGCGCTGCTCACCAGTGACCAGCTCGGCGCACTCTCCACGGCGCAGGTCGCCATCCTGTCTTCTGCACAGGTCAGCGCCCTGACCAGCGACCAGATCGACGAGCTGAACACCACCCAGATCGCCGCACTGAGCGCTGCCGCACTCTCCGCCATGGGGACGGAAGATCTGGCAACCTTCGATACCTCGGATATCGCTGCCATCAGCGCCAAGGCACTGGCCGGTCTTTCGACCACCAATGTCGCCGCGCTTGATACGGACCAGGTTGCCGCCCTGACGACGACCCAGATTGCAGGCATGACGTCGGCCCAGTTCGGCGCTCTCACCTCCGATCAGGTTGCCGCGCTGACGACCACCCAGGTCAGCTCCCTCAGGGCAACGCAGATCGCCGCACTTTCGACCACCAATGTCGCGGCTCTGACCACGACCCAGGTCGGTGTGCTGTCGACTGCCCAGCTGGTCGGCATGAACTCCGCCCAGATCGGTGCGCTGACCTCGGACCAGGTCGGAGCGCTGAACACCACGCAGATCGGCGCACTGAGCGCAGAAGATCTGAGCGCCATGTCGACGGACGATCTCGCGACCTTCGACAGCTCCGATATCGCTGCCATCAACGCCAAGTCGATCTCCGGCCTCTCCACCACCACCGTGGCGGCGCTGTCCAGCACCCAGATCGGCGCTCTCACCACGGCGCAGATCGCAGGTCTCAATGCGACCCAGATCGGGGTACTGTCCACCGATCAGGTCGAAGGTCTGAGCACTGCCCAGGTGGCCGCGCTGTCTGCCAGCCAGGTCTCCTCGCTGAGCACGACCAACGTGGCATCGCTCTCCACCGACCAGGTGGTGGCGCTGAGCACCGCGGCGATCTCGGCCCTGACATCGGCCCAGATTGACGCCATGGACAGCGACCAGATCGAGGCACTGACCTCGAACCAGGTCGCAGCCCTGACGTCGGCCTCGATCGCCGCCATGTCCAGCACGGATATCGTGACCTTCACGACCGACGAGATCGCAGCGATCAGCGTCAAGGCCATCTCCGGTCTTGCCGCCGAGGACATCCTCGGACTGGAAACCGACCAGCTGCAGGCCCTGACGACCTCTCAGGTCCAGGCACTGACCGCTCAGGACCAGATCGACGCGATCATCCTGGCCTACCAGAACCTCTAACACCAAAAGGCGCGGCCTTCGGGCCGCGCCCTTTCCACCCATTCAAGGACGGCCGGTGTCAGGCGAGGGCAGGAATGTCCGACGTTGATGCCGGCCGTCCTGCTTTTGCTCAAGGTGTGTATCCTGCCGGGTGGGTCGCGTCGCACGACTCCTCAGTCTTCCGCCGGAAGCAACTGCGGGTTCCAGACGATCTCCCAGAGGTGCCCGTCCGGATCGCGAAAATACCCGGCATAGCCGCCGTAGAACGTCTCCTGCGCGGGTTTGACGATTTCAGCCCCGCCGCGACGGGCAGCGTCCATGACCGCGGCGACGTCTTCCTTGTGCATGACGTTGTGGCCGATGGTGAAGGCGGTCGGACTGACCGGCGTCTTCGGCAGGCCGGTATCGTGGCAAATGTCGTCCTGCACCCAGATCGCGAGCTTCAGTCCCCCTGAGAGGTCGAAGAAGGCGACGGCGCCATGTTCGAATTCGCGGCCGACGATGCCCTGCGTGGGCAGCCCGAGGCCGTCACGGTAGAAGGCCAGCGACCGCTCGAGATCGGCAACGCCGAGCGTCACAACAGAAATTCTGGGTTTCATCGTCGATACCCTTTCTATCGGTGCCCACACGACGCGCGCACCTCGATAGTCTTGGGCCGTTGGCATGCAACGGAAGGACCCACCGGGTGGGGTCGCCACCGGGTGAGGGCCGGGCCAACCGTCCCGGGCCTAACCTGTTTCAGACGGAGCAAGGATAGGCCTCCCGGTCAACACCGTCAACGCTCCGGCCGACCTCCGGTCGAGCCGCATGCGCTTGCCCCGGGAATCGATGCAGCTGGGAACCATCGCGACGTGCCAACGTTCGCAAGTCATGCGGATGTCAGACCTTGCAGACCGTCCACCATCTCTCGTGGCTGTCGCCGCGTCGGTCGTTCGATCCTGGAGCCGGCGCGGCAGCCATTGCGAAGCCAGACATCAAGACACAAATCAACGCTCGACTCGTCATTCACGGAGGTCACGACACGATGGGTAAAAGGCTGACGGAACTCTGCACACTGGCGCTCCTCGCCGCGCTGACGCCGGCTCTTCCCGCCATGGCGCAGTCTGGGCCTCCCTTGGAGGAGGATCCCGCGGATCTCTTCGGCTATAGCGTCGACGTCACCGAGCCTGAGAGCGGCGACGTTGCGGCAAAGGTACGCGACGCCGTGGAGCGATCAGACGCCACGGCGGAAGAGATCAAGATGGTCTTCAGCGTCGACAACTTCCGCTTCGTGTCGCTCGATCCCGAGCTCGTGAAAGACATGGAGCCGACGCTCGCGCGGCAGCAGCAGGGCCTGACCAACCTGCGCACGGCCCTCTCGGCCAGCGCACTCTTTCACACCGCGATGCAGAGCGAGAGGATCGACACCAATTCCGTGGTCGCCGTTGCTCTCGCCCCGGGGGACAGCGGCCTGCCGTCAGACAAGCAGGCGGTGATCTACGTGGCGGAGTAGGGGACGCGGACTGGGAGTGCCGGCTTGGTGTCCGGGCCGGATTCCCGGTCGAATGGCTTGGTGGAGTGGATGACGCCGGCACCTGCTACACGGTTTTAGTCCTTGGAACGCAGGCAAGCTCGCCGCGCCAGCCTCGCCATGGATCGAGGCCGGCGCCAGGCAATGGTTATGCGGCTTGTGATAGCGCGACAGCATCCGCCCCTGCAGGGAAACGCAGTTTGCCGGTGTCATCGTGGACCGCCAGCCACACCGCTTCGGCGACATCGATTTCCCTCGTGGTCAGGGCCGGCCGCGCGAAGGATTGGAAGATCGGCGCTGCGAAGTCCGCGTAAGCCTCCGGGATAAGGTCTTCGATCCGCACGGATGTATTCCTGGCGAAGCTTGTGGTCGGTGCATAGCCAGGTTCCACAAGCTTGGCTTGGATGTTGAAGTACCCAAGCTCGTGAGCGAGAGAGCCTGTGAAGCCCTCGATGGCCTGTTTGCTGGCGGTGTAGGCAGCTGCCATTGGCATGGGGGCCAGGGTTGCGCTCGACGTCACGTTGACGATCACCCCGGATCGGCGCTCGCGCATCTGCGGGATGACCGCATGCGTCATGGCCAGGACGCCGAAGGTGTTTGTGTCAAAGACCTTGCGGATGTGAGACATGGGCGTCGCTTCGAATGCGCCGACGACGCCGATACCCGCGTTGTTGACCAGCACATCGATAGGCCCGGCGGCTTTGATGGTCTGAGCGATGCCGGCTTCGCTCGTGACGTCCAACGGCAGAATGCGCAGGTTTTCCGAGCGCGGCAGGATGTCTTCGCGCGGGGTGCGCATGGTCGCGATGACGTTCCACTGCTTCGAAAGGAAATAGCGAGCCATCTCAAGTCCATAGCCTGAGGAGCAGCCGGTGATCAGTATGGTTCTCATGGTTCATCTCTTTGTTGGGTACGATGAATCCATGCTAGCCTGACTGCGCAGGACTATCTGCGATTGAGCGTCCAAATTTAGTTTGTTATAGTCCAAAGATGGTCGATCCTCTCTCCGACGTTATAGGGCTGCTGCGTCCGCAGACCGTCTTCACCAAGGGCATCAGCGGCGCCGGGCGCTGGGGCGTTCGCTATGGCGATTTCGGCCACCCCAGCTTCGCCATCGTGATCGAGGGCTCCTGCCGTCTGGTGGTCGACGGGCAGCCTGAGTTGATGCTCCAGGCGGGAGATTTCGTTCTGCTGCCGACAACGCCGGGCTTCACGATGTCCGGCTTAGAGCCCGCCACTCCCGAGTTCATTGATCCCCATATCGCGGCAACGGCGACCGGCGAGGTCCGCCATGGCAGGCAGGAGGGCCCACCAGCCGTTCGCATTCTGGGGGGCTATTTCATCTTCGGCAAGGAGGATTCCGGCCTTCTCCTGTCGCTGCTCCCGGACCAGATTCATGTCAGAGGTGTGGAGAGACTATCGACGTTGGTGAAGCTTCTGATCGAGGAGGCTGCGTCGGATCACTCCGGGCGCACGCTGGTGCTCACCCGGCTCGTCGAGATCTTGCTGGTGGAGGCGCTACGACTGACACAAACGACCGATGCCCCTGCGGGATTGCTGCGCGGCCTGGGCGATGCCCGGCTGGCGGAAGCAATCAGGCAGATGCATTCCGACCCCGCGCGTCCCTGGACGATGGCCGATCTGGCGAAAAAGGCGGCTCTCTCCCGCTCCGCGTTCTTTGATCGCTTTGCACGCAATGTCGGCGTGCCGCCTATGGAATATCTGTTGGCGTGGCGCATGGCGCTGGCAAAGAACCTTCTGCGCCAACAGGAAATAGACATTGCCGAAGTCGCCGAACGGGTCGGCTACGGCTCGGCAAGTACGTTCAGCACCGCCTTCAGCCGTTACGTCGGACAGCCGCCCGGCCGATATGCCCGCAGCTTCGCGAACCAAAACGCGGCCAGTTCCTAGTTCTGTTCAATAGGTTGTAAATGGCGCACCCGACAGGATTCGAACCTGTGACCTTTGGAATCGGAATCCAACACTCTATCCAGCTGAGCTACGGGTGCTAACCGATGGGCGAAGGCTACTTCGCCGCTCCGATGGCAGCTACTTACCTCAGGATGAGGCCCGCTTCAATGGCAATCACGGTGCGGTCGGCGGAAAGTTGTGAGGGGCGCTGAACTGCGGTCACCCGTGCGGCGTAGATCCTTGCAGCAACGGGCAAGGAGGATCGCGATGCAGTCTTTGAGGCAGGGATACCGGGCACTGGTCGTTGGCGCGAGCGGCGGAATCGGCGGGGCACTGGTGGCCGCCCTTCGCGACGATCCGGCCTGCGGGGCGGTCGAGACGCTGTCGCGGGCGACGATGCCGCAGTTCGATCTCACCGACGAGACATCGGTCGAGGCGGCCGCTGCGGCGCTCGGGGAGGGCGGGGCGTTCGACCTCGTCTTCGATGCGACCGGGGCGCTGACGATCGACGGCATCGGGCCGGAGAAGACGATCCGGGCGCTCGATCCTGGCGCCATGGCGCGGCAGTTTTCGGTCAATGCCATCGGGCCGGCGCTGCTGTTGAAGCATTTCCTGCCGCTCCTGAACCGCAGCGAGCGGGCGATCTTCGCCACGCTGTCGGCCCGGGTCGGGTCGATCGGCGACAACCGGCTGGGCGGCTGGATCTCCTATAGGGCCGCCAAGGCGGCACTCAACCAGATCGTCCGGACGGTCGCCGTCGAGGCGGCGCGCACGCGGCCGCAGGCGGTCATCGCGGCGCTGCATCCGGGCACCGTGGCGACGTCCTTGTCGGAGGCCTATGGCGCGGGGCACGCGCGGATCTTGCCGGGGCAGTCGGCGCAGATGCTGCTCGAGGTGCTCGACCGGCTGCAGCCGGATCAGACCGGCGGCTTCTTCGCCTATGACGGCAGTCCGATCGAATGGTGAGCCGACCTCAGGCATGAGGGCAAAGAAAAGGGCCCGCGGGGCCCTTTTTCGTCGTCGTGGTGCGGTTCAGGCCGCCACCATGGCCCCCGGGCCGGGGATCGCGCCGGGCGGGCATTTGCCGAGGATGATCATGCCCAGCACCTCGTCCTTCGTCACGTCGCTGGTGCGGGCGTGGCCGACGACCTGGCCGTTCTTCATCACGAAGACGCGGTCGGCGAGGTCGAAGACGTCGTGGATGTCGTGGCTGATCAGGAAGATGCCGATGCCGTCGAGCTTCAGCTGCTTGATCAGGTCGCCGACCTGCGCCGTCTCCTGGGGGCCGAGCGCTGCCGTCGGCTCGTCCATGATCAGGATGCGGGCGTCGAAGAGGATGGCGCGGGCGATCGCCACCGACTGCCGCTGGCCGCCCGACAGCGCCTTCACCGGCTCCTTGAAGCGCTTGAAGTTGGGGTTCAGCCGGCCCATGACCTTGCGGGCATTGGCCTCCATGGCAACGTCGTCGAGCGTGCCCCAGGGCGTCTGCAGCTCGCGGCCGAGGTAGAGGTTGGCGGCGGCGTCGACGTTGTCGGCAACGGCCAGCGTCTGGTAGATCGTCTCGATGCCATGGCCCTTGGCGTCGCGCGGGTTGCGGATGTCGGCCGGCTCGCCGTTGATCAGGATGTCGCCGGCGTCGCGGCGGTAGGCGCCCGAGAGGATCTTGATCAGCGTCGACTTGCCGGCACCGTTGTGGCCGAGGAGCGCCACGACTTCTCCGGGGAAGAGGTCGATGCTGGCGTTTTCCACCGCGTGGATGCCACCGAAGGAGATGGAAATATTCTTCATTTCCACGAGCGGAGTGTTTTGGTCCGTCACGATGAAAACTCCTGTTACTTGGCTCTGGCGCGATAGACGGTGTCGAGCCATACGGCCAACACGAGAACCGCCCCGACGACGATGCGCTGCAGTGGCGTGTCGATGCCGAGCAGCACCATGCCCGACTGCAGCGACTGCATGACGAGCGCGCCGAGCATGGCGCCGGCGATGGTGCCGACGCCGCCGGCCAGCGAAGTTCCGCCGATCACGGCGGCCGCGATCGTGTAGAGCTCGTCGAGTTCGCCCTGGGCGTTGGTCGCGGCGTTCAGGCGGGCGGTGGAGATCGCCGCGGCGATGGCGCAGAGCATGCCCATCAGCGCGAAGATGCGCACCGTCACCCAGCGGGTCTTGATGCCGGCAAGCTCGGCAGCCTCGGGGTTGCCGCCGATGGCGAAGACATAGCGGCCGAAGCGCAACCGGGTGGCGATGAAGGTCATGACGATGCCGGCGCCGATGGCGATCAGTACCGGGATGGCGATGCCGTGGGCGATCTGCAGGCCGCCGTCCGGCCAGGCGATATTGTTGGCCTCGGCGTAGCGGCGAGCGATCGCCACCGGCCAGTAGTAGCTGTTGGCGACGAGCACGAAGCCGAGCACCGTGGCGCAGCCGATGCCGCCGATCACATATTCAGCCCAGACCGGCTTGCGCGGGAAGGAGAAGCGCATGCGCTGGCGGCGGGCGTTGATGATGGCGGCGATGATGGCAAGGCAGGCGACGAGGCCGACGATCCAGCTCCAGGTGGCGCCGATCGAGCCCGTGGTGCCGCCGCCCATCAGGCGGAAGGTCGGATCCATGGGCGCAACCGTCTGGCCGCTCGTCACGAACCAGGTGGCGCCGCGCCAGATGAGGAGGCCGCCGAGCGTCACGATGAAGGAGGGCACGCCGAGGAAGGCAATGACGAGGCCGTGCAAGGCCCCGACCATGGCGCCGACGACAAGACCGCCGGCAAGCGCCAGCGCCCAGATCGCCGGATGTCCGAAACCGAGCCATTCGGGAAGGATCTGCGCCTGCATCACCCCCATCAGCATGCCGGTGAACCCGAGAATGGATCCCACCGACAGGTCGATGTTGCGGGTGACGATCACCAGCACCATGCCTGTCGCCATGACGGCGACGGAGGAGGTCTGGACGGTCAGGTTCCAGAGGTTGCGGGGCGTCAGGAACAGCCCGTCGGTCAGTATGTTGAAGCCGATCCAGATGATCAGCAGGGCGCCGATCATGCCGAGGAGGCGCGTATCGACTTCCGTGGCGCGGAAGAAACGCGTCACGGGATTGGTATCCGCCTTGCGCGGAGTGCTGGTTGTCGTGGTCTGCATTGTATCGGCCATTCCCGCCGTTCCCACCTCTTGGGGCGCGATTGAAGATCGGTCACCGTGGGGGTGATCGCCGCGCCGGCTTCGGCCATCCGCCGCAGCGGAGTGAGCCCTGCCTCTTCACGATGGACCGACGCTGCTGCATTTGCAAAGCAGCGTCGGCACCTCAGGCTGTCGTCTCTTGCTTAGTTGCAAGCCTCGACAGAACCGGACTGGACGCCCTGGCAGGCCTCTTCCTTGCTGATCCAGCCGGCGTCGATGACCACGCCAAGGTTGTCCTTGGTGATGGGCAGCGGGGCCAGGAAGACGGACTTCATCTCGGCGCCCTTCGGGCCGCCGCTGAAGGTCTGCATGTTGGGGATCTCGTCCATGGTCTTGCCGCCGGCAAGGGCGAGGGCGATTTCGGCAGCATTCTTGCCGAGTTCGCGGCTGTCCTTCCAGACGGAAACCGTCTGCGTGCCGCGGGCAACGCGGTTCAGCGCTGCCTTGTCGGCATCCTGGCCGGAGACCGGTACGGAACCGGCAAGGCCCTGGGCGTCGAGCGCAGCGATCGCGCCGCCGGCGGTGCCGTCATTGGAGGCAACCACGGCATCGACGTCGTTGTTGTTGGCCGTCAGGAACTGCTCCATGTTGCGCTGGGCGTTTTCCGGCTTCCAGCCGTCGGTATAGGCTTCGCCGACGTTCTTGATCTTGCCGGCGTCCATGGCTTCCTTCAGCACTTCGATCTGGCCGGAAAACAGGAAGTCCGCGTTCGGATCGGACGAGGAGCCCTTGATGAAGACGTAGTTGCCTTCCGGCGCGACCTTCAGCACTTCGGCAGCCTGCATGCGGCCGACTTCCTTGTTGTCGAAGGTGATGTAGAAGGCTTCCGGGTTCTCGATCAGGCGGTCGTAGCCGACGACGGGAATGCCTTCAGCCGTTGCCTTCTCGATGGCCGGGCCGATGGCGTCCGAATCCTGGGCCAGGACGATCAGGGCGTTGGCACCCTGCGAAATCAGCGATTCGACGTCCGTCAGCTGCTTTGCGGCAGACGACTGGGCATCGGCGGAAATGTACTTTGCGCCGGCGGCTTCGAGCGCCGACTTGATGGCGGCCTCGTCCGTCTTCCAGCGCTCTTCCTGGAAGTTCGACCAGGAAACGCCGACGACGAGTTCCTGCGCCAGGGCAGCCGTCTGCATGGAAACGATGACGGCTGCGCCAGCCATCAGCTTGATGATAGACTTCATGATGTCCTCCCGAGTGACGGCGGATGGCCAAAGCCTCCGTGCTCTCCCCCCCGCCAGATTTGCTGCCCCCAAAAGCCCGAAGGCTTTTTTCTCGACAGTCGAGAAATTAGATGTCAGAGATTTTTGACAGAGTCAATCAGGCTGTTTGAGCATCCTTCGCAGCTGGACTATGAAGGAAAGACTCACGGGAGGAACGGGCAGACAATGCTGGCCAAGTCGAGCACGGAGCTGGTCCGGCAGCAAAACAGCTCGCTCGTTCTGACGGCGCTGCGGCGCCATGGGCCCCTGTCGCACACGCAGCTTTCGGAGGCGACACGGCTGTCCTCGGCGACAGTGTCCGCGATCACCGCCGACCTCGAGCGCCATGCGGTGATCGGCAAGAACGAACAGCAGGCGGCGACCGGCCGCGGGCGGCCGCGCGTGCTGTTCAGCCAGCGCCGCGACTGCGGCTTCCTGATCATCGTCATCGTCTCGTCCGATTCCATCCAGTACTCGCTGGTGGACTATGCCGGCACGCTGCTCGACCGGTTTTCGGAGGAACGCCGGGAGGACGGGGCGCAGGCCTTCATGGGGCGGATGTCGGCCGGGCTCGAGCGGGTGGTCGCGCGGTCCGGCATCGGCAAGGATCAGGTGCTGCTCGTCTCCTTCAGCAGCAAGGGGCTGGTCAGCCCGACCGAGCCGAAGCTCGTCTGGTCGCCGATGCTGGGCACGGAGCCCGTCGATGTCCGGACCGTTCTGGGGGAGGGGTGGCGCGCCAGGGCGATCCTCAACAACGAGACGCTGCTGGTCGCGCAGGCCTTGCAGCAGCGGCAGCCGCAGGCGGTGCCGGCGCTTGCGGCCGTATCGCTCGGCCACAGCATCGGGCTCGGCATCGCCAAGGCAAGGCCGGGCAGCGAGCCGGAGATCTCGGCGCCAAACTTCGGGCACATGCTGCATATTCCGGGCGGTGCGCTCTGTCGCTGCGGCGCGCGCGGCTGCATCGAGGCCTATGCCGGCTTCTATGCGGTGCTGCGGACGGCCTTCGAGGTGCCGCTCGATACGATTCCCGCCAAGATCGTGCCGCTGCCGGAGGTGGACAAGATCGCCGCCCAGGCCCGCCAGGGTCAGCGCATGGCGGGCTTTGCGTTCCGACAGGCGGGCGTCGCGCTCGGCAACGGTCTGTCGCGGCTGCTCAGCCTGCATGGTCACATGCCCGTCTTCATCACGGGACCGGGCATGCGCTACTACGACCTGCTCGCCCGAGGGGTGGAGGAGGGGCTGGCGCAAACGCATGTGGTGCGGCTGTCGGGCATGCCGCGGCTCGAGGTCGTGGCGGACGAGCCCACGCTCGTCTTCGAAGGCCATCTCGGGCTTGCATTTTCGATCGTCGACCAGGATATCATCGCCCAGCGTGCGCCAGTCCAGGCGGCGGCGGGAGAATAGCAGCATGATCGACATCGACCACCCCATGTACAAGCCGCTCTGGGCGCGACTGCTGATCGTCGGCGTCTGCTTCGCCTGGGCCGGCTTCGAGTTCTACAATGGCGCGGCCTTCTGGGGCATGCTGGTCGGGGCGATGGGGGTCTATGCCGGCTACAAGCTGTTCTACGAATTCGGCCGCAAGCGTCCGGCTCCCCCTGCGGCTCCGGTGGAACCGGACGGTCAGGACGATCGCCAGTAGAGATCCTTGATCGCCCGGTCGATAAGGAGGTTTGCCGTCATCATCCGCAGCGTGGCATTGTCGCGGAAGGCGGCGGCGATTGTATCGGGATGGTTGTCCTTGGCAAACCGGCGCCGCTTTTCCGCCAGCGTCTCGGCGCTGTCTTCCGGACCGATCGCCAGGTCCTCGGCGATCTCCGCCTCGGTGAGCCGCAGGAGGTGCGCGGGAATGACCGGTTCTTCCGGAGGTTCGGGCACGGGTGCCGGCGCGTCTGCCACCTCCGTCGCCGCGGGCTCCGAAGGGGCGCTGTCGGCCTGGACGTCGAAATAGGCGCCTGCCGCGCTCGCCGGACTGCCGGTGGCCGTCTCCACCACGAAACTCGTGTTGAGGCCGGACACGCGAAAGGCCTGCGGATCGGCCTCCGCCTTTGCCGCGTCCTCTTGGTTCAGCCGGGTCAGAACCGACTGGAATACCGATTGCCCGAACAGCATCACTCTACCTCTCGGGTGCAGATGATCACCTCAAGGTGGCGCCGGGCTTGCGGTGCACGCGCAATGCACTTCCGCCAGTCAAGCTTTTCACTCACGAGTTCTCGCAGGCGTGGTTTTTACTTTTCGCAAAGGATCGCCGCTAGGGTCACGATCCCCGCCAACGACATGGAATCCGTGCTGCCATGAGTGAACTCCAGAACCGCGCCGTCGAACTGTTGAACCAGCAGTCCGGTTCTCCTCCAATGACGGATGCGGCCCTGCGCCATCACTTGCTGACCGTCTCGCTGGGGCTCTATCGGGCCATGGGCGGTTCCGAGCCGCATGCCCGGGATCTCCTCCAGCAGAGCTTTGCCATGCCGCCCGCCGATGTGCCGACGTCCGTGGGCGATCTGATGATGGCTGTGGCCGGGCTCAGCCACCTGCAGGACATCGACATGGTGCAGGCAGCCTACAATACGCTCGACCGCGGCTATCTGCACCAGCCTGCGACCGCCAGCGCGGCGGAATAGGATCAAGCTTCTCCGCTGACGCCGGTCCGGCCCGCCGTCAGCTCTGGCTCTGCTGCTGGCTGCCCGATTCCGCGACCGTCAGCGCGACGTTCAGGTTCTCGCCGGCGGGGCCGATGCGCATGCCCGACACGGGCGCGCCCTCGCGGTAGCTGAGGCCGGTGGCGAGCCGCACGTAGCGCTCGTCGGGGCAGACGTCGTTGGCGGCGTCGAAGCCGACCCAGCCGAGACCGGCCAGATGTACTTCTGCCCAGGCATGGGTCGCCACCTGCTCGGTGATACCCTCCATCAGCAGATAGCCCGACACGTAGCGGGCCGGAATGTTCAGGAGCCGCGCCGCGCTGATGAAGATATGCGTGTGGTCCTGGCAGACGCCGCGTCCGGCTGCGAGCGCCTGCTCCGCCGTCGTCTGGTTGTCGGTGGAACCGGGCAGATAGGCAACGGCCCGGTGGATCTCGCCCATCAGCGCGTGCATGCGTGACAGTTCGCTGCCCGCAGGAAGGTTCTTGATGAGCTCGCGGACCAGTTTGCCGGGCTTGGTCAGCGGCGTCTCGCGCAGGAAAAGCCACAGCGGCGCAAAACCATGGTGCGGGCCCACGACGCCCGCCTTGTCGATAGTCTCCACCTCGCCATGGGCGACGATGCGGATCCGGTGCTCGCTGCCTTCCACCGAGACCAGTTCGACCCGGTTGCCGTGGTGGTCGGCATAGCCGGTCTCGACGGTGGCGCCGTCGACCTCGATCGTCCAGTTGAGCACCTTCTGCGTCGGGCCATCGACGGGCGTCAGCCGCAGCCGCTGCAGGATGTAGGAGACCGGCTGATCGTAGAGATACTCGGTCGTGTGAGTTATGGTCAGCCTCATGGGCATTCGTCCTACTCGTTGAAGCGATAGCCCTGGGAGATTTCCATGCTGAGACGGTTGTTGCGGCTGATGAACTCCTCCAGGAACTCATGCAATCCGGTATCCATGATGTCGCCGATCGAGCCGTTCGTCAGCATCGCGTTGATTCTCTCGGCGGTATCGATTGCCGCCGGGCGCATTTCGTATTCCCGCTCGAGGTAGTGGAGGTTGCTGACGATCTTGCCGTAGCTGTAGGCGAGCGACCGCGGCATGCGACCGTTGAGGATGAGGAAGTCGGCGATGTTGGAGGGGCGGTATTCGCCGTCGTAGACCCAGCTGTAGGAACGGTGGGCTGAGACGGAGCGCAGGATCGATTCCCACTGCATGTTGTCCAGCGACGAGCCCACCTGGCTGACGGCGGGCAGCAGGACGTAATATTTCACGTCCAGGATGCGGCTGGTGTTGTCGGCGCGCTCGATGAAGGTGCCGATGCGGGAGAAGTTGTAGATGTCGTTGCGCAGCATCGAGCCGTGGAAGGCGCCGCGAATGAGGCCGCAGCGGTGCTTGACCACGTCGATCAGTTCCGGAAGATCGGCGGGCTTCACCTTCTTGGTCAGTCGGGTCGTCAGGTCGATCCAGCATTCGTTGGTCGCTTCCCAGGTTTCGCGGGTCAGCGCCGTGCGCACCATGCGGGCATTGTTGCGTCCCGACTCGAAGCAGGACATCACGCTTGAGGGGTTGTGCTGGTCGCGCAGCAGGTAGTCGATGGCATCGGCGGATGTCACCTTGTCATGCACTTGCGCATAACCCTTGCGGGCGCCGGCACTCAGCAGCACGCCTTCCCAGTCGTCATCGCCGCTGTCGGGGCGGGTGAGGGAGACGCGCATGCCGGCGTCCACCAGGCGGGCGATGTTTTCGGCGCGCTCGATGTAACGGAACATCCAGTAGAGGCCGTTGGCGGTTCTTCCAAGGAGCATCGGTTTAGTCCTCCAGAACCCAGGTGTCCTTGGTGCCGCCGCCCTGGCTGGAATTGACCACCAGCGAGCCCTGCTTCAGCGCCACGCGTGTCAATCCGCCGGGAATGATCTTCACCTTGTCGGACACCAGCACATAGGGACGCAGATCGACATGGCGAGGGGCGATGCCCTTGTTGACGAAGATCGGCACCGTGGAGAGCGACAGCGTCGGCTGGGCGATGTAGTTCGACGGCCGCGCCTTCAGCTTCTCGGCAAACAGCGTGCGTTCCTTCTTGGTGGCGGCCGGGCCGACAAGCATGCCGTAGCCGCCGGAGCCGTGGACTTCCTTGACGACCAGTTCGTGCAGGTGCTCCAGCACATAGGCAAGGCTCGTCGGCTCGGAGCAGCGCCAGGTCGGGACGTTCTCCAGCATGGCCTTGCGGCCGGTGTAGAACTCGATGATTTCCGGCATGTAGGAGTAGATCGCCTTGTCGTCGGCGATGCCGGTTCCGGGCGCATTGGCAATGGTGATCTTGCCGGCGCGGTAGACGTCCATGATGCCCGGAACACCGAGCGTGGAGTCCGCCCTGAAGGTCATCGGGTCCAGGTAATCGTCATCGACGCGGCGGTAGAGCACGTCGATCGCCTCGTAGCCGCGGGTGGTGCGCATCTTCACCCGGCCGTCGATGACGCGGAGGTCTGATCCTTCGACCAGTTCGACACCCATGGTGTCGGCCAGGAAGGCGTGCTCGAAGTAGGCGGAGTTGTAGATCCCCGGCGTCAGGACCGCGACGCGCGGCTTGCCCTGGCAGCCGGGAGGCGCCATAGCGGCCAGCGACTGGCGCAGCAGGTAGGGGTAATCCTCGACGCGGCGAACCTTGTTCTGCGTGAACAGCTCCGGGAACATCTGCATCATCGTCTCGCGGTTCTCCAGCATGTAGCTGACCCCGGACGGCGTGCGGGCATTGTCTTCCAGCACGTAGAACTCGTTTTCGCCGGTCCTGACGATGTCGGTGCCGACGATATGGGTGTAGACGCCGCCGGGCGGGCGGAAGCCGATCATCTCGGGAAGAAAGGCGTCGTTTCTTTCGATCAGCTCGCGCGGGATGCGGCCGGCCTTGATGATCTCCTGCTTGTGGTAGATGTCCTCGAGAAAGGCGTTGAGCGCCAGCACCCGCTGTTCGATCCCGGCCGCAAGCCGGCGCCACTCGGATGCGGAGATGATGCGCGGGATGATGTCGAAGGGGATCAGTTTTTCCGAGGAATCCGCATGGCCGTAAACGGCGAAGGTGATGCCCGTCCTGCGGAAGATCGTCTCCGCGTCCCGGGTTTTCTGGATGAGGTGAGCCGGATCCTGGCTCGCGTGCCATGCGTGGTAATTCTGGTAGGGCGGTCGCGGACGGTTGTCCGCAGTCAACATTTCATCGAATGCCAATGGCGCGTTCCCCTTTTTGCAGCCATTTGAATACAGACCCTGTGGTAATGCAAGAAGCATGCTAGATGCCGATGGCTGGCCGAGGAGATCGGGGCTGCGTGACGTGCAGTCAGATCATCCCCGCGGGTGCCGTCGAAACTGCCCCTTTTTGAAACAGAAGGCCTATGCGCTGGGCGTTTCAGCACCGTTTCCGGTGCGGGAGGCGACGGCGGTTCGGCGAGCGTCAGCCGTGCTGATGCAACCTGTAAGTTTTTCTGCTTTGACCGATGGGGGATGGCTGTCTAGGAAGCAGATGCCTCTTTCCTGCTCGCCGGAACCCCCTGATGCTGTATCGACTGGCTCCGGCCGTATTCGTCCTTCTCTGGTCCACCGGCTGGCTCGTGGCAAAATTCGCGGTGGCGCACGCCGATCCGCTGACCTTCATGGCCGCGCGGCATGCGCTGGCGGCCATTGCCTTCACGGCGCTCTGCCTCGCCGCGGGTGCGACCTGGCCGCGGTCGAAGCGGGCGATCGGCCACGCTCTGGTCTCGGGCATCTTCCTGCACGGGCTCTATCTTGCCGGCGTCTGGTGGGCGATCGGGCAGGGTGTGCCGGCGGGGCTGTCGGGCATCATCGCAGGGCTGCAGCCGCTTCTGACGGCGCTGGCCGCTCCCTTCTTGATCGGCGAGCGCCTGCGTCCGCTGCAGAAGGTCGGCATCGTGATCGGCTTTGCCGGCATCCTGATCGCCATCTCGCCGCAGCTTCTCGACACGCTGGAGCAGGGGCTCGTGGGACTCGGCTTGCCGATCATGGTCAATCTGGTGGCGATGTTTTCCGTCACCTACGGCACGCTCTACCAGAAGCGCCACCTGCAGCAGGGCGATCTGCTCTCGATCGCGGTGCTGCAGTTCGTCGGCGCCTTCATCGTTACCGTGCCGCTGGCGCTGATCTTCGAGGACCTGCGCTTCGACTGGACGGGCGAGGCGGTCTTCGCCATGGCATGGTCGGTGTTCGGGATCTCGATGGGCGCCGTCGGCCTGCTGCTCTACCTGATCCGGCGCGGCCAGGTCTCGCGGGCCGCCTCGCTCATCTACCTGATGCCGCCGGTGGTCGCCATCGAGGCGTTCTTCCTGTTCGGCGAGCCGCTGACCCTGCCGATGATCGTCGGCACGGCCATCGTCGTCGCCGGGGTCTATATGGTGAACCGGACCGGCACGTCCCGGCCTCCTGGCCCTTTGGCGACATGATCAATGAGAAGAATTCTGTTTAGAATCATTCGGATAGGCTTTGAAATAAAAAGTTCCCGGCTGTCGGCGCCTGCAGGCTTGTAACCATCCGTCATTGAGTTAGGGTTTGGCGAACCGTTCGGTTCGATCAACTCGGCGCACGTCTTCTGACGCGTCACCGACCTTTTCTCGATGGGGGAGGTCTTTCTATGGAAAGCCACTGTCTGAAGCGCCCGACCCGGCGCCAATTCCTTTCTTCAGTTGCATTTGCAGCCCTGGCCGGCAGCGCCGGAGGTGCCGTCGCCCGCAGCATCTCGGGCGAACTGCCCTGGCAGTCCGGGGCAGCCGATCCGCCCATTCAGGTGCGACCCGGGGGGTGGATGTTCTTCACCGCAGACGAGGTTTCGACCATGGAGGCCGTGGTGGACCGACTGATCCCGGCCGACGAGCTCTCGATCGGCGGCAGGGAGGCCGGTTGTGTCCTCTATCTCGACCGCCAGTTGGCCGGCTCCTACGGGGCGTCCGCCCGCCTCTATACCGCCGGGCCTTTCCTGCCCGGTCTGCCGACCCAGGGCTACCAGAAATCCGAACGGCCCGACCAGCGCTACCGCCTGGGGATCGCGTCCCTCAATGCCTGGACCCGCGACAACAGGGGCGGCCAGCGCTTTGCCGATCTGCCCGGCGATGACCAGGATGCCGTTCTGAAGGATCTGGAGGCCGGCAAGATCGAGCTCCCCAACAAGGTGGATGGCAAGGCCTTTTTCAATCTCATGCTGAGCGGCGCCATGGAGGGCTTCTTCGCCGATCCGATCTATGGCGGCAACAAGGACATGGCCTCGTGGAGGATGCTGGGCTTTCCCGGCGCCCGTTACGACTACCGCGACCATGTCTCCAAACACAATCAACCCTATCCTCTGCCGCCGGTCTCCATCGCCGGTTCGACGGAATGGATGAGCAGGTAGGATTTCAGCCATGACAACAATTCTGCCCCGCAAGGACGTCGTCATCGTCGGCCTCGGCTGGACCGGTTCCATTCTGGCTCACGAACTGACCGATGAAGGCCTGGACGTGGTGGCCATCGAGCGCGGACCCTGGCGCGATACGGCCACCGACTTCAACATCGGCTATGTGCAGGACGAACTCCGCTACGCGATCCGCAAGGACCTGTTCCTGCAGCCGGTCACGGAAGCGATGACGATGCGCAACAACACGTCGCAGACGGCGCTGCCGATGCGCGACTACGGCTCGTTTCTGCTGGGCAATGGCGTCGGCGGCGCCGGCGTGCACTGGAACGGGCATACCTGGCGCTTCTGGGACACCGATTTCCAGATCGCCGATCACCTGACCCGGCGCTACGGCGCCGAAAAGTTCGCCGAACTGCAGTTGCAGAACTGGGGTGTCACCGGCGCCGAACTCGAGAACGCCTACGATCGCTTCGAATACCTCTGCGGCATCTCGGGCAAGGCGGGCAACGTCAACGGCGAGATCCGCGAGGGCGGCAATCCTTTCGAGGATCCTCGCGCGCGCGACTATCCTCTGCCGCCGATGCAGATGACCTATGCGCCCACGCTGTTTGCCGAAGCGGCCCGCGCTCTCGGCTATCACCCGTTTCCGACGCCGGCGGCCAACATGTCGGAGGATTACATCAACCCGCTGGGGATCGCCATGGGCCAATGCACCATGTGCGGCTTCTGCGAACGCTTCGGCTGCGCCAACTATTCGAAGTCGAGCGCCCAGACGACCGTGCTCCCGGTGCTGATGAAGAAGAAGAACTTCGAGCTGCGCACCCATTCGGAGGTTCTTCATGTCGATCTCGATGCGTCCAGGACCCACGCCCGCGGCGTCACCTATGTCGACACCTCAGGCGAGGAATTCTTCCAGCCCGCCGACATGGTGCTGTTGTGCGCCTACGGCCTGCACAATGTCCGGCTGATGATGCTGTCGGGAATCGGTGAAGCCTATGACCCGAACACCGGGGAGGGGACCGTCGGCCGGAACTACTGCTACCAGACCAATTCCGGGGCGCAGGTGTTCTTCGACGACAAGAACTTCAATCCCTTCGTCGCAGCCGGCGCGCTCGGCCAGACGATGGACGATTTCAACGGCGACGCCTTCGACCACGGCGGCCTCGACTTCGTCGGCGGCGCGGGAATCAACTGCATCCCCACCAACGGCCGTCCGATCCAGACGCGGCCGACGCCTCCGGGGACGCCGCGCTGGGGCAAGGACTGGAAGCAGGCGACGGTGGATTCCTACAAGAGCACGCTCTCGTTCTCCGCCCAGGGCTCCAGTTACCCGACCCGCGGCAATTATCTCGACCTCGACCCCACCTACAAGGACCGCTTCGGCCGGCCGCTGCTGCGGGTGACCTTCGACTTTCCCGACAATGACATCCGCATGGCAAGCTGGGTCGCGGGCAAGATGGAGGGGATCGCCAAGGAGCTCGGGGGGCGCCAGTACACGGTCTCACCCCGCAAGAAGGGCTGGGACTCGGTGCCTTACCAGAGCACCCACAACACGGGCGGCGCGACCATGGGAACGGATCCGCGCACCAGCGCCGTCAACAAGTACCTGCAGAGCTGGGACGTCCCGAACGTCTTCGTCGTCGGTGCCTCGGCCTTCGCCCACAATGCCGGCAAGAACCCGACCGGCACGGTCGGCGCGCTTGCCTATCATGCGGCCGATGCCATCCGTCAGCAGTATCTCCGCAACCCCGGTCAATCCCTGGTGTCGGCATGAGGACGATCGCTCTTTCCCTGTCCGTCGCCGCTTCGGCATTTGTCGTGTCCGCTGTGCTGGCGCAGGCACCTGACGATGATTCCAAGATCATCCGCGGACGCTATCAAGCGGTCCTTGCGGACTGTGCCGCCTGTCACACCAAGCCGGGCGGTGCATCACTGGCGGGTGGCGCGCCTCTCCAGACGCCCTTTGGCGAACTCATCCCACCCAACATCACCCCCGACGAGGAGACCGGCATCGGTGACTGGACCGCGGCCGATTTCCGCCGGGCGATGAAGGAGGGCATCGGCCACGATGGCAAGCGCCTCTATCCGGCCATGCCCTATCCCGCCTACACGAAGATGAGCGATCAGGACATCGATGCCCTGTGGTCCTACATCCGGACGGTGGAGCCCGTCCACAACCCGGTCGAGGCCAACCAGTTGCCGTTCCCGTTCAACATCCGTCTCGTGATGCTGGGCTGGAACTTGGTGAACTTCGAAGCGGGAGACTTCCGGCCGGATCCGAACCGGTCGGAGGAGTGGAACCGCGGCGCCTATATCGTCCAGGCGGCGGGGCACTGCGGAACCTGCCATTCGCCCAAGTCCCTGCTCGGCGCCGACAAGGGGGACGAGGCCCTGCAGGGAGCATCGCTGCAGGGTTGGTATGCCCCCAACATCACCGGCAACAGCTATCTTGGTATAGGCAACTGGAGCGAGGATGAAATCGTCGCGTATCTGAAGACCGGGCAGAACGCCCATTCCATCGCTTCGGGCCCGATGCGGGAAGCCGTGCAGGAATCGACCTCGCGGATGAACGACGCCGACCTCAAGGCGATCGCGGTCTATCTGAAGAGCACCGAGGGCGGCGAGACGCAGAAGCCGCAGCCGATTGCCGCCGAGGATCCGCACATGCGGGCAGGCGCTATGATCTACCACGACACCTGCTCGGCCTGCCATCGCGCCGACGGCACGGGGGGCAGGCAGCTCTTCCCGGCACTGGCTGGAAGCCCGCTCGTGCAGCAGCCGAGTGCCGAGACGCTGACGCATGTCGTCCTCAACGGCTCGCAGGGTGCAGCCACGCCGGAGGCAAGGACGACGCCGGCCATGCCGTCGTTTGCCTGGCGTCTCAACGACCAGCAGGTCGCGGACGTCCTGACTTATATCCGCAACAGCTGGGGCAACGCGGCCCCGCCGGTGACGGCGGATGACGTCAAGGCGCAGCGATAGGCGTCAACGCCGTCTCGAAATGAAGAAAGCCGCCCCGTTTCCGGGGCGGCTTTCCTGTTTTTCGAACCGATGGACCGCTTACGCGGGGCGGCGCGTGCGGCCCTGGCCGCCGCCGGTGTTCTCGCCGCCGAACTTGACGGGACCGCCGTTGGCGCTGCCCTTGGAGGCAGGACGGCCGTGGCCGCTGCGGGTGCGCTGGTTGGCGGCTTCATGGGCACCATGGGCTGCCGGAGCGGCACCCTTGCGGTGTTCCTTGCGGGCCGGACGACCTTCGGCACCGTTCGGGCCGCCGAAGGCCTTCTTGGCAGGACGGAAGTCGGAGGTCGAGGTCAGGTCGTTGTCGGCCTGGGGCGCGCCTTCGCCGCGACGCTGGCCGCGGAAGTCGTCGTTGCGACGGTTGTCGCGCTGCGGACGCGCACCGCGCTCCTCGGAGCCTTCAGCCTGCGAGAAGGGCTTGCGGGCCGGGCGTTCGCGACGTTCCGGACGGCCTTCGCCGCCGGGACGACCGCCGCCGTTGCCACGGGCCTGGCGTGGAGCCGAAGCACCGCGCTTGTTGCCGCCGCCGCGCGCCGGGCGAGCCATGCCCACCGGGCGTTCGCCCGATGCGGTGGTGATCTCGATGTTCATCAGGCGCTCGATGTCACGCAGCAGACCGGCTTCGTCGGGTGCGCAGAAGGCGATGGCGATGCCGTCCTTACCTGCACGCGCCGTGCGTCCGATGCGGTGGACATAGGCATCCGGCACTTCCGGAAGGTCGTAGTTGAAGACGTGGGTGACGCCCGGAATGTCGATGCCGCGGGCCGCGACGTCGGTGGCCACCAGCACGCGGATTTCGCCGTCGCGGAAGGCCTTCAGAGCCCGTTCGCGCTGGCCCTGGCTCTTGTTGCCGTGGATGGAGGCAACCTTGAACTCGACCTGCTCGAGGTGCTTGGAGAGCTTTTCGGCGCTGTGCTTGGTGCGCAGGAAGACCATGGCGCGGCCGTCCGGGTTTTCCGTCAGGGACTTCTTCAGGAGATCCGTCTTGTCGTTCTTGCCGTTCACGAAGTGGACGAACTGCTCGACCTTGTCGGCAGCCTTGCCCGGAGGCGTCACGGACACCTGGACCGGATCCTTCAGGAAGTCGGAGGCCAGATCGGCAATTGCCTTCGGCATGGTGGCCGAGAACAGCAGCGTCTGGCGCTTGGCCGGAACCATCTTGGAGATCTTGCGCAGGTCGTGGATGAAGCCCAGGTCGAGCATCTGGTCGGCTTCGTCGAGCACCAGGTAGCGCACCGTCGTCAGGCCGATGGCGCGGCGCGAGATCAGGTCGAGCAGGCGGCCGGGCGTTGCGACGAGAATGTCGGTGCCCTTTTCAAGCTGCTGCTGCTGCTTGTTGATCGAGGCGCCGCCGACGACCGCGTTGATCTTCAGGGGCGTATTGCGGATGTAGCTCTTCAGGCTGACGGCGATCTGGTTGACCAGCTCGCGGGTCGGCGCCAGGATCAGCGCACGGGTGGTGCGGTTGTCAGGACGCTTCTGGTCCTTGGAAAGCATTTCGATCAGCGGCAGGCCGAAGGCGGCTGTCTTGCCGGTGCCGGTCTGTGCCAGGCCGACCATGTCGCGGCCCTGGAGAAGCTGGGGAATGGACTTTTCCTGGATCGGGGTCGGGGTGTCGTAGCCGAGGGCGGAAAGCGCGTCTACGAGCTGCTTGGACAGGCCAAGCTCTTGGAAATTCGTCAAGTCGAATACCTTTTCGGGGCGCCAAAAGCGCGCAACCGGCTACAGCACCATGCTGTCCGGCTTGCCCTTGGCGTCAAGAACCCCGCGTGAAGTGGGAACTTGTGTGTTGGAAATTGCTCTCCAGCGCGTAAACCCTCGGGAAATGAGGGCGATCTATCTGTGCGCCTTGTTCCTTCTTCGCGACTATCGTGTCACAGGGCCAACTCACGCGGCGGCCGGAAGGTGAAAGCTGTGCTTCATTTGGTGGAAGGACAGCTCAAAGTCAAGTGACGTTTTTGCGGCTGTAATGCGAAAGCCCGCCTCCAGGCGTGGAGGCGGGCTTCGATTTGTCCAATGGATTCCGCTTAGTAGCAGACACGGGCGCGATAGGCTTCGCCCCACTCGTTCTCAACCCATTCGAAATGGCACCGCGGCGCGGGCCGGTAATAGGTGCGGCGATAGACCGGCGGCGGCGGCGCATAGTCGTATTCGGGCTCCACATAGACCCGGCGCGGCTGCGAGGCGATGGCTCCGCCGATGATGCCGCCGGCAAGCCCTGCCGCAACGCCGGCCCAGACGTCGTCGTGACGATCGCGAGCCTGCGCGTTCGGAACCGCAAGAGCCCCCATCGCCGTCAACGCCATCATGCCCGCAGTCACAGTCTTCTTAAGTGTTCGCATGATCCTCATCCTTTCCCTCTCCAGGGTATGGGGAAGAGTGTCGCCATCAATCCCGGCGGATTGAAGGACGTGCAGAAGCTCCAGTCTGAACGGCTGTTCAGCCAGATGCGGCCTGCGGTTGAAGAAGCGCTCGATCACCATTCGAAAAGCGCGAATTGCGGCACGATTGTGGCCTGAACTTGGCGAATCCCGGGCGGCATCGAAAGTGCAGAAGTTGGGGTCAGGCGGGGTAGAAAACTGACAAATGTAAGCTTTCGGGACGGCTGAACGCGCTTTGCAAGGAATCGTTAACGCTCGCTATGGTGTTATCTCCGAATCGGAGCACAACAGAAACGCTGTGGGACGCCGCTGTCCAAGCGGCTGGAGCGGAAGACGGTGGGTATGCAGGGCCAACTCCTGACAACGGCTTGCGCGCGGATCGGGGATCTGCGCGAACCTGCGTTCATCAAGGACAGCACCCTCAACTACGTTGCTGTCAACGGCGCCTATGCGGCGCTGTTTGGCGGTGTGCCGGCGGATTTCGTCGGCCAGTCCACCCGCGATCTTCTTCAGACAGAGCATGACGGTGACCGCCGGGAGAAGGAGTGCCGCGCGCTGATCTTCGGCAGTGAGGAAACGGCACGCGTTCTCGACGAGTCCGGCACGCCGGCCTTTGAGATCGCCATCGAGCGCTTCGTCACGGAAGACGACCGGACATTTCTGTTCGGGCGCTTCGTGCCGGTGGAGGAGGCCCGCGAGGTGCCGCGGCATGTTGTAACGGACGGGGGAGGGAAGACCATGCGCGACGACGCCGACGGCAGCTACCAGGACCTGCAGCTCGAGAATGCTCTCGACCTCCTCGACGTCGGCATCGGCATCTACGATGAGGACAATAGGCTCATCTACTACAATGCTCAGCTGGATGAATTCTACGATACCTTCGGCGTTTCGCTTCGGCACGGCATCCGCTACGAGCAACTCGTTCAGGAGATCTACGAAAGGCGCGTCAAGAACAATCCCAGCCTGCAGGGGCGGGAGCCGCCGGAACGGGTGGCCTGGATTCAGGAACGCTTAAAGTCCTTCGGGCTTGCCTATTCGGAAACGGTCGAGCAGCTGAAGGACGGGCGCTGGCTGAAGAGCGTCAACAAGCGGCTGGACAATGGTCTCGTCATCGCGTTGCGCTCCGACGTCACCGACTTCAAGGAGCAGGAGCATGACCTGCGCAAGAACATCGGCGAGGCCGAGCTCCTGCGGGCGGTGCTGGAGGACCTGCCGGTCGCCGTCTTCATGCGTGACAGCGAGCAAAGGCTCGAATTCGTCAACGCCGCCTACGAGGAGATGTTCGGCGACAAGCGCGCCAACATCCTCGGCAAGACCGATGCGGAAATGTTCCCCTGGAAGGCGGAGCGCAGCCAGAGCGAAAACGACCGGATCCTCGATGATGGCGAGGCGATCGAGAAGGCCGAGGACAAGACCTTTCCGGACGGCCGCACCATTCCTGTCCTCACCCGGCAGATGCGCGTCCTCGATGCCGAGGGCGAGCCGCATCTCGTCGGCTCGATCACCGACATCACGCCCTACAAGCAGGCCATGGAGCATGCCGAAAAGCTGCGACAGGACATGCAGACCATCCTCGGCGGCGTTCCGGTGGGCATCGGCATTCTCGACCGCGACTTCACCTTCGAATATGCCAACCCGGCCTTCTACGGCTTCTGGGATGCCGGCGAGCAGTTCGAGCTGATCGGTCGACCCTACCGCGATTTCCTGAAGGTCAATTTCGACAACGGCATCTACAGCGATACCGGCAAGAGCTTCGAGGAGATCTACAGCAAGCGGATCGCCGACCTGACCCAGGAGGGCGATCAGCCGCCGATCGAGGTCCGCAGCGCGCAGGGGCGGGTGATCCTGATCTCCGGCACCCGCCTGACGGGCGAAAAGCTGCTGCTGAGCTACACCGACATCACCGCAATCCGTAAACGCGACGAGGAGGTGCGGGCCGCCCAGCAGGCGCTCGACCGACAGGGCGCGCTGATGCGCGACGCCACCAGTGCCATGTCGCAAGGTTTGCTCATCCTGCACGACGGGATGATCGTCTTTTCCAACAACGCCCTGCCGGCGATGCTGGAGATCCCGGAGGCGCTCGGAAGCCCCGGCGCCCTGTGGCGCGAGGTCTTCCGCTTCTGCGTCAGGCGCGGCGATCTGGGGCCTGCGGACGACGCGATGGAAACGCTCCGCGCCTGGGAGGAAAACGTCAGCCAGGGCGACTCCGTCGAGGTGACCTTCAAGGTCGACGGTCGCAAATGGATCCACGTCGAGGCCAATCTCAGCGGCAATGATCACTGGCTTGCCGTCTTCACCGACGTCACCGATATCAAGGAGCGCGAGGCGGAGCTGACGCGCCTGGTGCAGCGCGCCGAGGCGGCGGACAAGGCGAAGTCGGAATTCCTCGCCAACATGAGCCACGAGATCCGCACGCCCATGAACGGCGTGCTCGGCATGGCGGAACTGCTGGCCAAGTCCAGCCTCGATACCCGCCAGAAGACCTTCATCGACATCATCGTCAAGTCGGGCAATGCGCTGCTGACGATCATCAACGACATCCTCGACTTCTCCAAGATCGACGCCGGCCAGATGAAGCTCAGGAAGGCGCCCTTCGATCCCGTCGAGGCGATCGAGGACGTGGCGACGCTGCTGTCGTCTTCGGCCGCGGAGAAGGACATCGAGCTGATTGTCCGCGGCGATGCCTCGGTCAAGGAAACGGTGCTCGGCGACGCCGGGCGCTTCCGCCAGATCATCACCAATCTCGTCGGCAATGCGGTCAAGTTCACCGAGAAGGGCCATGTCTTCATCGACTTGCATTCGGAGGCAATCGCCCAGGGGGAAATGATGCTTTCTGTGCGGATCGAGGACACGGGCCTCGGCATTCCGGACGAGAAGCTGAAGTCGGTCTTCGAGAAATTCTCCCAGGTCGATACCTCCTCGACGCGGCGCCACGAGGGCACCGGTCTTGGCCTCGCCATCACTGCCGGCCTCGTCGACCTCTTCGGCGGCTACATCGAGGTCGAGAGCGAGGTCGGCAAGGGGTCGGTCTTCACCGTCAGGCTGCCCTTCCATGTGGTCAGTGAACGCACCACCAACACTGCGTTGCCGGTCAATACGGCCGGTGCGCGGGTTCTCGTCATCGACGACAATGCCGTCAACCGACGCATCCTCACCGAACAGCTGAGCATGTGGGGCTTCGACACGGTCGCCGCCGACGGAGGAGCCGAGGGGCTTGCGGTCATGGCAGAGGTCTTCCGGCTCGGCATGACCATCGACGCCCTCGTGCTCGACTATCACATGCCCGAGATGAACGGGCTCGACGTTGCCGCGCGCATTCGCAGCGACGGCCGCTTCGATGATGTCGGTATCGTCTTTCTAACGTCGATGGACATGGCGGGCGACGACAGCGCATTTGCCAAGCTCAATATCCAGGCGCATCTGATGAAGCCGGCACGCGCCAACCTTCTGCGCGCGACCGTCGTCGAGGTGGTGCGGTCGGTTCGTCTGAACCGCCGTACGGAAGTGCCGACACAGACACTTCCTGCTGCACAGATGCTTTCCCCGCGACCGGTGGCGCAGTGGACGGATGGCAGGGGGGCGACGCCGGCGGCGCGATCCGCACCGGTGATCGACGTACTGGTTGCGGAAGACAATGAGGTCAACCAGATCGTCTTCACGCAGATCCTGCAGGGCACCCCCTGGCGCTTCGAGATCGTCGAGAACGGCGCAAAGGCGGTCGACGCCTGGCAGGCCATGGCTCCTTCGCTGATCCTGATGGACGTGTCGATGCCGGTGATGAACGGGCATCAGGCGACGCAGAAGATCCGGGAGCTGGAGAGACAGACGGGCGGCCATGTGCCGATCATCGGCGTCACGGCGCACGCGCTGGAAAGCGACAAGGAACTCTGCCTTGCCGCGGGCATGGACGACTACATGTCGAAGCCGATCAGCCCGGAGCTTCTGGAGCAGAAGATCCGGCAGTGGCTCGGGGCGGCATCAGCCTCGCTCAGGTTGAACTGACGAGCGAGCGCCATGAGCGCGATCCACAACGAGCGCACGAAGCTGACTGCCAACTGGCTGAACGCCATGGCGTCAGGCGTCATTATCACCGGGGTGGTGGCCCCCTCGATCGCAGTGCTTTTTCAGTTCAGCATCGGGATAGGCTTTAGTCCGCTGCTGCTGACTGCTGCCAGCTGTGTTTGGCTTTCCTGCGGAATTGCACTACATTTGCTGGCAAGAAAAGTTCTTGGGAGGCTGCTGTGAGCTGGTTCACGATCTATGCCCTCTTCGGCATGCCACTTGTCGCCTTGGCGATCGGCGCGGGCGTCTACTATTTTACCGCGCCCGGTCGTCGCCATCCCATGCACCCGGGCGAATAGCGGCCTTCTACTTTCTGCCGCACAACATTTCGCGCTTGCCGGCAAAGCCCGGCCGGCGTTCCACGGCAAATCCTGCCGCCTGCAGGTTGCGCCGCACGAAGCCAGCTGCCGCATAGGTGGCGAAGCTGCCGCCGGGAAGGGTACTGTCGAAGATCGCCTGCATCAGGTCCGGCGACCACATGTCGGGGTTGCGCGAGGGGGCGAAACCGTCGAGGAACCAGGCGTCGAAACCGGCGGGCTCTGCCGTCACGCCGTCCAGCGCCGGACCGACGACGACGGTGAGCCGCGTCTGCGCGTCCGCCACGATCTCCACGCGACCCTGCGGATGCGCGGGCCAGGCAGCGACGAGCGCCGTCCGTTCCTCGGTAATCTCCGGCCATTGCGACAGGGCGCGGCCGATCTCCTCGGCGGCCATCGGATAGAGCTCGAAGGAGGTGAAATGCAGCTGCGCGCCCGGTTGCCGCACGAGCTTCCACTGCCGCCAGGTCTCGCAGAAGTTCAGCCCGGTGCCGAAGCCCAGTTCGCCGATCCGGAATTGCGACGTATCATGCCACCGCTCCGGCAGGCCGTTGCCGGCCAGGAAGACATGGCCGCACTCGAGCCGACCGTCGTTGCGGCAATAAAAATGGTCGCCAAACTGGGGCGAGTAGGGCATATCGCCCTCGTGCCACTCGAGGCTCCCGCCATCACTCTCGGAAATATCGTTGTTCATGACCACAGCCGATAGTCCCGCCGGCCGGGCCGGTCAATCGCTTCCGTCGTCACCGGATCTCGTCATCCTCGGTGGCGGCATCATGGGGCTGTGGGCAGCGCTCAAGGCGGACCGGCTCGGCATCCCGACGCTGCTGCTGGACGCCGGGACGCTGGCAAGCGGCGCCTCCGGCGGCCTCCTCGGCGCGCTGATGGCGCATGTGCCGGATCGCTGGTCGGAGAAGAAGCAGTTCCAGTTTACCGCGCTCGTTTCGCTCGAAACCGAGATCGCCCGCCTGGAATCCGAAACAGGCCTCTCCAGCGGCTATCGCCGCTCCGGCCGGCTGATCCCGCTGCCGAAGCCGCATTTGCGCGACATCGCGCTGCGCCATCAGCAGGATGCCAGGGAGAACTGGGCGTCCGCCGGACATGATTTCGCCTGGGACGTGCTCGAGCCTGACGCCGTTCCGGCGCTCGATCCCGCCTTCACCGGTGCCGGGGTGATCCACGAGACGCTCGCCGGGCGGGTGTCGCCGCGCGCCCTGATGGCGGTGCTGGCCGCACGGCTGCGAGCATCGCCCACCGTCCGGATCGTCGAGGGCGTGCCGGCACGGCGCATCGACGCGGCAGAGAACCGCGTGGTGCTCGCGGACGGCACAACGATCGCCTTCGGCCACTGCATCGTCGCGGCGGGGCCGTCGTCCTTTCCGCTTCTGGATGAGCTCGGCGGTGGCGCTCCCCGGTCGCTCGGGCGCCCGGTGAAGGGACAGGCGGCGCTTTTGAAGGCGGACATCGATCCGGCGCATCCGATCGTCTTCCTCAACGGCCTCTATGTCGTGCCCCATGACGACGGGCTGGTGGCGATCGGCAGCACCAGCGAGGAGGAGTTCGACGCGCCGTTCGCGACCGACGCCAAGCTCGACGACCTTCTGGAGCGGGCGCGGCAGCTGGTCCCGGCGTTGCGGCAGGCGGAGGTGGTCGAGCGCTGGGCAGGCTTGCGCCCCAAGGCGATCGGCCGCGATCCGATGGTCGGGCCGCATCTCGGCCATCCGTCGATCATTGCGCTCACCGGCGGCTTCAAGGTGAGCTTCGGCATCGCCCACCGGCTGGCCGATGCGGCCCTTTGCGCCATGGCAGGTCAGGCGATGGAGGTGCCGGAGGCCTTCACCTTCGAAAGCCATCTGCGGCTTGCCGCACAGCCCGACTGATCACCGCAGGTATCGATGTTTCCGTCTCGACAGCGGCGGGAGGGCTGGCTACCGTCGCGGCATGTTTGGCAAGGTGATTTGATGTCCCAAAACGATTACCCCCGCAATCTCGTCGGCTACGGCCGCACGCCTCCCGATCCGAAATGGCCGGGCGGCGCCCATGTCGCCGTACAGTTCGTGATCAACTATGAGGAGGGTGGCGAGAGTTGCATTCTCGACGGCGACGCGGCTTCGGAGAACCTGCTGTCGGAGATCGTCGGCGCGGCGGCCTGGCCGGGTCAGCGCAACCTCAACATGGAATCGATCTACGAATATGGCTCGCGCGCCGGCTTCTGGCGGCTGTGGCGGCTGTTCACCGATCTGAAGGTGCAGACGACCGTCTATGGCGTGACGCGCGCCATGGCCCGCAACCCGGACGCCGTCGCGGCGATGAAGGAAGCCGGCTGGGAGATCGCCAGCCACGGCTATCGCTGGCTGGAATACAAGGACTTTTCGCTCGAGAAGGAGCGCGAGCACATCCGCGAAGCCGTCCGGCTGCACACGGAGCTGACCGGCGAGCGCCCCTACGGCATGTACCAGGGCAAGCCGTCGGACAATACGCTGCGCCTCGTGATGGAGGAGGGCGGCTTCCTCTATTCCTCCGACAGCTATGCCGACGATCTGCCCTATTGGGTGCCTGGGCTCGACGGCAAGCCGTTCCTGATCATCCCCTATACGCTGGAGACGAACGACATGCGGTTCGCCACGCCGCAGGGCTTCAACTCCGGCGACCAGTTCTTCACCTACCTCAAGGATGCCTTCGATGTCCTCTACCAGGAGGGCCAGGAGGGAGCGCCGAAGATGATGTCGGTGGGGCTGCACTGCCGCCTCGTCGGCCGTCCCGGCCGCGCCGCCGCCCTTCGCCGCTTCGTCGAATATGTGCTCTCCCACGACAAGGTGTGGATCCCGCAGCGGATCGAGATCGCCCGCCACTGGCACGAACACCATACGCCGGGAGACGCCGCATGACCGCCCGCGAGGACTTTGTAGCCCGCTTCGGCGGCGTCTTCGAGCATTCGCCCTTCATCGCCGAACGGGCCTATGACGCGGGCCTGCTCTTCGTGCCGCTGACGGCGAACGGCGTGCACCAGGCGCTGGTCTCGATCTTCCGCAAGGCCTCGCCGGACGAGCGGCTCGGCGTGTTGCGCGCCCATCCGGATCTCGCCGGCCGACTGGCGATCGCCGGTGGGCTGACGGAGGACAGCCGCAACGAGCAGGCAGGTGCCGGGCTCGACCGGCTGACGGCGGCAGAGCACGCCCGGTTCACCGCGCTCAATGACGCCTATACCGACAAATTCGGCTTCCCCTTCATCATCGCCGTCCGGGGCCTCGACAAGACCGACATCCTCGCGGCCTTCGAGGAGCGCATCCACAACAGCCCCGCGGCGGAGTTCGAGACGGCGACGGCGCAGGTGGAGCGCATCGCCGCGCTGCGGCTTGCGACGCTGCTGCCGGAGGGATGAGTCAGCATGTTCTTTCCAGCCTGTCTCCGATCGCCTATATTCCGGCATCAGGAGTGATTTCGCCATGAGACCGTCCGAAATTTTGGAGCAGAACAGGCAGGCGATCCGTGAAGCGACTGAGCGCTTCAATGCGGCCAACCCGCGCGTCTTCGGGTCCGTTGCACGCGGGGAGGACACGGATGGCAGCGATCTAGATATTCTTGTCGATGCATTGCCCGGCTCCACCCTCTTTTCGCTCGGCGGACTACATTCGGAGCTCTCGACGATCATGAAGGATGTGAGGGTTGATCTCCTGACTCCGGGCGAATTGCCCGAGAGCATCCGTAGTCGCGTCCTTGCTGAATCGAAGGCCATATGAGCGATCGGCTTCAGCTTTATCTTGAACAGATGGAGCACGCCGCGCAGAAGGCATGTCGGTTCACGGCCGGAATGGACTATGAAACCTTTCTCGAGGACTCTCGCACTCAGCATGCGGTGGGGATGACGCTGATCATCCTCGGGGAGGCGGTGATGCGCCTTGATCGCGACTATCCGGCGATGCTTCTCGATCACCCGGAGATCGAATGGCAGCACATCATCGGCATGCGTAACCGCACGGCTCACGGATACCTCGCCCTCGACATGAAGATCATCTGGGAAACGACGCAAACCTCGCTCCCGCAGTTTCTGGATCGTCTTCACGCGCTCACCCATTGGCGCCCGCAAGGCGAATGATCATGCCGCAGCCTCTCGTCGTCCATCCCCTCAGCCGGGAAGCCTTCGCATCCTTCGGTGACGTCATCGAAGCCGATCCGGCGACCATGCGGCTGATCAACGGCGGCACCACCGAGCGCTTCCACCGGCTGTCGGTTGCCGAGGCCGACGGCGAGGGCGTCATCATCAGCCTGTTTCGCGGCCAGCCGCGGCGCTTTCCCTACGAGATCGGCATGATGGAGCGGCATCCGTTCGGCAGCCAGAGCTTTTCGCCGCTCTCCGGGCGGCCGTTCCTCGTCGCCGTCTCGGAGGATGCCGGCGGCCGTCCCGGCGAACCCCGGGTGTTCCTCGCCAGCGGAAGCCAGGGGGTGAACTACCGCCGCAACGTCTGGCATCATCCCCTGATGGTGCTCGATACCGTCAGCGATTTCCTCGTCGTCGACCGCGACCGGCCGGAGACCAATCTGGAGGAATTCGTCTTCGACCAGCCCTATCTCATTTCGGAGCCCCACCCATGACCGGCCTCACCACCCATGTCCTCGACACCGCTCGCGGCCTTCCCGCCGAAGGACTGGCGATCGATCTCTACCGGCTCTCCGGCGAGAGCCGCGAGAAGCTGAAGACGGTGACGACGAATTCGGATGGCCGCGTCGACGGCGGGCCGATGCTCGCCGGTGAGACGTTCCAAGCCGGCGACTACGAACTCGTCTTCCACGCGGGCGACTACCTGCGCCGGACCGGGCAGACGCTGCCCGAGCCCGCCTTCCTCGACATCATCCCGATCCGCTTCGGCATCGCCGACACGACGGCGCACTACCATGTGCCGCTCCTGCTTTCCCCCTTCGGCTATTCGACCTACAGGGGAAGCTGAGGCCGCAGAGACGTATCCGGAAACCTTTCGGAAACCATCATCACCCCATACTTCGCCGCGAGTCGACAAGAGGGTGAAATGGCCGGTCCCAGACGAAAGACAGCCCGCAAGGGAAGCGGACGCAAGAAGCGCGCCTCCGCCAATGGTCGCGGCTCGACCTGGTTCTGGAGCGCGGCGCTCGTTGTCCTCGTCGGCACCATTGCCGCCTATGACAATTCGGCGGCGGTCCGCCGGTTCGCGGGCGATTTCCTGAAGCAGGCACCCGAGACGCATGCGGCCAAACCGGCCTCGACGAAGGCGCCGCAGCAGAAGACTGTCGCATCGCGTCCCGTCCCTGTTCCGCCAAAAGCAGTCCCCGAGACGAGGCAGAGGCCTGTCACCAAGCCGCGCGACGAGATGCAGACAGCAGCCATTACCCCACCTGCGCCGATCGGCAAGCCGGATGCGGCAAGACCCGCGGGCGTCGTTCCGGCAGCCGTCCGGCCCGATGCGCCGGTGGCGCCAGATGGCCGTTATCAGGCGAAGTTCTATCTCTGCGGCACCGCCAAGCAGGATGACTGCGTCATCGCCGCCGACAGCTTCATGTTCCACGGCCAGAAGATCCGGCTCGCCGGCATCGAGGTGCCGGACATGGACAAGCCGCGCTGCGAAGCCGAGCGCATCAAGGGCAGCGACGCCGAACTGCGCGTGCGCGCCTTCCTAGATTCAGGCCCCTTCGACCTGGTGGCCGCCGGTGCCGACGACGCCGACAGCCGCGGCCAGAAGATCCGCGCCGTCATGCGCAACGGCATTTCCCTCTCCGACATCCTGGTGCGCGAGGGACTGGCGAGGAAGCCGGGGGCCAAAGGCGGCTGGTGCTAGCGGCCACGCGTCCATGGCTCCATGGCCCGCTGCAGGAATGCAACTTCATGCGTCCAGGCGCAGTTTCACCTGCTTGAAAGGGGATGTCGAATGGACGCCATGTTTGCCCAGCTTCTGCATGTCACCACCCGCGCCATCGAAGTGGCGGGCGTGGCGGTCATCGTCGTCGGTATCTTCTTTGCCGCTTTCAACTTCGTGAAACACAGAGCGCGCAAGGGCGCCTACCACGAACTGCGGGCCACCCTCGGTCGGGCCATCCTGCTGGGGCTGGAACTCTTGGTGGCGGCCGATATCATCAATACGGTGGCGATCGAGCCGACGCTGGACAGCCTCGCCGTCCTGGCCGGGATCGTGCTGGTCCGAACCTTCCTCAGCCTCTCGCTCGAGGTGGAAATCACCGGTCGGTGGCCGTGGCAGTCATCCAACCGGTCGGCGGGGCACGCGGTCGATCAGCCGCACCATGATTGATGTCGGACCCCTGATCGACACGGGCAAGGATCGCGATCGGGACCTGTGGCGTGTGCCGTTTCGGATGCCGACGAGCGGCAGGAGGAAACTTTTCGGGCTCTCCGCTCTTAAGGAGGTGAGGAGCAAAGCTGCACCCTGTGGCTCGAAAGGAACCGAAATGCGCAAACCACCCGAAAAAGTAAGCGATGAAGCCGACCGCCATCAGATCGACATGGCGAAGAAGGAGGGGGCTGCCTACCACGCCTCCCTGAAATACATGGCCGAGGACGTGGCCGACAGCGGCGGGATGACCCGCGCCGGCGACTATATCGTGGCCTATGCGCAGGAGCGCGCGGAAGGCATGTATTCCCTGAAGGGGGAAGGGGAGCTTGTCTGGGATGAGCCGACCGACGAAAACTGCCATCTGGAAATCTCGGTGAGCGACGCCGGCGACCAGCGCTTCATCCCCTATCTGGACATCACCGCAACCCTGACGCCGAAGGACGGCAAGGCCGTCGGCCCCTTCGAGGTGCCGTTCGTCTGGCACCCCGGCCTTTATCATTACGGCACGAACATCAAGGTGCCCGGGGACGGCATCTACCGGCTCGACGTCACGATCAAGCCGCCGACGTTCATGCGCCACGACGAGGTCAACGGCAAGCGCTACGCCGAGACGGTCGACGTCACCTTCGACGCCGTGGAGATCAAGACTGGCCGGGAGTGAGGATGAGGGGCTGTGAAATGAGACGATTGCTTCCGGGGCGCAGGATTCTGTGCCTGCAATCGTCGGTGGTTCCGCGCCCATGCTCTTGATGAGAGCAAGGCTCAGGGAATGATGAAGCATCACGAACGGTAAGCCGGCCTTCAGATTCCTCCGAGAGTAAGGTCGCAAAACGGCAAACAGATCCGGCCGTCTCGCTCCTGGATCAATGGATTGCGGGACGCCAGGTCCTGTACCCGTGCGTTGACACCAGATCGCTTGCGATTTTTGATGTGCATCAACGTCCGCTCTTGGCAGGACGACTACGATTACCTTCTTCGCATTGACGGGGGCAGCGCATCGAGCGCTGGGCCTCCATGCGCTTGATGCGCCCGGTCATGCCGGGGTTCTTCAACTGAAGGAATGCCAAGATGGTTACCGCAAGCGTTGCAGCTCCCACCACTGCTGTCGAAAAGGCAACCGGCAAGCTTGGCCTTGTGCCGCTTGTGGCTCTTGTCGTTGGCTCGATGATCGGCGGTGGCGTGTTCAGCCTGCCGCAGAACATGGCCAAGGGGGCTTCTCCGGGGGCTGTCATCATCGGCTGGCTGATCACCGGCATCGGCATGCTCGCGCTGGCCTTCGTCTACCAGGGATTGTCCACCCGCAAACCGGCGCTCGATGCCGGCCCCTATGCCTATGCCCGCGCCGGCTTCGGCGATTTCGTCGGCTTCAACAGCGCCTGGGGATACTGGCTGAGCGCCTGGCTTGGAAACGTCTCCTATGTGGTCTTGATCTTCGGTGCCCTGAGCTATTTCTATCCCGGCTTCGGGGCCGAGGGAAACACGACGCAGGCGATCATCGGTGCCTCGGTCGTGCTCTGGGCGACCCATGCGCTGATCCTGATGGGCATCCGCCAGGCTGCGATCTTCAACGTCGTGACGACGATTGCCAAGCTGGCGCCCATCGGGCTCTTCATCATCATTGTCCTGCTCGCCTTCAATCTCCCCAAGTTCAATTTCGACCTGTGGGGCTTTGGGACTCCCGATCTCGGCAGCGTCATGGCGCAGGTCAAGAGCACGATGCTGGTAACCCTTTGGGTCTTCATCGGCATCGAGGGTGCGAGCGTCGTCTCCGGTCGCGCCGCCAAGCGATCCGACATCGGCCGTGCGACGATCATCGGCTTCGTCGTGGCGCTCACCGCCTATCTGCTCGTATCGCTTCTGTCCTTCGGCGTCATGACGCAGTCGGAGCTTGCCGCTCTGCCGGCGGCGGCCTCGATGGCGAATGTTCTTGAACAGGTGGTTGGGCCCTGGGGCTCGGTGGTGGTGCGGATCGGACTTGTCGTCTCCGTCGCTGGCGCCTTCTTGAGCTGGACGCTGTTTGCCGCCGAAATCCCGTACCGCGCGGCGCGCGAAGGCATTCTTCCGGATGTATTCGCGATCGAAAACAAGAATGGCGCCCCGGCCGGAGCGCTGTGGATCACCAATATCCTGGTCCAGATCTTCCTGATCGTCACCTTCTACGCGAACTCGACCTATCTCGCGCTTTTCTATATCGCCTCGACGGCCATCCTCGTGCCCTATGTCCTGTCCGGCGCCTATGCGCTGAAACTCGCCGTCACCGGCGAGGGCTATGGGGCCGGCGAGGGACGGGGGCGCGACATCTTCACCGGGGCGCTCGCCACGGTCTACGGCGTCTGGCTCATCTATGCGGCCGGTCCGAACTACCTGTTCATGTGCGCGCTTTTGTACGTCGTCGGGGTTCCCGTCTACTGGTGGGCCCGGCATGCGCGCGGCGAAAAGGCCTTCTCCGGCATCGAGGCGCTCATCGGAGCGGGCATCGTGATCGCGGCCGTCTTGGCCGGCTATCTGATGTGGACCGGCGCGATCAGCGCCCTCTAACAGCACCGAATAGGAACCATCACGATGAATCCAATGCCCGAACTTGGCGTCCATTCCGAAACCGGAAAGCTGCGGCAGGTGATCGTCTGCCGCCCCGGGCTCGCTCATCGCCGCCTCACGCCATCCAATCGCGAGGAACTGCTGTTCGACGACGTCTTCTGGGTCAAGCAGGCGCAGAAGGACCATGATGTCTTTTCAGCGCTGATGCGCGACGAGGGCGTCGAGGTGCTGGATGTCAACGTGTTGCTCGCCGAGACCCTGGATCGAAAGGACGGTCGCGCCTGGGTGCTGGATCATCGCATCAACGCCAATCAGGTCGGCGTCGGCATGATGGAGGAGCTGCGGGCCTGGATGGACGAACTGCCCGGTGCGCAGCTGGCCGAATATCTGCTCGGCGGGCTTGCGGCGGATGATCTGCCCTTCAAGCCGGCCGGCCTGTTCGGCAGCTATCTTGGCCATCACGGGCTGATCCTGCCGCCATTGCCCAACGCGCTCTTCACCCGCGACAACTCGGCCTGGATCTATGGCGGGGTGACGGTCAACCCGATGTATTGGCCTGCCCGCCGCCCGGAAACCCTGCTCAACACCGCCATCTACAAGTTCCATCCAAAGTTTGCCGGCAAGGTCGACATCCACTGGGGCGACCCGACCCAGGAGCATGGGCTTGCAACGCTGGAGGGTGGCGACGTGATGCCGGTGGGCAATCGCACGGTGCTGGTCGGCATGGGGGAGCGATCGTCGCCGCAAGGGATCGGACAGCTGGCGGCGTCACTCTTTGCCAAGGGCGTCGTCGATCGCGTCCTTGCATTCCGCATTCCGAAGTCGCGTGCCGCCATGCATCTGGACACGGTGTTCACCCTGTGCGGCGACGATGTGGTGACGACCTTCAAAGAGGTCGCCGATGAACTCGTCTGCTATGACATACGGCCGGGCGACGGCAAGGCTCCGCTGTCATTCCGCCATGATCCGCGCCCGATCTTCGACATCGTGGCGGAGGTTCTCGGCTACAAGAAACTTCAGATCGTGCCCACGGGCGGCAATACCGACGAAGAGCGTGCCCGCGAGCAGTGGAACGACGGCAACAACGTGCTGGCGTTACGTCCCGGCGTGGTGGTCGGATACGACCGCAACGACGATACCAATGCCGCATTGAAGGCCATCGGTGTTGAGGTCCTGGCTATTCCAGGCGCCGAACTCGGCCGCGGTCGCGGCGGCGGACATTGCATGAGCTGCCCGACCATCCGCGACGCCATCTGACCTCAAGGACATTCAAAATGGCTTTCAACCTGAAAAACCGCAGCTTCCTCACGCTTCGCGACTACACGCCGCGGGAAATCGGCTTCCTGCTGAAGCTTGCCGCCGATCTCAAAACCGCCAAATATGCGGGAACCGAGGTCGCCAGACTTCAGGGCAAGGATATCGCCCTGATCTTCGAGAAGGATTCGACGCGCACCCGCGTCGGCTTCGAGGTGGCAGCCTATGACCAGGGTGCGCGGGTCACCTATCTGGGACCAAGCGGCAGCCATATCGGCCACAAGGAATCGGTGAAGGATACCGCCCGGGTTCTGGGGCGGATCTACGATGCGATCGAATATCGCGGCTTCGGACAGGCGATCGTCGAGGAACTGGCAAAATACTCCGGCGTGCCGGTCTATAACGGCCTGACGGACGAGTTTCACCCGACACAGATTCTTGCCGATTTTCTGACGATGCAGGAGCATGTCGAAAAGCCATTGCACCAGGTCTCCTATGTCTTCATCGGCGACGCCGGGAACAACATGGGCGACAGCCTGCTGATCGGCGGCGCCAAGATGGGCATGGATGTGCGGCTTTGCGCGCCAGAAGCGTGCTGGCCTTCGCGCGAGATCCAGGAAGAAGCCCGGGCGGTCGCCACCGAGACCGGCGCCCGGATCATGATCACCGAGGACATCGATACCGCGGTCAAAGACGTCGATTTCGTCTATACCGACGTCTGGGTCTCGATGGGGGAGCCGAAGGAGAAATGGGCCGAACGGATCAAGCTGCTCACGCCCTACCAGGTCAACGCCGCGCTGATGGCCAAGACGGGCAATCCGCGCGTGCGCTTCATGCATTGCCTTCCGGCCTTCCACAATACGCAGACGAGCGTCGGCGCGGATATCGAGGCCGAGTTCGGCCTGGATGCAATGGAAGTGACGGAGGAGGTCTTCGAGAGCCCTGCATCCATCGTGTTCGATCAGGCCGAGAACCGGATGCACACGATCAAGGCGGTGCTCGTCGCGACCCTGGGAGCTTGAGAATGCTGGTGGTCGCGGCGCTGGGTGGGAACGCCCTGTTGAGACGGGGCGAGCCGCTGACGGCCGGGGCACAGCGTGAAAACGTGCGCGTGGCAGCCAGGTCGCTGGCTGCCATAGTCCGCGCGGGTCACCGTCTGGTCGTCACCCATGGGAACGGCCCGCAGGTCGGCCTTCTTGCCTTGCAGGGAGCCGCCTACAAACCGGACGAGGCCTATCCGCTCGACGTGCTCGGCGCGGAAACCGAGGGCATGATCGGCTACATGATCGAGCAGGAGCTCGAAAATGCGCTGGACCATGCGCATCCTGTCGCAACGCTGCTGACCCAGGTTGTGGTGGACCGGCGTGACCCGGCCTTCGAAAAGCCGAGCAAGTTCGTCGGACCGGTCTATGAACGCTCCGAAGCGGAGACGCGGGCAAAAGCCGCGGGGTGGAGCATTGCCGCCGATGGCGACAAGTGGCGCCGGGTCGTGGCGTCGCCCAAGCCCGTGGAGATCCCGGACTTCAAGACAATCAAGCTCCTGTTGGATCACGGTGTCATCGTCGTCTGCACCGGCGGCGGGGGTATTCCAGTGGTGCGCTGCGACGACGGCAGCCTGACCGGGATTGAAGCCGTGATCGACAAGGATGCCGCCAGCGCCCTGCTGGCACGCCAGCTGGGCGCCGACGCACTCTTGTTGCTGACCGATATCGATGCGGTCTATCGCGATTTTGGCAGGGAAGGGGCAACATCAGTCCCGCTCCTGACGACGAAAGAAGCGCGCACTTTCGCTGCGCCCGCGGGGTCGATGGGGCCGAAGGTTGTTGCCGGTGCTGATTTTGCCGACGCCGGCGGCTTCACCGGGATAGGCCGACTTGAGGATGCAATCGCCATTCTGGACGGAAGTGCCGGGACACGGATCTCCAGATCCCTGGAGTGAGGCGAATTGGCGTCACCGGCGGGATGGATCCTCGCGCCATTATGCGACCGGGCTGGCCGGGGCACTCGAGGCGGTCATTGATGACGCCAATGCGGTCGCTTCACGGTTGACCCCGCGTCTTCTTTTCAGCGGCCGCGGGGTGAAGGCCGCACCTGCTCACCCCGTGGTCCTTAAGACCTGTTCCGTGACTTTGCCGAGCAGCATCTTTTCAGCAATCAGAACCGCACGTCCGCCAGCACGCTGCGGTCGACCGCCTGGATGTCGCGCTTGCCGCAGAGCGCCATGGTGATGTCCAGCTCCCTTCGGATGATCTCCAGAGCAGCCGTCACCCCAGGCTTGCCCATGGCGCCGAGGCCGTAGAGGTAGGGGCGGCCGATGTAGGTGCCGCGGGCGCCGAGCGCCACGGCCTTCAGCACGTCCTGGCCAGAGCGGATGCCGCCGTCGAAGTGGACTTCGATGCGGTCGCCGACGGCGTCGACGATCTTCGACAGCATGCTGATCGACGACATGGCGCCGTCGAGCTGGCGGCCGCCGTGGTTGGAGACGATGATGGCGTCGGCGCCGGTCTCGGCGGCGGAGCGGGCGTCTTCCTCGTCGAGGATGCCCTTCAGGATCAGCTTGCCGCCCCAGCGTTCCTTGATCCAGGCGACGTCCTTCCAGGACAGCTGCGGATCGAACTGCTCCGCCGTCCAGGAGGAGAGCGAGGAGAGGTCGGAGACATTCTTGGCGTGGCCGACGATATTGCCGAAGCCGCGACGCTTGGTGCGCAGCATGTCCATGCACCAGAAGGGCTTGGTCGCCAGCTGGATGCCGTGGTGGATCGTCCACTTCGGCGGGGCCGAGAGCCCGTTGCGCAGGTCCTTGTGGCGCTGGCCGAGGATCTGCAGGTCGAGCGTCAGCACCAGCGCCGAGCATTTGGCCGCCTTGGCGCGGTCGATCAGGTTCGCGACGAACTCGCGGTCCTTCATCACGTAGAGCTGGAACCAGAAGGGCTTCGAGGTCACCGAGGCGACGTCCTCGATCGAGCAGATCGACATCGTCGACAGCGTGAAGGGGACGCCGAATTCTTCCGCCGCCTTGGCCGCCAGCATCTCGCCGTCGGGATGCTGCATGCCGCAGAGCCCGGTCGGCGCCAGTGCCACCGGCATCGAGGCCTCCTGGCCGACCATGGTCGTCGCCAGCGAGCGGTTCGTCATGTCCACCAGCACCCGCTGGCGCAGCTTGACCTTGGCGAAGTCCTCCTCGTTGGCGCGGTAGGTGCCCTCCGTCCAGGCGCCGCTGTCGGCATAGTCGAAGAACATCTTCGGCACCCGGCGGCGGGCGCGCGTCTTCAGGTCGGCAATGGTCAGCGGCTTGGACATGGTGTGATCTTCCTCCCGTATGTTGTCAGACAACTAGCAACAATGGCGGCGCGGGTGAATATCTTTCCGCGCTTGCCCGACGGTTTTTCGACGCTATCGGTTCCTTGGCTGCTGTGTTATCAGTACCTAAATCGATGCCAAATTCAGATCTGTTTCATTTGATGAGGGAACCCGAGATGCAGCGCGTGGAAGCCGATGTCGCCGTTAGCGTTTCGGATCTGAAGAAAAATCCCACCGCGATCGTGGATCGCGCCGGCGGGGGAACGGTTGCGGTTCTCAACCACAATCGCGTCATGGCCTATATGGTGCCTGCCGCCACCTACGAAGCGCTGATCGATGCTCTGGACGATCAGGCGCTGGTGGAGGTAGCCAAGGCGCGGGCGGAGGAGAAGGGCGTCCCGGTTTCTCTCGATGACCTATAGCCTCGAGTTTCTGCCCTCTGCGCAAAAGGAGTGGGAGAAGCTCGGGGCCACGCTCCGCAGTCAGTTCAAGAAGAAGCTTGGGGAGCGCCTTTCCCATCCGCGTGTCGCCGCCGATGCCCTGGGTGGCATGCCGGACCACTACAAGATCAAGCTGCGCTCCGCCGGCTACCGGCTGGTCTATCGGGTCGAGGACGAACGGATCACCGTCGTCGTCGTGGCGGTCGGACGGCGGGAGGGATCGGACGTCTACAAGGCCGCCCAGAAGCGCTGATCAGCGCCGCTGGGTGCAGAACGCCAGTAGGGAGCGGCCTGTTACAGCCCACCCTTCACCGCCTTGCCCCCCACATAGGTCTCCGCCACCGCCCGATCATCGCCCATGGTCTGCAGCAGGAACAGCTCCTCCGGCAGCGTCGTGACGGTTTCCATGCGCAGCGCCATGGCCGGGGTCGCCGCGGCGTTCAGCACCACCAGGTCGGCGTCCGTGCCGACCTCCAGCGTGCCGATCCTGTCGACGAGCGACAGCGCCTCGGCATTGCCGCGGGTCATCAGGTGGAAGCTGTCGAGCGGGTTCAGCCTTTCGCCCAGGATCTGCTGGATCTTGTAGGCCTCGTCCATGGTGCGCAGCATGGAATAGCTCGAGCCGCCGCCGATGTCGGTGGCGACACCCACGCGGACGGGCTTTTCCCGGCGGCGGATGGCGTTCAGCGGAAACAGGCCGGAGCCGATGAAGAGGTTGGAGGTCGGGCAGTGGACCGCCACCGAGCCCGTCTCGCTGAGCACGTCCGCCTCGCGGTCGGAGAGGTGGATGGCATGGCCGAGCAGCGTCTTTTTGCCCAGCAGCCCGTAATGGGCATAGATGTCGGTATAGTCCTTCGCCTTCGGATAGAGCTCGCAGGTGAAGGCGATCTCGTCGAGGTTCTCCGACAGATGCGTCTGGATGTGGAGGTCGGGAAATTCCGTCGCCAGCGCCTGCGCCGCCTGCATCTGCTCCGGCGTCGAGGTGATGGCGAAGCGCGGCGTGATGGCGACGTGGCAGCGGCCCTTGCCGTGCCAGTCGGCGATCACCGCGCGGGTTTCGTCATAGGCCATCTGCGGTGTGTCGAGCAGCCCCTGCGGGGCATTGCGGTCCATCATCACCTTGCCGCCGACCATGCACATGCCGCGCGTCATGGCTTCGGTGAAATAGGCGTCCGCGGAGGTCTTGTGGACGGAGCAATAGGCCGCCGCCGTGGTCGTCCCGTGGCGCAGCAGCTCGTCATAGAACCGGCCGGCGATCCGTGTCGCATGATCGCTATCGACGAAGCGCAGTTCCTCGTGGAAGGTATAGGTGTTCAGCCACTCCAGGAGGCTGCCGGCATAGGATGCGATCACCTGCATCTGCGGGAAATGCAGATGCGTGTCGATCAGGCCGGGCAGGATCAGATGCGGCCGGTGGTCGATCTCGGCCACATCGTCCGGCGCCTGCGCCTTGACCTCGGCGTAGTCGCCGACGGCGGCAATGATGCCGTCCTCCACCAGCAGGCCACCGTCATGTTCGTAGCGGTAGCTTGCGGTGTCGGTCAGCGACAGCGGCGCCCGCTTGAAGGTCAGCAGGCGGCCGCGGATCAGGGTCTTCGTCATTCGGATAATGCACTTTCATACCAGGCGGTCAGGAGCTCCCGCTCCTCTACCGAAATTTCGGTGATGTTGCCCGGCGGCATGGCGTGGCTGCGGCCGGCCTGGATGTAGATCTCGCGGGCGTGGACGGCAATCTCGCGATCGGTCTCGAGCTTCACCGCCTTCGGCGGGAAGGGCACGCCCTCCCAGACGGGCTCGGCCGCATGGCACATGGAACAGCGCGACAGGACGACGTCGCGGGCGGCCTCGAAATGGACGTTCTCGGCAAATTTCTGCTGCACGGAAGAGAGTGCAGCATCCTCGGGCTCACCGGTCAGGACCTTCGGCACCGTCGACAGCCACATGATGGCGATGAAGATCAGCACGGTCGCAAGCCAGGTCCAGGTGGGGCGACCCTTGCGGGCGTGGGTGGTGTTGAACCAGTGCCGGATCGTCACCCCCATCAGGAAGACGAGCGCGGCGATCACCCAGTTGAAATGGGTAGCAAACGCCAGCGGATAGTGGTTCGACAGCATGAAGAAGATGACGGGCAGGGTCAGGTAGTTGTTGTGCAGCGAGCGCTGCTTGGCGATGACGCCGTATTTCGGGTCGGGCGTGCGTCCGGCTATCAGGTCGGCGACGACGATCTTCTGGTTCGGGATGATGATGAAAAAGACGTTGGCGGACATGATCGTCGCGGTAAAGGCGCCGAGATGCAGGAAGGCGGCGCGGCCGGTGAAGACCTGCGTATAGCCCCAGCCCATGACGACCAGAACGACGTAGAGGACCGCCATCAGGCCCCAGGTGTTTTTGCCGACCGGCGACTTGCAGAGCTGGTCGTAGATCACCCAGCCGACCGCCAGCGAGGCGACCGAGATGGCGATCGCCTGCCACTGGCTGAGCGCCATGACGTGGGTGTCGATCAGGAAGAGGTCCGCGCCGCCGTAGTAGACGATCGCCAGCATCAGGAAGCCGGAGAGCCAGGTGGCATAGCTTTCCCATTTGAACCAGGTCAGGTGCTCGGGCATCTGCGCCGGCGCCACCAGGTACTTCTGGATATGGTAGAAGCCGCCGCCGTGCACCTGCCACTCCTCGCCATAGGCACCGGCGGGCAGATGCGGCCGCTTCACCAGCCCGAGATCGAGCGCGATGAAGTAGAAGGACGAGCCGATCCAGGCGATCGCGGTGATCACATGCAGCCAGCGTGCCGCAAACGACAGCCATTCCCATGCGACGGCATATTCATACATTTCAGAACCCCTCTGGAGACCTTCCCTCCGACTCGGCACATTGCGAAAAAATGACGGGTGAGGGAAGGGGTGGCAGAGCTGCAGATAAATGTTCCCGCGCGGGAACTTCCAGGCCTGCTGTCTGGTTGACGGCACGGCGCCGCAGGGAACCCGTTTCAGCTGCCGACGCAACGACCGGAAAGAGCGCGTGCGCCTTTCCGATGACAGTGCATGTCGACCGGTGGTGGAGGTTGGCGGGGCTTGCCGGTTGGTGATCGTTCATCATCATCAACGGAGAATGAGCAGATGCGCAGCATGCCGATAACTGCATTGATTGCCTACGCCATGACAGTGCCGGCGCTGCCGGCGGCAGCCCATGATACGGAGACAGGCTGGCAGTACGACCAGTTCTGCTGCAATGGCGATCGCCACAGCGGCGATTGCCAGATGATCTCGACGAAGAATGTCAGGATCACCAAGGGCGGCTACGAGATCCTGTTGGGGCCTGGAGATCACCGGATGGTGACACGTCCGCACCGGTTCAGCCTGCCGCAAGGCGAGGCCCGCCGGTCCCGGGATGCGGAATACCACCTCTGCCTCTATCCGACGGAAGATACGCTGCGCTGCTTCTATGCGCCCGACATGGCGTTCTAGGCGCAAGTCCAGCAGGTGGCCGGAGTCTCGCCGGACTACTCAGGGATCGGCGGCAGCATTTTGTGCATGAAGTCTCTGAACGCCCTGATCTTGCGGGAGTTGCGCCGCGCTTCCGGGTAGACGAGATAGTAGTCGGTGCCGTCGTTGGCCGTCAGGTCGAAGGGTTGCACCAGCCGGCCGAGCGCGACGTCGTCGGCGTAGAATTCCGGCATCAGGATCGCGACCCCGTTGCCGGCAATCGCGGCGGCGGCCTCGAAGGCCTGCACGCCGAAGCGGCTGGCAGGCCGCCCAGCAAGATCGGCGTCCGGCAGGCCGGCGGCCTCGAACCACATCCGCCACCAGGGATCGTTCGGGTCGATGATGCGAAGCCTGAGGAGATCGGCGGGTGTCTCGATCCCGCCGATCGTTTCGGCCAACTGCGGGCTCAGCATCGGCGTGAAGTGGCTCCTCATGAGAAGGTGGGCCTTCAGACCCGGCCAGACGCCCTTGCCGGAGCGGATCGCCAGGTCCGCCTCGGTCTTGGTGAAGTCGATCACCTCCTGCGAGGTCTCCAGGCGCACGGCAATGCCGGGGTTCTCGAGCTGGAACGTGCCGAGGTGGCGCGCCAGCCAGCGGGAGGCGAAGGTCGCCGTCGAGTGGATGGTCAGCGTCCCCTCCGATGTGTCCTTCAGCCCGGTCACGGCGTTCTGCAGGATCGAAAAGGCCTCCGTGACCTTTGGCGCCAGCCGCAGGCCGGCATCGGTGAGGCTGACCTGTCGGGGCTGGCGCAGGAAGAGCTGTTCGCCCAGCGTGTCCTCCAGCAGCTTGATCTGGTAGCTGACCGCCGTCTGCGTCAGGCCCAGCTCCGTGCCGGCCCTCGTGAAGCTCATGTGGCGGGCGGCGGCCTCGAACACGCGCATTGCGTTGAGCGGAAAGTGCCGGGACATCTTCATGCATGAGCTCTCTTGATCCATGCAGGCGATCATTCGATTGGATGCCGCCTGCAGCGGGGCGCATCTTAAACCCACGATCATCAAATGGAAGTGGGTCAGATCATGTCGGTATCGTTTGTATCACTGGCGCAAAGGCGGAGATCAGCGTTTTCTCCGTCCTTGCTGCAGAAGCTTGTTGGTGTCTTTGGCGCCGGGCGGCGACGCAACAACAGGATTGATCCCGATCACATGCCGGATGAGCTGCAAAGGGACATCGGCCTGCTCGACGGTCGCGGACAAAACGGGGACACATCGCGCGACAGCGCCTGGCGCGCTGCCATGCTCACCTATCCGCCGCGGGCTCTCTGAGTTTGCTCCCCAGCACCGTCAGCAGTTCGGCCGCCACCAGGGCGGCGATCACCGCCGGGCGCTTGTCGCGGACCGCCGTGCCGCCGATCGGCAGCACGAGCCGGTCGATGAGGCCGCCGTCGTCGCCCTCGCGCTTCAGCCAACTCGCGAAGGTCGCCCGTTTCGTCGCCGAGCCGATCATGCCGACATAGGGGAGATCGGGTCGGACCAGTGCCTCGCGGGCGATCAGAAAGTCGAGCGCGTGGTCGTGGGTGAGGATGACCACCGCACCGCCTGCCGGAATGTCCGCCACCATGGCTTCCGGCATGGCCACCTGCCGCGCCGCCACGCCGTCCGGCACGTCCAGAAGCGCCTCGGCCCGTGTTTCGACCACCGTCACTGCCAGGGGCAGGGGCGCGAGCGCCCGGGCCAGCGCCAGACCCACGTGGCCGGCGCCGAAGAGGAATACGGATGGGTTCTGTTCGGCCTCCTGGCTCAGTCGCTCGCCAAGACTGCGGGCGATCTCAGGAGTCACGAGGGAGAAGGAGAGCCGCGTGCGCCCGCCGCAGCACTGGCCGATCTCCGGACCGAGCGGGATGTCCATCTCGGTCTCTCCGCCGCCCGCCAGCAAGGCGCGGGCATTGTCGATCGCCATGAACTCGAACTGGCCGCCGCCGATCGTGCCCCAGATGGCCTTGTCCGCCACCAGCATCACCGTGCCCCGGTCGCGGGGCGTTGAGCCGCGCGCCTCGTCGATCGCGACGAGAATCGCTTGCGGGTGGGCGGCAAGGAAGGCGGGGAGGGTAAGGTCTGGCATGGTGATGGCACTCTAGCATCTTCCGCAACCCGCTGCACCGGGTCAGCAGCCATCGGCAACAGGCTTTGCGCCACGCTCTGCCGGTTATGCTAAGGTCGCCCGACTACGCACAGGGAATGTCTGGATGAACAGGTTTACACGCTCGATCGCCTGGATCGTGGTCGCGGTCCTTGCCGCGGCGATCTTTGTCGTCAACCCGCTCTCGGAGACCGCCACCCGCTTCGCCCGCGAGGTGACGATCGGCACCGGCGCCCTCTACGGCACGCTGCGGGTCGCCAATTCGGTGATGAGCGTCGCCAAGGACGCCGATGTCTCGGGCGGTGTGGGGCTCGCCTCGGTCACGGCAAGCCCGGGGCAGCTGCTGCAGCCGGTCACCAATACCATCGACCGCATGGCCGACCTCCTCTTCTACCTGGCGATCGCCTCCGGCATCCTGTCGGTCGTGCTCGCGCCCGTCGCCAAGGTGACCGCCGCCTGCCTTGCGGTGCTTGCCATCCTGCAGGCGCTCTTCGTGCTGGCGGCAAGACGGCCGCCGCCGTTCGCCGAACGGCTCAGCCAGTCGGCGCTGGTGGTCTGCCTGATCGGAACGGTCGTGCTGCCGGCCTCTTATGCCGCCGCCTTCCATGCGGGCGAGGCGATCACCGACGAGGCCTGGCAAAGTGCGACCGCCGTCTTCCAGCGGATGGATTCCGATTACGAGACCACAGCGGTCCGCGAGCAGGTCGAGGCCCTGCACGAATTGCCGCCGGCAGACGGAGAGGCCGCGCCCATGCCGCCTGCGGAGGAGGGACTTCTCGATCGGCTCGGCTCCGCCGTCGATGCGTCACGCTCGGCGCTGGCCGGGACGCTGGATGCGGCGTCAGGGCTCGCGGGGACGGTGACGGGCGGATTGTCGGCCAATGCCCGCATCATCACCGATGGGGTCGCCATTTCCGCCGATCTCTTCACCGCCTCGATCGGCATCGCGGTTGCCTATCTGGTGAAGCTTCTCGTCCTGCCGCTGATGATCTTTGCCGCCGGGCTCTACCTGCTGCGGGCGGCCGTTCGCTAGTGCAGCACCCGATCTTGGAATTCGGGACAACTGCGCTAATTGCTGCTGCGACAAGCGGCGGCCGTCGGCGCCGCGGAAAATGACGTACCAATGTTCGATTTCCCATAGATGGCTCACGACGTGCAGGACGAAGTACAAGCGATGCAGGGCGTTCCTGCAATCCCGACGATACTGGAGGTCGTCTGCCAGACGGCCGGAATGGGATTCGCCGCGGTGGCCCGGGTCACCGAAGACAGGTGGATCGCCTGCCAGGTCCGCGACAACATCGGTTTCGGCCTTGGGCCCGGCAGCGAGCTCGAGGTCGAAACGACACTCTGCAATGAGGTGCGTAAATACCGCGATGTGATCGTCATCGACAATGTTGCCGAAGATCCCGTCTATAGCAGTCACCACACGCCGAAACTCTATGGCCTGCAGAGCTATATCTCGGTGCCCATCCTCCTCCCGGACGGCCGGTTCTTCGGAACGCTCTGCGCCATCGGTTCCAAACCCGCCAACTCCAGCAATCCGCAGACGCTCGCGACGATCAAGCTGTTTGCCGACCTGATCGGCTTCCAGTTCGACGCCGCGGAAAAACTCAACTCGGCGCGCGCCAGCCTGCTGGGTGAGCAGGCGGCCTCGGAACTGCGCGAGCAGTTCATCGCCGTGCTCGGGCACGACCTGCGCAACCCGGTGGCGTCGCTCGGCGGCGGTATCAGCGTCCTGCAGCGCGAGCCCCAGAGCGAGAAGTCGATGCGGGTTCTGCACATGATGCGCGGCAGCGTGTTGCGCATGTCGGTCCTGATCGACAACGTCATGGATTTTGCCCGCGGCCGGCTCGGTGGCGGCATCGCGCTCCAGAAGGACTACGAGGCGCCGCTTGGCCCCACCCTCGACCAGGTGATTTCAGAGATCCAGTCCGGGCACCCGGAGCGGCGCATCGAGGCGGACTACCGGCTCTCGGACGCGGTCGGCGTCGACCACCAGCGGATCGCGCAGATGTTTTCCAACTTGCTCGGCAATGCCATCACCCATGGGTCGGTCGAGCATCCGATCCACGTCCATGCCTCCGTCACGGATGGCGAGCTGCATCTGTCGGTGGCCAATGCAGGCGCGCCAATCCCGAAGGAAGCGCTGCAGAAGCTGTTCCAGCCGTTCAAGCGCGGCGACGGCGGGTCGAGCATGCAGGGGCTGGGCCTCGGCCTCTATATCGCCTCGCAGATCGCCGAGGCACATGGCGGCAGCCTCGCCGTCAATTCCGACGAGAGCGAAACCCGCTTCACCTTCCGGATGCCGGTCGCCGCCGGTGACGAACCGGTTGTCCGGTAGCCTATAGATCCTTCATCCGCTCCACCGCCATCAGCACCCGCTCGGGCGTGGCCGGCGCGTCGAGGCGCGGGCAGACGCGGTAGTCGGCGACACTCGCCACCGCCATCGAGATCGCCTCGAGCACCGAGATCGCCAGCATGAAGGGCGGCTCGCCGACCGCCTTGGAGCGGCCGATGGTGGGTTCGGCATTCTGCGACCATTCCGCCAGCTTCACGTTGAAGATCTTCGGCCGGTCGGAGGCGAGCGGGATCTTGTAGGTAGAAGGGGCGTGGGTTCTGAGCCGGCCCTTGTCGTCCCACCACAGTTCCTCGGTGGTCAGCCAGCCCATGCCCTGCACGAAGCCGCCCTCGATCTGGCCGATGTCGATCGCCGGGTTCAAGGACTTGCCGACGTCGTGGAGGATATCGGTGCGGTCCACCAGATATTCTCCTGTCAGCGTGTCGATCGAGACCTCCGACACGGCCGCACCATAGGCGTAGTAGTAGAAGGGCCGGCCGCGGCCTGCCTCGCGGTCCCAGTGGATGTCGGGGGTCTTGTAGAAGCCGGCCGCCGAGAGCTGCACGCGGTCGTAGTAGGCCGCCCGCACCAGCGTGTCGAACGGTACGATGTCTTTTCCGACCCGTACCTGGTTCGGCAGGAATTCCACCTCGTCGCGGGCCACCTCGAACTGGCGCATCGCGAAATCGATGAGCCGCTCCTTGATCTGGCGGGCGGCATCATAGGCCGCCATGCCGTTCAGGTCGGAGCCGGAGGAGGCGGCGGTCGCCGAGGTGTTGGGCACCTTCTCGGTCGTCGTGGCGGTGATCTTCACCCGCTCGATGTCGACGTTGAAGGCATCGGCCACCACCTGCGCCACCTTGACGTAGAGCCCCTGGCCCATCTCGGTGCCACCGTGGTTGAGGTGGATCGAGCCGTCCTGGTAGATGTGGACCAGCGCGCCGGCCTGGTTGTAGGCGGTCATGGTGAAGGAGATGCCGAATTTCACCGGCGTCAGGGCGATGCCCTTGCGGATCACCGGGCTCTCCTCGTTGAACGCCAGGATCGCCTGGCGCCGCGCCTGATAGTCGCTCGACGCCTCCAGTTCCTCGACGATGCGGGCGATGACGTTGTCCTCGACCTCCTGGTGATAGGGGGTGAGCGTGCGGCCAGACCCCTGGTGTCCGTAGAAGTTCAGCTTGCGGATCTCGAGCGGATCCTTGCCCACCGCATAGGCGATCTCCTCGATGATCCGCTCGGCGCCGAGCATGCCCTGCGGGCCGCCGAAACCGCGGAAGGCGGTGTTGGAGACGGTGTGCGTCTTCAGCGGCTGCGATGTCAGATGGACGTGCGGATAGAAGTAGCTGGAATCCGCATGAAAGAGGGCGCGGTCGGTGACCGGGCCGGAGAGATCGGCGCAGTAGCCGCAGCGCGCCGCATAGGTGCTGTCGACCGCATGGATGCGGCCATCCTCGTCGAAGGCGACGTCGTAGTCGACGCGGAAATCATGTCGCTTGCCGGTGACACTCATGTCCTCGTCGCGGTCGGGCCGGAACTTGACGGCGCGGCCGAGCTTCTTGGCCGCCACGGCGGCGAGCGCCGCGAACTGATTGCCCTGCGTTTCCTTGCCGCCGAAGCCGCCGCCCATGCGGCGGATGTTGACGGTGACGGCATTGTTGGCGACGCCCAGCACATGCGCCACCATGTGCTGCACCTCGCTCGGATGCTGGGTCGAGGACCAGACGGTGACATCATCGTCCTCGCCGGGAATCGCGAGGGCGATATGGCTTTCGAGGTAGAAATGCTCCTGACCGCCGATCACCATGCGGCCCTGCAGCCGGTGCGGCGCCTTGTCGATCTCCGTGTCCGGCGCGCCCCGCGTCAGCGTCATCGGCTGCACCACGAGCGGCGCGCCGTTTTCGATCGCGCCGTCGATGTCGGTCCAATGCGGCAGGTCGCGGTATTCGACCCGGGCAAGGCGCGCGGCACGGCGGGCCTGGTCGCGGGTTTCGGCAATTACCGCAAAGATCGGCTGGCCGTGGAACTGGACCTCCTTCTCCGCCAGCAACGGCTCGTCGTGGCGGCCGGTAGAGGCGACGTCGTTGAAGCCGGGAATATCCTCTGCGGTGATCACCCAGGCGACCCCGGCGGCGGCCCGCACGGCGTCGAGGTCGAGCGACAGGATCTGCGCATGCGCCCGGTCGGCCATGCCAAGTGCTGCGTGCAGCGTATCTGCCGGCTCGCGGATGTCGTCGATGTATTCGGCGGTGCCGGTGACGTGCTTGTGGGCGGAGTCATGGCGCAGCGAGACATGCATCGCGCCGGTGATGGTCGGTTTCTGTTCGAAGGTGGAGTTGTCCATCAGCGGGTTCCTCCGGGCGTGGCGGCATGTCGATCTCCCCCCTTGTGGGGGAGATGCCCGGCAGGGCAGAGGGGGGTGAAGCTCTCGGCATTTTCTTTTGTCACGGTATTCGCCGCACCGTCGCCACCCCCCTCTGTCACCTTCGGTGACATCTCCCCCTCAAGGGGGGAGATCCAGAAGGCGTAGCCACGAGTCCTCTCCCCCCTTGTGGGGGAGATGGCTGGCAGGCCAGAGGTGGTCTTTTCCACCTGAGTCACCATCATCACACCTCCTCCAGCTCGAAGCGCCGCAGTTCCACCGGCGCGCCCGCCGTTTCCAGAAACACGCGGGTCAGCAGGTTCTTCGCCGTCAGCATCCGGTATTCGGCCGTCGCCCGCCAGTCGGTGAGCGGCTGGTAGTCGTCCTCGAAGAGGTCGCGGACGGCGGCGACGAGGCCCCAGCTCCAGACCTGGCCGGCCAGCGCGTCTTCCACGTGGCGGGCGCGCTTGGGCGTTGCCGCCATGCCGCCGAAGGCGATGCGGGCGTCCTCGACGCGGCCCTCGGCATCGAGCACCAGATGAAAGGCGCCGCAGAGCGCCGAAATATCCTCGTCGCGCCGCTTGGAGATCTTGTGGACGGCGAAATAGGCGTCGTCGCGCAGCCGCGGCACGAAGATCTTCTCGACGAATTCGCCGGCCATCCGGTCCTGCTTGCCGTAGGCGCGGAAATAGTCCTCGAGCGGCATCGTGCGCGTGCCGCTGTGGGAGCGCAGCGTCAGCGTGGCGCCGAGCGCAATCAGCGGCGGCGGCATGTCGCCGATCGGCGAACCGTTGGCGATATTGCCGCCGATGGTGCCCATGTTGCGCACCTGGCCGCCGCCCAGACGGTCGAGGAGCTTTGCCATGGGCGGCAGTTCTTCCGAGAGCGTCTCGAGCGCCTGGGTGTAGGTGACGCCGGCGCCGATGGTGATGCCCCGGTCGTCGACCGTCACCGACTGCAGCTCCGTCAGGTGGCCGATGAAGACGATGGGGTCGAGGAGGCGCATCTGCTTCGTAACCCAGAGGCCGACGTCGGTGGAGCCGGCCACGATGGTCGCCTTCGGCTCGTCCGCGATGATGTCGGCGAAGGCGGCCATCGAGGCGGGCACGATCGAGCGGGCGCCGTCCTTGGTGACGACAATGGTGTCCGGATGGGCGCGGATGTCCCACAGCCTTGCGGCGATCTCGGTGCGGTCGCGCTCGAGCGGGTCGAAGAGCGAACTCGGGCGTTCCGCGCCCACCTGTTCGGCGGCCTTGATGATCGGCTCGTAGCCGGTGCAGCGACAGAGGTTGCCCTGCAGCGCGCTTTCGATCTCGGCGCGCGACGGCGCATCGTTGGAGAGCCACAGGCCGTAGAGCGACATCACGAAGCCCGGCGTGCAGAAGCCGCATTGCGATCCGTGCTGGTCGACCATGGCCTGCTGTACCGGATGCAGCGTGCCGTCCCTGGCGGCCAGATGCTCCACCGTCACCACATGGGTGCCGTGCAGCGAGCCGAGGAAGCGGATGCAGGCGTTCACCGTCTCGTAGCGCAGCAGGCCCTCGACCAGACGGCCGACGAGCACGGTGCAGGCGCCGCAGTCACCCTCGGCGCAGCCTTCCTTGGTGCCGGTCAGCCGGCGCTTCAGGCGCAGGTAATCGAGGAGCGTCTCGGTCGGGCCGAAGCCGCCGAGCGAGATCTCCTCGCCGTTGAGGATGAAGCGGATTGCGTCTGTCATGCTGTCAATTCTCTTTCGGGCCGTCTGTTCTCTTATTGAGCGGTCCAGCCGCCATCGATCGAAATATGCGTGCCGGTGATCTGCCGCGCCGCGTCGCTGGCGAGAAACACGGCCGTTGCCGCGACTTCCTCGATGGAGACGAATTCCTTCGTCGCCTGCAGCCGCAGCATCACCTCGGTCTTCACTTCGTCCTCGCTGATGCCGCGTTCCCGGGCCGTATCCGGGATCTGGCGTTCGACGAGCGGCGTCAGCACATAGCCGGGGCAGATCGCGTTGACGGTAATCCCGAATTCGGCAAGTTCCAAGGCTGCTGTCTTCGTAAAGCCTAAAATACCATGCTTGGCAGCCACATAGGCGGATTTGTAGGGGGAGGCCACCAGCGCATGCGCCGAGGCCACGTTGATGATGCGGCCCTTGCCCTTCGCCTTCATCAGCGGGATCGCCGTGCGGGTGGTGTGGAAGGCGCTCGTCAGGTTGATGGCGATGATGCGGTCCCACTGCGCGGTGGGAAAATCCTCGATCCTGGCGACATGCTGGATGCCGGCGTTGTTGACGAGGACATCGACCGAGCCGAAGGTTTTTGCCGCCGTGCCGATCAGGTCTTCGATCTCCTCCGGCTTCGTCATGTCGGCGGGGTGATAGATCACCCGCCCGCCGCCCAGCACCTCCAGCTCGCGCCGCACCGCCTCGATCGCGTCGGGCTCGCCGAAGCCGTTGATCACCACATGGCAACCCTCGGCCGCAAACGCCTTTGCAATGCCGAGCCCGATCCCGCTGGTGGAGCCGGTGACGACGACGGTTCTGGACATGCCTGACCTCCCAAATCGCGGTGTTCTTGTTGCACCGCAGTGATTTGCCGAAGTTATGCGCAAATGGGAGGCGCTGGCAATCGGGCGTGGGTATTGGAGCGGTCGCGGTCAGATCATCTGGAACGTGCCGGTCCGCTCAAAGGCCTGGAAGGCGTCGAGGCTCCGACGCATGCTGGGAAGCGTGTCTGGCAGGGCGTCCAGGGGGAACCAGTCCACCGCCTTGGATTCCGCGTCGGTGACGGTCGCCACGCCATCGAAATCCTCGGTGTAGAACATCATCGCGAAGAACTGGCAGACATCACCGTTGGGGAAGGTGATGGTTTCGAACTCTGGATTGCTGGCAAACCCGAAGGGCCGAAGGTTCCAGATGCGCAGGCCGGTTTCCTCCATCGTCTCCCGGACGGCGACCGACATCAGGTCCTCTCCTTCTTCCGCGTTACCACCCGGAATACCCCAGCGATCGAAGTCGCTCCGATGTTGCATGAGCACGCAACCGTCCTTTCGCCTCACCACCACGCGAACGCCCGGGACCAGGACTAAGGCGGAGCCGATCCTGGCGCGCAATTTTCCGAGATAGCTTTCCGCAAAGCTCAATATCGTACCCTCCGGTCATCGACGCCAAACGCGCCGAAGAGCACCGATACAGGAAACCTGGCGGCTTTTCGATCCGCCAGGACAGGCAATTGTTGCCTTGTATCGCAGCCCGCTAGCTGCCTTGCGGAATGCGGGCGATGACCTTGATCTCGAAATCGAAGCCGGCCAGCCAGTTGACGCCGACGGCCGTCCAGTTGGGGTAGGGCGGCGCCGGGAAGACCTGGTTCTTGACGGCCATGATCGTCTCGAACTGATTTTCGGGGTCCGTGTGGAAGCTCGTGACATCGACGATATCGTCGAGGGTGCAGCCTGCCGCCTCCAGGACGGCCGCCAGGTTGTCGAAGGCACGTTCCACCTGTGTCCGGAAATCCGGTTCCGGCGTCCCGTCCTCGCGGCTGCCGACCTGGCCGGAGACAAACAGGAGGTCGCCGGAGCGGATGGCAGCGGAATAGCCGTGCGCTTCGTAGAGTGCATGCCGTTTGGCGGGGAAAATGGCCTGGCGCTGGGTCATGTCTGGCTCCATTCGTGGGGGTTGCCGGAAAACCGCCGAAGCGCCGGCCTTCACACCGGTCGCTCAAGTTGATATACGGTTCGTATGTAAGGTAGAAACATACGCGACGTATGTCAATTCATATACGCGGCGTATGTTGATTTTGGAAGAGCCATGGCCACGAAGCGCGCGCAGATGATGGAGGAGAACCGGGCAAGGCTGATCACTGCTGCCCGCAAGGCCTTTGCCGAACAGGGCTATGCGTCCGCCTCGATGGACGAGTTGACCGCAAACGCTGGCCTGACGCGCGGCGCCCTCTACCATAATTTTGGCGACAAGCGCGGACTGCTGGCCGCCGTGGTCAACCAGATCGACGCGGAAATGGCGACGCGCGCCCAGGAGATCGGAGCGCAGGCCGGCGATGGCTGGCAGGCCCTGCTGGCGGAAGGGGCCGCCTACATCGAGATGGCGCTCGAGCCGGAGGTGCAGCGCATCGTGCTGCTCGACGGGCCTGCCGTGCTTGGCGATCCGTCGCGCTGGGCCAGCCAGAACAGCTGCCTGGAGGTGACGCAGCAGACGCTCGAGCGGCTGATGGCAGAAGGGGTGGTAAAGCCCGTGGATCCGGAAGCGGCGGCCCGGCTGATCAACGGCGCGGCGCTCAACGCGGCGCTCTGGGTCGCGGCGTCCGATGAACCCCGCAATGTGCTGGCAAAGGCCACCGATGCCTTCCGGGCCCTGGCAACCGGCCTTCTCGCAAAGCCGGTCTGATACGGCCAGCTCACCGGCCGGGGATAGGCCCAGCCGCATGGGTTCGGCTCGTCCAGTCCTTGCCCTGCCATTCGCGCACCGTCACCGAGATCAGGCCCTCGGCGATATCTACGAGGTTATAGGCATTGGCGTGGTCGCGCAGGCGGGTGGAGATGGCGGAGGCGGCCTGCAGGACCATGATCGGGGCGGCGGCCGCCTGCAGCGGCCCCTCCGTCTCGCCGGTCACGACGTGATGCTCGCGCATGTAGGACATGTGAAAGTGGCCGGAGAGGACGAGGCGGACGCCGAGCCTAGCGAAACAGGCCAGCGCCTCGTCGGCGCGCCTGACCAGCCGCATCGGACGGGCCATGGCGATATCCGGCTGCAGCAGGGGATGGTGCGCGACGACGATCCGCAGGCTCTCCGGCGCGCTGCCGGCAAACCGGGTCTCCAGGGTCTCCAGCTGATTGGTGCTGATCGAGCCATGCGCCCAGTTGAGGCCCAGCCGAAACCGGCGCGACGTCTTCAGTCCGGCGATGGCGATGCCCCGGGTGTCCAGGAAGGGCTCCAGGTCCTGCGCTATGTGACGGCGGTAGTGCCGATAGGGATCGGCAAAGCGCAGGGCGAGGTTGCGGGCCGGAACGTCGTGGTTGCCGGGCACCGCAAAGACCGGGGCCGGAAGCGCCTCCAGAAAGGCCTGGGCAACTTCAAACTCGGCGCGCGATCCGACCTGGGTGAAGTCGCCGCTGACGACGATCAGGTCCGGCGCATTCCTCTGGATGTCGGCGAGAAGGCTGTCGGCGAGGTCGGCGTCATGATGGCCGAAATGCAGGTCGGAGAGATGGATCAGCCGCATTGGTCCGGCGCCCTCATGCGTGTTCCGAGGCGTGGTCGACCGCCGGCGCCAGGACGCAGAGCGCCCGGGGGCGGATCGAGAAGGCGAGCGGCATGGCCATCCGCTCCACCTCGCCGTCGATCATCACCTCCACCTCGCGGCGCTTCGTGCGGATCACCGCCTCGGTGACGTCCTCGATCACCAGGGCCTCATCCTGCCGCCAGCGTCCGAGCAGCATCTCGAGGGCGAGCCAGACGAGACCGCCAAGGCTGAGGCGCTTCAGGAGGTAGAGCGTCAGCGTGCCTCGGTCGAGCCTGCCCCGCGAGAAGAAGCGGCCGACGCCCTCGTCATAGGCATTGTTGGCGATGGCCACCGAGTGGACGCGCTCGATGCGCTTGCCCGCCCGGGTCTCCGCCCGGGTGTCGGAATGGGGCAGGTCGATCTCGACGGCGATCCGCCTTGCCCGGCCGATGCGGCGGATCGACCGGCGGGCGAAATGCAGCTTGCCGACGAGCGACCGGTCGCCGCGCATCTCCTCGCGGACGGCCGCGATGCCGGGAAAGGTGCCGATCACCGCCTTGTGCAGGAAGACCCGGCCGTTCACCTCGCCGACATCGATGCGATGGGGCTGCATCTCGGAGAGGGCGCCGATCGCCGCATCGACGTCGAGGGGAATGCGCAGGTCGCGCGCCAGCAGGTTGGCGGTGCCGAAGGGAAGGAGCGCGAGGCTTTTGTCTTTGTCGATCAGCGCGCTGGCAATGGCGGTGGCGGTGCCGTCTCCGCCGGCCGCGACGATGACGCCGGCGGTGCTCTCCAGAGCCTTTGCGATCCGCTCCTCCAGGGGCCGCTCGTCATCGGCGTCGAGGGTGAAGTCGAGGCCCGCTGTGCGAAATTTCTCCGCCAGGACATCGGTTGTGATGCCGAGCGTCGCGGCGGTGCCGGCGCGGGCGTTGAAGATGATGTGGAACCTCAGGAGCGCATTCCATCTCTGCGAGAACCCGCGGAAAATCCGGCGGGGAGTTGGCTCCTTCTATGCGCCGGGTGTGAAACGCCTGCGACAGGATCGCCTTGGCTCGAGAAGAATCAGGGCCTGTCAGCCCTTGCCGGCGAGAAAATCGACGGTCACCGCGTGCAATGGCCGGCCCGTTTCGCGAAAGGCCGCAATGTTGCCGATCGTCGTGTCGGCGATCGCTTCCAGCGCCTCGTGGGTGAAGAAGGCCTGGTGGCCGGTGATCAGCACGTTGGGGAAGGTCAGCAGCCGGGCAAAGACGTCGTCGCGCAGCATCTCGTTGGAGAGGTCCTCGAAGAAGAGGTCGGCCTCTTCCTCGTAGACGTCGAGGCCGAGGCTGCCGATCGTGCCGTCCTTCAGGCCCGCGATCGCCGCATGGGCATCGATGACGGCGCCGCGGCTGGTGTTGATCAGCATGACGCCGGGTTTCAGGAGCGGCAGGGTGTCGCTGCGGATCATGTGGTAGGTGTCGGGCGTCAGCGGGCAGTTGAGGCTGAGGATGTCGGACTCCCGGAAGATCTCCTCGCGCTCGACATAAGTCATGCCGAGCGCCAGGCAATCCGGGTTCTGCTGCAGGTCGTGGCCGAGCAGCCGGCAGCCGAAACCGGTGACGATGCGGGCAAGCACGGCGCCGATCTTGCCGGTGCCGACGATGCCGAAGGTCTTGCCTTGAAGGTCGAAGCCGAGCAGCCCGTCGAGCGCGAAATTGCCCTCGCGGACGCGGTTGTAGGCGCGGTGGATCTTGCGGTTGAGCGCCAGGATGATCGCCATCGTGTGTTCGGCGACGGCGTGCGGCGAATAGGCCGGCACGCGGGCAACCGTCAGGCCAAGCTCTTCGGCCGCGACCAGATCGACATTGTTGAAGCCGGCGCTGCGCAGGGCGATCAGCTGCACGCCGTAGTCGGCCAGGCGTTCCAGGACGGGGCGGGAGAGGTTGTCATTGACGAAGGCGCAGATCGCCGCGGAGCCTTCGGCAAGCGCCACCGTTTCCAGCGACAGCCGCGCCTCGCAGTACTGGAGGTCGAGACCGGCCTGCCAGCCGCGATCGAGGAAGTGGCGGTCATAGGGCTTGGTGCTGAAGATGGTAACCCGCATGGCTGTCTCTCCGCGTGCGCCGCTTGTCGAGTTTCGGGGACGATGCCATGGGAGCCGCCAGGCGTCCAGATTGCCGGCGCCTGCAAGGGGCGCCGGCTCTCGTCTGGTCAGTCGGTATCCTCGACCGCGGCCGGCGGCTGGACGGCCGGGGCAATCTGCGGCTGCGCCGGCTGCGTCACCGTCTCGCCGTCTGTGGTGCCGGGGCCAGGAGCGGCCGGCGCCGGCGTGACAACGCCGGGAGGCGTGTCACCGGACGGTGCGGCACCCGTCGGGGCCGGTGAAACCCGGCCGGTCGTGCCGCCAGCTGCGCCCGGGGCCGCATCGGGGGCGGGCTGGACGGCCGGAGGTGTCGCGGCCGTGCCTGCCGCGGGTGCGGTGGCTGCTGCCGCGGTCGGGGACGCGTCGGTGGCGATCGGCTCGGGGATCACCGTGCCGTCGGCCGGCGCCACGCGCCAGACCGCGTTGCCGGCATCATCGGCCACCAGCAGCGCGCCGGTGCCGTCGATGCCGACGCCGACCGGGCGGCCGCGGGCGCTGTCGCCGTCGAGAAAGCCGGTGACCACATCGACCGGCTGGCCGGACGGCATGCCGTTCTCGAAGGGAATGTAGATCACCTTGTAGCCGTTGAAGGCGCTGCGGTTCCAGCTGCCGTGCTCGCCGACGAAGGCGCCATTGGTAAAGGGTTCCGGCATGGCCGATCCCATGGCGAAGGTCATGCCGAGCGCTGCGACGTGGCTGGAAAGCGCGTAGTCCGGCGCGATCGCCTGTTCCACCATCTCCGGCCGCGGCGGATGAACGCGGGCATCCACATGCTGGCCGTAATAGCTGTACGGCCAGCCGTAGAAGGCGTTCTCCTGCACCGAGGTCATGTAGTCCGGTACGAGGTTGGGGCCGAGTTCGTCACGCTCGTTGACGACCGTCCACAGCGTTCCCGTTTCCGGGTGGATGGTCAGGCCGTTCGGATTGCGCAGGCCCGAGGCGAAGATGCGCGCCGCACCCGTTTCGCGGTCCACCTGCCAGATCGCGGCGCGACCCTTTTCGGCCTCCATGCCGCGTTCAGCGGCATTGGAGTTGGAGCCGACGGAGGCGTAGAGGAACTGGCCATCGGGGCTGAGCGCCAGGTCCTTCGTCCAGTGGTGGTTGATCGGCCCGCCGGGCAGCGGCGTCAGCACGCGCGGCTCTTCGGTGATCGAGTCCTGGCCGAGTTCATAGGGGTAGGCGAGGATGGCATCGGCCGCCGCCACATAGAGCGTGTTGTCGGCAAAGGCGACGCCGAAGGGGGAATTGAGGCCGGTCAGGAGGTCGTGGCGCTCGTCGACGGTGCCGTCGCGATCGGCATCGCGCAGAAGCGTGATCAGATTGCTTTCCTTCTGCGGGCCACCACCGCCGCCGTGGGCGATCGACATGATCCAGCCGCGGATCAGATCCTTCGGCCGCTCGGTCGGCTTGCCGCCAGGCGCCCGACCCTGGACGACGAGCACGTCGCCGTTGGGCAGCGTGTGGACGGTGCGCGGGTTGGCAAGGTCCGTCGCATAGGCCGTGACGGTCAGACCCTCCGGCACGGTCGGCGTCTCGCCGTCCTGCCAGCCGACCACTTCGGCGACCTTCAGGTCGGGAAGCAGCTGGCTCTGCGGTTCGGGCAGCACGGGATCCGGGCCGAGCTGCTGGGAGATGTCGAAGTCGGAGCCTTCGTCGCTGCAGCCGGAAAGCGCCAGCACGGCGGCGGCAGTCGAGGCGAGGGCGAGGGTACGGAAATGGCGGTTCATCGTTCAACACTCCAGATTACGCGGGACCGTTTCCGGGCGGCGAGCAGCACCGTCACCAGGATCATGGCAACCGTCAGGGCCGATACGATGAGGCCGTTCGGGACGACCGCCGGCCAGCCGTCGTTGGCGTGGATCAGGCTGTTGAGGAAGGCGAGCGCCAGCACGACAATGTAGGCGATTGCGGCGGCCCAGCCGGGGCCGACCATCCGCGTCGAGCGGCGCGCCATGTCGATGGCGCCGGCGAGGAGGCCGAAGCCGCCGCCGACGAGGCCTGCCAGCAGCAGCCAGGACGAGAAGTTCTGCCACATCAGGAAGGACGTCTGCCAATAGATGATATCGGTGAAGAGCGTCAGCGTGAAGCACACGAAGGGGAAGGGAACGAAGAGCGAGCTGACCGCAAATCCGGTCCTCCCGGTCGTCGTCGTGGAATAGCTTGTTGTCATGGCGGCGCCTCAGGTTGCAGAGGATGGGATGATGCCACTACGGCTGACGGCGCTATTTGTTCCCGCCGAAGTGGCCGGACCGTTCGGCAGCCGTTGACACGTCTTTGTCGCATCTGCTCAAACCTTTGGCAGGAATGGCATGAGGAGGGGGAGGACCGGAATGGCTGGTTATGTGTTGGCGATCGACCAGGGGACGACGTCGAGCCGGGCGATCGTCTTTGACGAGAGCATGAAGATCGCGGGCGTCGGGCAGAAGGAGTTCACCCAGATCTTCCCGAAGTCGGGATGGGTGGAACACGATCCGGAGGAGATCTGGGGCTCGGTGGTGCTGACGATCCGCCAGGCGATCCGCAAGGCGGGTATCCGCGCCGCCGATATCGCGGCAATCGGCATCACCAACCAGCGCGAGACGGTGGTGGTCTGGGAGCGCGAAACGGGTCAGGCGATCCACAATGCCATCGTCTGGCAGGACCGGCGCACCGCAAGTCTCTGCGAGGAGATGAAGGCCGACGGGCTGGAGGAGGTCTTCACGGCGAAGACCGGGCTGCTGCTCGATCCCTATTTTTCCGGCACCAAGCTGTCCTGGCTGCTCTCCAACGTCGAGGGTGCACGAGCACGCGCCGCCAACGGCGAACTCTGCTTCGGCACGATCGACACCTATCTGATCTGGCGGCTGACAGGCGGCAAGAGCTTCGTCACCGACGCCACCAATGCCTCGCGCACGCTCCTCTACAACATCGCCGAGAATGCCTGGGACGAGGAGCTGCTGAGGATCCTCGACATTCCGCCGGCGATGCTGCCGGAGGTGAAGGACTGCGCCGACGACTTCGGCGTCACCGAGGCGCGCCTGTTCGGCGCCGCCATCCCGATCCTCGGCGTCGCGGGCGACCAGCAGGCGGCGACGATCGGGCAGGCCTGCTTCACGCCCGGCATGATCAAGTCCACCTATGGCACCGGCTGTTTTGCCGTCCTCAACACCGGACCTGAGATCGTGCCGTCGCAGAACCGGCTCTTGACGACGATCGCCTACCGGCTGAACGGCAGGACCACCTATGCGCTGGAAGGCTCGATCTTCATTGCCGGTGCCGCCGTGCAATGGCTGCGCGACGGGCTCGGGATCATCCGGAGGGCAGAGCAGACCGGCACGCTCGCCGAGAGTGCCGACCCGGAGCAGAACGTCTATCTGGTGCCGGCCTTCACCGGGCTCGGCGCGCCGCACTGGGACGCGGAGGCGCGCGGCGCGATCTTCGGGCTGACCCGCAACACCGGACCGGCGGAGCTTTCGCGCGCCGCCCTGGAGGCGGTCTGCTACCAGACCCGCGACCTGCTCGACGCCATGCACAAGGACTGGAAGAAGGCCGGTAGCGAGACGGTGCTGCGCGTCGACGGCGGCATGGTCGCCTCCGACTGGACGATGCAGCGGCTTGCCGACATTCTCGACGCCCCCGTCGACCGGCCGACGATCCTGGAGACCACGGCGCTGGGAGCCGCCTGGCTTGCCGGATCGAAGGCCGGCGTCTGGCCGGACCAGGCGGAGTTCGCGCGCCGCTGGGCCTGCGAGCGGCGGTTCAAGCCGCAGATGGAGGAGAGCGTACGGGCTGCGAAGATCGAGGGCTGGAACAATGCGGTGCGGCGGACGCTGGGCGGCCTCTGAGCCGCCCGGATCCGTTCCCCCCAATCTATTCGAAGCGTTCGCCGGGATAGACGCCCCAGAGCGAGGACTGATCGACGTAGCCTTCCACGCCGGCCTTCCGGAGCGCGACCGCGCACCAGGCGCCGTCGCAGGATCGCACGGCCATCATCACCTTTGGCTCCAGCTGTGCGGTGACGCTCGCGCTGTCGGAGGGACGTCCGCGCAACGCGACCGGCTCCTTCAGCCAGGGGCCGACCAGTGCCGATCGTTCTCCCGACAGCAGCGAGCCCGACATCCAGCCGCTGACGCCGTCATGGTCGCGCACGCGCCGCCAGTTGCCGTATTCCTCGGTGATCTCCAGCGGCATGCCGGGGTGGGTATAGAGCCACGCCGTCGGGTAGTCCGTCGAAGGCCCGACGCGCATGCGCGCCTGCCGCGCCTTCAGGGACACGTAGCGTGGCACAGGGAAGCCGGTCTCGCGACCCTTCTTGAAACCTGCCACCGATGACGGCTGGGCCTGTGCGGTCGTCGCTGACGGCAGGTGCAGGACGAGCGCAAGGGAGAAAGCGGCCGCACCCAGCACGGTAAGCCGCCAGGCCCGCAGGCCGAACCTCATCCAGACCGGCCGATGGCCAGGCTGCTGCTGACTGACGTGCATGTCAGTTGCACTTCTGCACTTCCTGGAGCGCCGCGGTCACGCCGTTCAGGGAGAAGGTATAGCTGGTATCGGTGCCGCGCTGCGAGGTCGCCTGCAGCACCAGCTGGCGTCCGGCCCGCATGGCGTTGACCATCTCCGGCTCGGCGGCCTGGTTTTTCACCCAGGCGGCGTTTTCCTTCGGGCGCATGCTGAAGGACTTTTCGTCGACGTTGACGCGGATGTCGGCGTCGGGCTTCAGGCTGTAGCCCATGATTGCCTGCGGCGCGTAGCTGGAATTGCTGGCCGGTGCGATCAGCAGGAAGTTGTCGCCATGGTTGACGTTGGAGGGCTGTGCCGTGACCGGCACGGACAGCGCGTAGCAGTTCTTCTGGCCGCCGGCGGTGTAGGAATAGACGCCCCAGGCATCAAACTGCTTGATGCGGGTGGGCTGAGCGCTGGCGACCGCGGCCGAGCCGAGAATGAGCGAAAGAGCAAAGCAGCTTGTCCGAGCGAACATTATGCCTCCATCTGTGTCTGTGCGGTGGGTTTTGGCCCTCATCTGTTGCGGGGGACCGTCTCAAACGAGGTTCTAATACAGCTCGTGGCGGTTACCGGGAAGTTAACTTTCAGGCCGAAATCATGTCCCGGGCGTCACAAAGAGGTGAGCGCTGCTCAACTTTGACACGGGTTTGTCGGATATGAGCCGCTGCCGGGGCGCTTTTGAAACCCTGATTTTACGGGTCGTTCATCGTCCGGACGGCATCGAAGGGAGTGCTGCTGCTGACCGTAGCGTCTTTTTTTCTGGGGCAACCCCACAGGGGAGGGGCTTAAGGCGAGGCGCCGCCGCAGGTCCTCTCCCCTTGTGGGGAGATGCCCGGCAGGGCAGAGGGGGCCTTGCGTCCCGGCACCCCATAGATCAGACCAGCTTAGGCAGCAACTCATGGGAAGTCTGTCGTCCATTCGATGATGTCTTGATCGAGAGCGCCATCAACAACGCGGACAATCCGGATGTCGGCGTCCGAGGCTGCGTAAAGAACCAGCCACCGCTGAACCACCAGCATACGAGCGTCCGCCGCTATCTCCGGCTTTGCAGGGCCGAGATATGGGTAGTCTTTCAGTCTGAAGATGCCTCGCTCGATAGCGCTGAGGACAAGCGATGCTCTCGCATCACCGCTCGTTGTCGCCACCCATTCCCAGATGTTCATCAGATCGTGACGCGCCAGCCGGGAAAACAGAATCGGCCGCGGCACCATCCGGTTCATGCCTTGCGAGCCATACGAGATCGGCCTTCGGCGATCACGCTGTCAATGTCGAGCGGCGCGTAATCACCACTCTCTTCACCCTTGCGCCACGCATCACGAAGTTGATCAAGATCCTGATGCTGAGTGACGTTGACGGCTTCCATGAGGCGCAAGGCTTCCTCGACAACCTCTGTCGAGGAGCCGAACCGGCCGGACCTGACCTGGGCGTCGACAAATTCGGCGAGGCGGTCGTTCAGGGAGATGTTGAGCTTCACTCTGAGTTCCCTCCGGTTGTCCGACAATCATAGGCGCGCCGGCCGAATTGCGCAAACCGTCCGACCGGGCTCTGACCTACGCCCGTGCCGGAATGTTGAGCCCACGCTCCACCGCCGGCCGCGCCAGGCCGCGCTCCAGCCAGTTAGGGACGGTCTTCAGTTCGTCGTAGCGCACGAGGTCGCTGGCGCCGTAGAAGCCGATGAGGTTGCGGGCCCAGCCGAGCATGGAGATGTCGGCGATCGTGTAGTCCTCGCCCATGATCCAGTCGCGACCTTCGAGGCGCGTCTCGAGGACGCGGATGATGCGGGCGGATTCCTTGACGTAGCGCTCCAGCGGGCGCTTGTCCTCGATCTCCCTGCCGGCAAACTTGTGGAAGAAGCCGAGCTGGCCGAACATCGGGCCCAGCCCACCCATCTGGAACATCAGCCACTGGATCGTCTCGTAGCGACGGGCCGGATCGGCGGGCAGCAGCTTGCCGGTCTTTTCGGCCAGATAGATCAGGATCGCACCGCTTTCGAAGAGCGCCAGCGGCTGACCGCCGGGGCCGTCGGGATCGAGGATCGCCGGGATCTTGCCGTTCGGGTTGAGCGACAGGAATTCCGGGGTCCAGGTTTCATTCTCGCCGATGTTGATGAAATGCGGCTCGTAGGGCAGGCCGGTCTCCTCCAGCATGATCGACACCTTGACGCCGTTCGGGGTCGGGGTGGAGTAGAGCTGCAGGATGTCGGGGTTCTGCGCCGGCCAGCGGCTGGTGATGGGATAGGCGGAGAGATCGGCCATCGGGTACCTCGAAGGTTGCTGATCTTGCCACTATAGATTGGACGGTACGGCGCGCCAGCTGTGGCAGTGGCTTTTTTGTGGCAATATTGTGGCGTTGGGGTTGCCGTTTAATGATCGCTGCGCCATGTACCGCCTCCTGATGCTGCTCAGCCTCGCGCCCTCGGGCGTCAGAGGCGGCAGCCTTTCGCGCGTGCCTTCTCGTCCTCCGGATGTCCGCCGTTCAGGGCAGACTTCCTTGGTTGGCACCGTCCGCAAGAGAATGGAGCAAATCATGAGCGATCCGGTCGCATCCGAGCCAGACGAAGCCGTTCCTGCCCCCGAGGGAAGGACGCAGATCATCGAAACCGATTACGAGATCGGTCAGGACAATACCAGTTACCGTCGCCGCTTCGTCCTGGAATTCGACATCCACAATGTGGTCTTCACCGTCTCGGCTCTCGGCATCGTCGCGTTCACCTTCCTGACGCTGATCTTCCAGACAACGCTCGGGCCCGTCTTCGTGGCCGTGCGCGATGCGCTGACCTCGAATCTTGCCTGGTTCTTCCTGCTGGCCGGCAACATCCTGGTGCTCGCCTGCATCCTCCTGATCTTCCTGCCGCTCGGGCGCGTCCGCTTGGGTGGACCTGAAGCCACGCCTGATTACAGCCGCATGTCCTGGTTCTCGATGCTCTTTGCCGCCGGCATGGGCATCGGCCTGATGTTCTACGGCGTCTCCGAACCGCTCGGCAACTACACGGCGGCCTTCGGCGGACCGGTCTTCGAAGACGGCGTGCGCACCGACTGGGCGCCGCTCAACGGTGCCGTGGGCGACACGGAAGGCGCGCGGCGCCTGGCCATGGCGGCGACGATCTTCCACTGGTCGCTGCACCCCTGGGCGATCTATGCGGTTGTGGCGCTGTCGCTCGCCCTCTTTGCCTACAACAAGGGCCTGCCGCTCACGCTGCGCTCGATCTTCTATCCGATCTTCGGGGAGCGGGTCTGGGGCTGGCCGGGCCATATCATCGACATCCTCGCGGTGTTTGCGACCATCTTCGGCCTCTCGACCTCGCTCGGGATCGGCGCCCAGCAGGCCGGGGCGGGGCTCAACTTCCTCTTCGGTCTGCCCGCAAGTTTGGGGATGATCGTCTTCCTGGTGATCATCATCACCGGGATCGCCATCGCTTCGGTGGTCGCCGGCATGGACAAGGGCGTCAAGCGGCTGTCCGAGATCAACATGATGCTCGCCCTGCTGCTGCTGGTCTTCGTCATCCTCGTCGGGCCGACCATGCAGATCCTGCGCGGCTTCTTCCTCAATCTCGGCGCCTACGTGCAGTATCTGCCAGCGCTGTCCAATCCGTTCGGGCGTGACGACGACAACTTCCGCCAGGGCTGGACGGCCTTCTACTGGGCCTGGTGGATCAGCTGGTCGCCGTTCGTCGGCATGTTCATCGCCCGTGTCAGCCGCGGCCGCACGGTGCGCGAGTTCCTGATCGCGGTGCTGTTGATCCCGTCGCTGGTGTCGACGCTCTGGATGACCGCACTCGGCGGCACGGCGATCAGCCAGGTGGTCAACGAAGGCCTGAGCTCGGTCCAGGACGCGGCCTTGGAAATCCAGCTCTTCGAAATGCTGGCCCATCTGCCGCTGACGCAGATCACCTCGCTGATCGGCATCGTCCTGGTCATCGTGTTCTTCGTCACTTCGTCGGATTCCGGCTCGCTGGTGATCGACACGATCGCCGCCGGCGGCAAGGTCAATGCCCCGACGCCGCAGCGCGTCTTCTGGGCGAGCTTCGAGGGCCTGGTGGCCATCGCGCTGATGCTGGGTGGCGGTCTTGCCGCGCTGCAGGCGATGGCGGTCTCGACGGGCTTCCCCTTCGCCATCGTGCTGCTCGGTGCGACCTACTGCCTGTTCAAGGGGCTGATGGACGAACCACGACCGGCATCGGGCAAGCCGAAAACGGCCTGAGTGACAGGCTGCACCAAATTTCTGGTGCAGCCTGTCGGCCCGCGCGCTACGTCTTCGTCTTCCAAGGGAGAAGGAGAACGCGATGCTCTATGCCATCCTCTGCTATGCCGACGAGGAAACCGTCTTCGCCTGGTCGAAGGAAGAAGAGGCGGCCGTGATGGGCCGCCTTTATGCCGTTCAGGAGCCTCTGGCCCAGGCCGGCAAGCTCGGCCCGACCGGGCGGCTGATGCCGACGACCGCGGCGACGACGGTGCGCAAGGGCAGGGAGGAGCCGATCGTCCTCGACGGACCCTTCGCCGAAACGAAGGAGGCCCTGCTCGGCTTCTACACCGTCGACGTCGAGACGCTGGACGAGGCCGTTGCCTTCGCCCGGCAGCTTTCGACCGTCAATCCGGGCTCCACGGCTTATGAAATCCGGCCCTTCTACGTCTTCCATCCGGGAGGCGCGACGGGATGACGGATCCGGCCTGGATCGATCTCGCACTGACGGCGGCACGGCCGCAGGCGATGGGCGCGCTCCTGCGTTATTTCCGCAACCTCGACACCGCGGAAGAGGCCTTCCAGGAGGCGTGCCTGAGGGCGATCCGCACCTGGCCGGAGAAGGGGCCGCCGCGCGACCCCGCCGCCTGGCTGATCTTCGTCGGCCGCAACAGCGGCGTCGACGCGATCCGCAAGACGGCGCGCACCACCGCACTTCCCGACGAGACGGCGCTCTCCGACCTGTCCGACGCCGAAGCGGACATGGCCGACCGGCTCGACAATTCGCACTACCGCGACGACATCCTGCGGCTGATGTTCACCTGCTGCCACCCGGACCTGCCGGCCACGCAGCAGATCGCACTGGCGCTCCGGATCGTGTCGGGGATCGGCGTGCCCCGCATCGCGCGGGCCTTCCTCGTCTCCGAGAGCGCCATGGAGCAGCGCATCACCCGGGCCAAGGCGCGGGTGGCCAAGGCGGGGCTGCCCTTCGAGGCTCCGGCGGCGACCGAGCGCGCCGAACGCCTGCCGCCGGTGATGGCGATGATCTACCTCGTCTTCAACGAGGGCTATTCCGCCGGCGTTTCCACCCCCGACGTCGCGGCGCTCTGCGACGAGGCGATCCGGCTTGGCCGGCTGCTGCTGCGCATCTTCCCCAGCGAGCCGGAGGTCATGGGTCTCCTGGCGCTGATGCTGCTGCAGCATGCGCGCCGGGGCGCCCGCTACGACGAGCGCGGCGAGGTGGTGCTGCTCGAGGACCAGGACCGCAGCCTCTGGGATCGCCGGCAGATCGAGGAGGGGCTTGCCGTGCTGGACAAGGCGATCCGCCACCGCCAGCCAGGCCCCTATCAGGTGCAGACGGCAATCGCCGCCCTGCACGCGCGGGCGGCGTCGGCCAAGGACACGAACTGGGCGGAGATCGATCTTCTCTACCAGGTGCTGGAGCGGCTTTCTCCGTCGCCGGTGGTGACGCTCAATCGCGCCGTTGCGGTCTCCAAGGCGAAGGGCGCGAGCGAGGGGCTCTTGCTGCTGGAGCCGCTCGGAGAAGCGCTGGACGGTTACTTCTACTTCCATGGCGTGCGCGGGGCGCTGCTGGCGCAGGCCGGCGAGACGAGGGCGGCGCGTGATGCCTTCGGCCGCGCCATCGCCCTCGCCAATTCGCCGGCGGAAGCCGCGCATATCCGCCAGGAGCTGGACCGGCTGCAGGACGAGAGACCGGCCTCCTGATTTTTCTCGCCCCCGATGTCGGGACTGGCGGTCGTCGTCCGTCCTCGGGGCGTCAAGTGATACAGCCGGAGGAATGACAATGGACATGACGAACAGGGCGCCTGGGCACGAACTGAAGCTGGTGCGCGAGATCGACGCGCCGCGCGAGAAGATCTTCAAGGCGTGGACGACACCGGAGCTGATGAAGCAATGGTTCTGCCCGCTGCCCTGGAAGGTGACCGAAGCCGACCTCGACGTGCGTGCAGGCGGCCGCTGCAACAACACCATGGAGGGACCGGACGGCGAGGTGATCCCGAACCAGGGTGTTTATCTCGAGGTTATCGAGAACGAGAAACTCGTCTTCACCGATGCCTTCACCGAGGGCTGGGTCCCGACGGAGAAGCCCTTCATGGTCGGCGTCGTGCTGCTCGAGGAACTTCCTGGCGGGCGAACCCGCTATACCGCCAAGGCGCTGCACTGGACCGAGGACGACAGGAAGGCGCATGAGGACATGGGCTTCCACGAAGGCTGGGGAGCGGCAACCGACCAGCTCGTGGCGCTTCTGGCGCGGATGTAGACGAACCGCGGTCCATCGAGCCGAACTGGCACGGCATGCAACCGGAGCCGGCACCGCAGGAGGAGGTCTTCCTGCGGCGTCTGGCTCCGGTTCCGGCCCGCCGCTCTCGTCAGAGGCGCGCTTCGAGGATCAGGTTGAACGGTGTCTGCATGGCACGGCGGAAGCGGGTAAAGCCCGCCTTGCGGAAGATCTCCGCCAGACGCGCCTCGCCCGCCTGGGCGCCCAGCACCGTGCGCCCGCCATCCGAGATCGCATGTGCGCAGCAGATGGTCGTCGAGGCGGCATAGTAGAGCCGGCCGACGGGCGAGACATTGTCTTCCACCCGGTCGTTGGCGAAGGGTTCGACCAGCATCACCGTGCCATCGCGGGCAAGGGCCTTGGCCGCATGCGTGGCGGCTGCCAGCGGATCGCCCATGTCGTGCAGGCAGTCGAAGAAGCAGATGAGGTCATAGCCGGTCCCCGGATAGTTTTCCGCCCGCGCGGTCAAGAAACTCGCCCGGTCGGCGACGCCGGCCGCGCCCGCAACCTGGCGCGCCTCGACCACGGACTTGTCATGGGTGTCGAAGCCGTGGAATTGCGAGGCGGCAAAGGCCTCGGCCATCAGCACCGTCGAGTGGCCGTGGCCGCAGCCGACATCGGCCACCAGCGCGCCCGCCTTCAGCTTCTCGACCACCCCGTCGAGCGCCGGCAGCCATTCCGGTACCAGGCTTGCCTTGTAGGCATTGCGATAGAAGGCGGCGACGCCGCAGTAGAGCCGGCCGTCGTGATCGCCCCAGGGAATGCCAGCGCCGGTGCGGAAGGCGTTGATCGCCTTGTCCTCGTCGGCCCACATCGAGGCCGGGACCGACCAGGCGTGCGGGATGAAGACCGGGCTGTCCTCGTTGGCGAGCACCATGGCCTGCTCCGGCGTCATTTCGTAGGTGTCGCTGATCGCGTGGTAGCGCAGATAGGCGCCGGCCACCTGCGAGTTCAGCCATTCGCGGACATAGCGTTCGGCGCAGCCGGCACGGGCGGCGATGTCGCGGGCCGTCAGCGGCCCCTTGTCGGCCATGGCCTTGTAGAGCCCCAGCCGGTGCCCGAGGCTCACCATGACGCCGCCGTAGCCGGCCGACAGATCGCTGACGGCGCGACCCACGAGGGCCTCCAGCCTGGCGGTGTCGACGGCCTTTGTCGGTGAATAGTCCATTTCTCTTCTCCTTGTCTGACGCTTCCGTTCGAGGTGGCGCGAGGATCGCAGGGAGAGGGGCGAAGCGGCAGAGCGGGGCAGGCCAGCTTCGGGCCATTCGGGCCACGGCACGCTTTTTTCCGGCGTCGCGTCCGGATTGGCATTCATGCAGGGCGGCGTTATTCTCGCGGCTCTTCGGGGATGCGAGATGACCATGCCCAATGGCAACGACGGGGCAAACCCTGGGCAGGACGCCGGGCCGGCGCCGCTGCATGTCAGTCTCGTCGCCCTGCCGGAGGCGGTGGTCTCGACGCTGAGCGGCATTTTCGACGTGATGAACGCCTTTTCGATCGTGCCTCAAGCCGGGGGTCTACCCCGACCCGCACCCTTCCGGGTCGAGATCGTCGGGGAGCGGGCGGGGCCCCTGATGCTGGCCAGCAAGGTGCCGGTGACGGTGCAGCGGGCGGTCGCCGAGATCGAGCGGACCGACATCGTCATCGTTCCTTCGGTGCTGCTCGGGTCCGGGGGCTGGATCACCGGGCGCTATCCGGAACTGGTGGCCTGGAGCCGTGCCATGCACGACAGGGGCGCCCTGATCTGCTCGGCCTGCTCCGGGCTCTTCCTGCTGGCGGAGGGCGGCATGTTCGACGGCGCGGATGCGACCGTCCATTTCGGCTATGCGCGGGCCTTCCAGGCGGTCCATCCGCAGGTGCCGATCCATCCGGAACAGGTGCTGGTGGTGTCAGGCCCGCGCGACGAACTGATCACCTCCGGCGCCTCCATGACCTGGCATGACCTGGTGCTCTACCTGATCGCCCGCCATGCAGGCGCGACGGCGGCGCAGACGATCGCGCGGTTCTTCGCCCTGCAGTGGCATCAGGACGGACTTGCGCCCTACATGGTCTTCGAGGGCCGGCGCGATCATGGCGACGCGGCGGTCCAGGCGGCGCAGGACTGGCTCGCGGACCATTTTTCGGTCGCCAATCCCCTGGAGGAGATGATCCGGCATGCGGGCCTTGCGGAGCGGACGTTCAAGCGGCGCTTCACCCAGGCGACCGGCCTCAGCCCCATCGCCTACGTGCAGCGGCTGCGGGTGGAGGAGGCAAAGCGCCGGCTGGAGCGCACCGAGGCCTCGGTGGACGAGATCAGCTGGCAGGTCGGCTACGAGGAGCCGGCCTTCTTCCGCCGGTTGTTCCGGCGCGTGACGGGGCTTTCGCCCGGTGCCTACCGGCGCCGGTTCAGCGTTCCGGCCTACCCGCGGCCGCGCGACACGGCGTGACGGCATCTCTCCCATCCATCCCGTCGAACGGACCGTTCGAGATATTCGCATTTGCCGTCGCGTCGCGGGTTCTCTATCTGCAGGGAAACCACCGGATAGGATCCTGCTCATGGAACTCGGCCTTTATACCTTTGCAGATGTGGACCCCAATGCGCGCGACAAGGGCGCGGAGGGCGTCCAGCGGATGAAGAACCTGCTCGAGGAGATCGAGCTCGCCGATCAGGTCGGGCTCGACGTCTTCGGGCTCGGCGAGCATCACCGGCCGGACTATCTGGTCTCCTCGCCGGCGACGGTGCTGGCGGCGGCGGCCGTGAAGACGAAATCCATCCGGCTGACCAGCGCCGTCTCGGTGCTCTCGTCCGACGAGCCGGTGCGGGTGTTCCAGCAGTTTGCGACGCTCGACCTGATCTCCAACGGCCGCGCCGAGATGATGGCCGGGCGTGGCTCGTTCATCGAGTCCTTCCCGCTGTTCGGCTACGACCTCAGCGACTACGAGCAGCTGTTTGCCGAAAAGCTCGACCTCCTGATGGCGATCCGCGACCAGGAGGTCGTCACCTGGAGCGAAGGGCAGCTGCGGGCGCCGATCAACGGCCGCGGCGTCTATCCACGTCCACTGCAGGAAAGACTGCCGCTCTGGGTCGCCGTCGGCGGCACGCCGCAGTCGGTGGCGCGGGCCGGCGCGCTCGGCCTGCCGGTGGCGCTTGCCATCATCGGCGGCGACTATCCGCGCTTTGCGCCGCTCTTCCATCTCTACCGGGAAGCGGCCCGGCGGGCGGGCAACGACCCCGCGACGCTGAAGACCAGCATCAACGTCCACGGCTTCATCGCCGACACGACCGAGATTGCCGCCGATCAGTTCTACGGTCCGCAGGCGGCGGTCATGGACCGCATCGGCCGAGAGCGCGGCTGGGGTCCGACGAGCCGGGCGCAGTTCGACCAGGCCCGCGGCCCGACCGGCAATCTCTTCGTCGGCGATCCGGAGCTGGTGGCGGAAAAGATCGTCGCGGCGCACAAGGTGTTCGGCAACGACCGCTTCCTGATCCAGATGGCGATCGGCCTGATGCCGCACGACCAGATCATGCGCGGCATCGAGCTCTACGGTACGAAAGTCGCGCCGCTGGTCAGAAAAGAATTGACGGGTTCGGCCGTTGGCGCGACACCGGCGGCCTGAAAACACCGGTCTGAAACCACCGGCCCGAACCCACCGGACAATCGAATGATCGTTACCACTGAAGACGAACTGCTGAAGCTCAAGGATGTCGGGCGCATCTGCGCCATCGCCATCGAGACCATGGCCAAGGCGCTGGAACCCGGCATCACCACCGCCGAGCTCGACGCCATCGGGCGCCGTGTGCTGGAGGAGAACGAGGCGGAATCGGCGCCCGAGTTCTGCTACAAGTTTCCGGGCGCTACCTGCATCAGCGTCAATGAGGTCGTGGCGCACGGCATTCCGGGCGACCGGGTGATCGGCGCAGGCGATCTCGTCAACATCGACGTGTCGGCGGTGAAAAACGGGCTGTTCGGCGACGCGGGCGCGTCCTACGCCGTGCCGCCGGTGACGCGGCAGGCGGAGAAGCTTTGCCGCGACGGGCGCCGGGCGCTGTGGACGGGCCTGCAGCAGGTGAAGCCCGGTCGGCCGCTCGCCGGCATCGGCAATGCCATCGGCGAGTTTGCCCGCAAGAACCGCTATACGCTGATCCAGAATCTTTCCAGCCACGGCATCGGCCACACGCTGCACGACGAGCCGAAGGAAGTGCCGACCTGGCCGGATCCGACGGAGACGCGGATGATCGAGGAGGGGCTGGTGTTCACCATCGAGCCGTTCCTGTCGGTCGGCGCCGACTGGGCCGTCGATGGCGGCAACGGCGATCCTTGGACGCTCTACAGCGAGCCGCGGGCGCTGACGGTGCAGTACGAGCATACGATCGTCGCCACCCGCAACGGACCGCTGATCCTGACGCTGGCGAGTTAGGAAGGCGAAGACAGCGTGCGGGCTTCCGGGCGTCCGGTTCAATCATTGAACAGGGTGTGCCGCGAAAGGCCCGCACTGTCGCGAGAGCCGAATTGCGCCGGTTGTGGGCATCATGCCCGGTCCGACGCTGGCGACCTCATGTCGCGCCGTCCGACTCAACCGACTGCCAGAGGTTAAGTCAGGAGGGCCGGCGAAGTTCAGATCTTCCGCGGGGGTGCATCCGGTTCTGGTTAACAGCCGGTGAAGCGCCGGCATCCGCATCAGGCCGTATCGATGCTGACGCGGCGACTGTTCGTTTTCCGTACAGATGACCGTCTCAAAAGAAGAACGGCCGTGCCGGGGGGCTGTGGATAACTTCCCGGCAAGCAACGGTGACCGGCGGCGGAGCCGGAGTCCGATGGCCGGCTTTCGACTGGAGCCGCCTCAAAAATGAGGGGCAGGGGCGGATCGCGCCGCCCATGCCCCTCATTCCTGGACCAGAGATCTCGTTGCCGTGCCGGTCAGCCTCATGCCGTCCGGTCGGAGGCTTTCTCCAGATAGACCTGAAGCGGGACCTCGGAGTGGCCGTCGCCACCAAGGGTGACGGCATAGGCGTTGAAGCCGTTGTCGAGCAGGGCGGCAAGCATGCCTGTCGATGCCGGCGGCAGGTAGCCGAGCTGGCTGCCGTCGCGTTTCTCGACCGCGATACTGGTCGGATCGAAGCTGCGGTCCGGCCGCCTGCGAAGGCGCAGGATCTCGTTTACCTCAGGCAGACGGGCCTGCGGAAACTGGTCGCGATTGGCGACATAGGACCGGAGCAGCCCGATCCCTGCCTTCGGCTCGCCGGCGGCCATGGCCGCGGCCGCCAGCGGGAGCGAAGCCAAGGCTCCGCCCGCGCCGGCGAGGAAAGACCGTCTTTCCATCGGCGCCTCTCCCTAGAGCTGTTCGGCCTGGGCGCCGCTGTTGGGCTTGGCGCGGCCGAGGTTCGGCTTCTCGCCGAGCGGCTCCATCGGGCGGCTCGAGAAGGTGCCGTTGCCGTCGATCGACTGGCCTTCCGTCCAGCGGCCCTGGACCGGCTCGCTGCCGTCCTTCTGGAAGCCGAGGAAGGAATAGCTGAACTCCTGGTTTTCCTGTTCCTGCGGGAAGCTGTTGGGGATCGGGAAGACCTCGGTCGGGCCGCCGAGTTCCTCGAGGGCCGCCATCCACTGGTTCTGGTGCATGGTGTCGCGGGCGATCAGGAAGGACAGCATGTCCTTCATGCCCGGGTCGTTGGTCATGTTGTAGAGTCGCACGGCGAGGATGCGACCGGTCGATTCGGCGGTGACGTTTGCCGTCATGTCGGCGGCGATATTGCCGCTGGCGTAGATGTGCGACATGTCGAAGGGCACGCCGTCGGAATCCACCGGCATGGCCGACAGGCCGGCCGAAAGGAGGTTCTTCAGGTTCAGGCCACCGAGCACCGCGCCGCCGACGGGATCATTGGCCACTTCTTCCTTGAGGCTGAGCGGAGCGCCTTCCAGGTTCATGGCGACAGCCGTCGCCAGCATTTCGATGTGACCGAGCTCTTCGGCTGCCGTGTTCATCAGAAGGTCGCGGAACTTCGGATTGCCGCGGGCGCCGCAGGCCTGGAAGAAATATTGCATGGCGACGCGAATCTCGCCCTCGACGCCGCCGATGGCCTGCTGCAGCGCACGGGCAAACAGCGGGTTCGGTGTCTCGACGCGCACGGGGTATTGCAGTTTTCCGTCGGTGTAGAACATCGTTCTCTCCTTCGTGTTGGGAACGGGCGCCAAACAAGAGGTGGCGCGGAGAAGTTCCTGAGAAGTTGTGAAAGTCTCAGCTTTGGTGGGCCCGGCCCGTTTAGTGCCTCGCCCGCTCCGGCCTGCAGGAGACGGATCCATCAGACTTGCGCATCGGTCGATCAATATTGCTGGTTTGCCGCCGCCCCGGGTGCGGTGCAATAAGCACGCATGGCTTCCCAGATCCGCCCGTCCCAGACTTCTCCCTTGCCGATCGGCATCGCCGGCGCGCTCGCCATGGCGGCGGCGATGGGCTTCGGACGCTTCGTCTACACGCCGATCCTGCCGGGCATGATGGCGGGCGCGTCGCTGTCTGCCGCCGATGCCGGGCTGATTGCCGGTGCCAATTTCGTCGGCTATCTGCTGGGCGCCGTGCTGGCCGCCTATGGCTGGGCGGCGGGGCGCGAGAGGCGGGTGGCGCTCGCCGGCCTTCTGGCGACGGCGGTGCTGCTGGCGGCGATGGCGGCGACCGACAGTCTGGCCGCCTTCATGGTCATCCGGCTGCTTGCCGGGGTCGCCAGCGCCTTTGCGATGGTGTTCACCTCGTCGATCGTGCTGCCCTATGCCGCGCAGAGCGAGCGGGTGTCGATGCTGCACTTCGGCGGCGTCGGCTTCGGCATCGCGCTGTCCTCGGCGCTGGTCTTCCTCGTCAATCTCATGGCCGGCGACGGGGCGCACGGCTGGCGGCTGAGCTGGATCGGCAGCGCGGCGATCGCCTTCCTCGGCCTTCTCATCGTTGCGCCGCTGCTGCCGCGGCCGGTTCGCGGTGCCACGCGCGTGCAGGAACCGCCGCTTCCGTGGCGCCGGCCGCTCGTGCTGATGACGCTGTCCTACGGCCTCTTCGGGTTCGGCTATGTGATCACAGCGACCTTCCTGGTGACGATCGCGCGCACCACCGATGCCGGCCCGGTGGTTGAATTTCTCGCCTGGTTCGTCACCGGCACCGCGGCGGCGCTGTCGCTGCTGGCCTGGCGCCTGCTCGTCCGCCGGGTGGGGGCAACGGCCACCTATGCCGCCTGCATCGCGCTGGAAGCGGTCGGCGTGCTCGGTTCGGTGCTGCTGCCGCCGATGGCGGGGGCGCTGGTGGGCGGGCTCTTTCTCGGCCTCACCTTCATGGCGGTGACCGCCTATGGGCTGCAGATCGGCCGGACGCTGGCGCCGGAAAGCCCGCGCCGGGCGCTGGCCTTCATGACCGCCGCCTTCGGGACCGGCCAGATCGCCGGGCCGCTGGCCGCCGGCTGGCTGGCGGAGGGCAGCGGCAGCTTTACGCTGCCGACGGTGCTGGCGGCGGCGGCGCTGACGGTCTCCGCACTGCTGGTCGTGCCGATCCTTCGCAAAGCTTGAGAACACGCGGGATTACAATTCCGTAAGGCACGGCAGGCGGCATTGCTGCCCACACAGTTCTGCCCTAGTTTGCCGCCACGCCACCCCAGCCAATCACGGCCATATCGCGCAAACGAGTGCTGCCACGTGTTCAAGTCATTTTTCCCGCAACCGAAGCTCTTCTTCATATCCGCAGCCGTCTGGTCGGCGCTCGTCATCGCCTTCTGGTATGCGGTCGGAGAAGATCTGGGAGCGTATTTCGGCATGCCACCGGTGCCGGTCGAGGCGCCGCCCGAGATCGGCGTCTCGACCTTCTGGTCGCCCGCCTTCCTGTGGTTCTATCTCTACTTCGCGCTGGTGACGCTGATCTTCACCGCTTTCTGGTTCTGGTACCGGCCGCACCGCTGGCAGATGTGGTCCATCCTCGGCTCGGCCGTCATCCTGTTCACCACCTATTTCCAGGTGCAGGTGAGTGTGGCGATCAACAACTGGTACGGCCCCTTCTGGGATCTGGTGCAGGCTGCCGTGTCGCAGACCGCCACGGTGACGAGCGATCAGTTCTATGGCCAGATCGGCATCTTCCTCGGCATCGCCATGGTCGCCGTCGCGGTCGCGGTCATCACCCGCTTCTTCGTCAGCCACTACATCTTCCGCTGGCGCACCGCGATGAACGAATACTACATGTCGCAGTGGCCGAAGCTTCGCAACATCGAAGGCGCCTCGCAGCGCGTGCAGGAAGACACGATGCGGTTTTCCTCGACCGTCGAGGGGCTGGGGGTCAGCTTCATCGATTCCATCATGACGCTGATCGCCTTCACGCCGGTGCTGATGCGGCTCTCCGAAAACATCACGGAACTGCCGCTGATCGGGGAAATTCCCTATCCGCTGGTGACGGCGGCCGTGCTCTGGTCGCTGTTCGGGACGGTGTTCATGGCACTCGTCGGCATCAAGCTGCCGGGCCTGGAGTTCCGCAACCAGCGCGTCGAGGCCGCCTACCGCAAGGAACTGGTCTACGGCGAAGACCATGCCGACCGGGCGCAGCCGATGACGGTGACGGAGCTTTTCGACAATGTCCGTCGCAACTACTTCACGCTCTATTTCCACTACCTCTATTTCAACATCGCGCGCATCTTCTACCTGCAGATCAACAATATCTTCGCGCTGCTGATCCTGGCGCCGTCGATCATCGCCGGCCGCATCTCGCTCGGCGCGCTGAACCAGATTTCCGGCGCCTTCGGGCAGGTGACCTCGTCCTTCCAGTATCTCGTCTCGTCCTGGCCGACGATCGTCGAGCTCCTGTCGATCTACAAGCGCCTGCGCGCCTTCGAGAAGGCGATCGACGACGAGCCGCTGCCGGAGATCGATCAGCACTATCTCGAGCGGGAAGCCATGGGCGGCGAGATGGAAGCCGACCGGCCCACGTAACGCCGGGCAGCCGTTTGGTCCGCGCCGGGAGAACCCGCGCGGGTTGAAGGGGGAGAGGGCAGGCGGTTGAGGTATGGGTTGGTGTTTCAGGCGTTCCGCCTGCCCCGGTTGCCGTGTCGGTCGAGACGTTCCCTGCTGTCGCGTCCTTCACTGCAGCCATCACCGGCACCGAGCCTTGTTCGGGCGCCACCCCGGTTCGCGACCCGGTGCTCCCTTCCGATGACGCACCGATTGTCGCGCATCCGGCCGGGACGTGAACGAAGGTGAATGTGAAATGCGGTAAGCCGCTGTGCCGGTTAGCTAAAAAAAACCGGCGTGACGAAAAGTGTCCCTTCAGGGCGTCTCAGGGGCGGGGTCGATTGCGCTGACGACCCGTGCGACGATCTCGCTCATCGTCGCGGCATCCAGCGTCTCGATGTACTGCGCCGTCTTCTGCTGGAGGCGTGCGGCAATGTCGAAGCTGCGCACCTGGTTGCAGACGGCGATGCCGGTGGTGTCGTGGCCCGTGACCGGCACTGCCAGGCCGACGTCCCTTGTAAAGGCGCCACCAGTGGTGATGGGGACGGTCATCGCAACGCCGAGGGCATTGATCTCGCGGGGCGTGATGACGACGAAGCGGTGCCGATTCTTCATTTCGCGACCGGTCACGGGATTGGGGTCGATCCAGAAGACGTCGCCACGCCGCGGCACATTGCTGCGGATCATCAGCCGATCTCGCGACCGACGGCATCGCCGTCCAGTGCTCCGGCAGTTTCGGCCGAAAGCCGTTGCATTTCGTCGGTACCCTTCAGGAGTTCGCTCAGCGTATAGCGGCGGCTGGCGCGCTCCACGGGCCGGGCCACCAGGGCGCCGTCGGCGATCGTCAGGGAAAGCTGATCGCCGACCTGTGTCTGCAGCATCTGCAGCATGACGGGCGGGATGGTGACGACGGCTGCGCCGCCCTGCCGCCGGATCTTCGTGGTGATGGTCATGATCTCGCTCCAAGGTGCAACAAATGTAGCACATCTGGCCGTGCTTTCAACGTGCCGCCGCAGTCGCTAGAGTCCGGAGGCTTCCGAAGGGCGCGACTGCAGCTCTTCCATCGCCTCCGCATAGGTGACGCAGGCGACGTCGGGGAGGGCGCAGACTTCGGTCGCCAGCCGCTCCATGGCCCGCCAGTAGGCGCCGCCGTTCATCATCACGAAGTGCAGGCCGATCTGGAGCGGGATGCGGTCGCCCTCGTACTGGCGGTCGAAGGCGGCGCGGAAGGCGGCGTAGGCGCGGTCCTCGAATTCGGCGGACCGGCTGGGGTTCTCGACACCGGCGGAATGGCGGATGAAGAGGTTGTAGTCCATGGCGATGATCGGACGCTGCTTCGGCCCCTCCGGGATCAGCGGCAGGCCGAAGCGGGTGATGCCGTCCGTCTCCGTCGGGATCAGCGGCCCCTTGGTCACGGTGCTGGCGTCATAGACGAAGCCTGCCTCGCGCTCGGCCGCAAACAGGCTGTCGGGCGCCGACAGATAGGGCGCGCGGAAGCCGCGGATGCCGTCCTTCACCAGGTCGCGCCAGCCCTGTGGCTCATCGGCGGCGGCGCCATTGGCGACCCAGGCGTCGGCGAGCACGGCGCGGAAGCTTTTCATCTCGGTCTTCCAGTCGCCCACGCTCCAGTCGGCGCCATCGAAGTGGCCGCAGGTGTGACTGGCGATCTCGTGGCCTTCCTCATGCGCCTGCCAGACGTGGGCGAGGCGGGTGCGGGCCTCCTCCGCCGTCTGGGCAAAGCCGATGTTGGAGCGGCCGGGCTTGTGGTGCGGACCCTTGTAGGTCGATGCGGCGGGGCGCTCGATCACCAGTGCGCAGGAGAGGAAATAGGTGAAGCGGATGTCGTTGGCCCGGGCGAAATCGCGGCTGCGCTGCCAGAGCGCATTGTCGCCGGCGCCGTCGAAGGAGACGAGCAGCAGCTGCTTCGGCTTGAATGATTCCGGTGGCTGTTCCGGTTGCCCGGCAAGGGCGGGAAGCGGCAGGCAAAGGCAGAAGGTCATCAAGAATCGGAAAAACATGGGCACCGTGCAATCAGAGTGGGTGCGCCCTTCTGTAAGCCGAATGCGGCAAAGCTTGGGACGGCCGGCGGGATGGTGCGAGCGCCGCGCGGGCGCGAAGCGCGATCCGCGGACGGCGTGCTGCCGCTGCCGATCCGAGAATCACGTCCGATACCCCTTACATGCGCGGGAAAATGCGCTAGAAGGCGCTTTTCCGCATGATGGGCCTCGAGGGCCGGAGATTGGAATGGCGCAAGACAACGACAGCTTTATCCGCGAAGTGAACGAGGAACTCCGTTCCGACCGGTTCAGGAACGTCTGGAGCCGTTTCGGCAAGATCATCATCGCACTCGCAATCCTGATCGTTCTCGCGACAGCCGGCTATCGCGGCTATGAATACTGGCAAAGCCACAATGCATCGGCGTCCGGCGACCGGTTTCTCGCGGCCCTGAATCTCGCCTCGGAAGACAAATACGACGAGGCTCTGGCCGCCTTCCAGGCGCTGGAGGAAGACGGAAGCGGTTCCTACCCGGTGCTGGCGCAGATGCGCGCGGCGGCGGTGCTGGCCCAGAAGGGCGACGTCCCCGGTGCCATCGCGGCCTATTCCGAGGTCGCCGGCAATACGGCTGCACCCGACGCCATGCGCGACGTGGCGCGCCTGCGGGCCGCCTGGCTTCTGATCGATACCGGCACCTACGAACAGGTTTCGGCCGAGGCGGAAGTGCTGACGACCGGAACCCATGCCTTGCGCAATTCGGCCCGCGAGGCGCTTGGCCTTGCGGCCTACAAGGCCGATGACATGGTGCGCGCGAAGGAATGGTTCCAGGCCATTGCCGACGATGCGGCCGCACCGCGCAACGTCGCCAACCGTGCGCAGATCATGCTCGACACAATCGCCGCCTCCGGCAAGGCGGCCTAACTTCCCGAAGCGGGAAGGACCGAAGGAACGAACCTTATGAGCTTCACCGTCGCGATCGTCGGACGCCCGAACGTCGGAAAATCGACGCTGTTCAACCGGCTGGTGGGCAAGAAGCTCGCTCTGGTGGACGATACGCCGGGCGTGACCCGCGACCGGCGGCCGGGCGATGCCAAGCTCATCGACCTGCGCTTCACCATCATCGATACGGCGGGCCTCGAAGAGGTCGGTCCCGACACGCTCGAAGGCCGCATGCGCGCCCAGACCGAGATCGCCATCGGCGAGGCGGACCTGACGCTCTTCGTTGTCGATGCCAAATCCGGCCTGACGCCGCTCGACAAGACCTTCGGCGAGCTTCTGCGCCGCAGCGGCAAGCCGGTGGTGCTGGTTGCCAACAAGTCGGAGGCCAAGGGGTCCGACGGCGGTTTCTACGACGCCTATACCCTGGGTCTGGGCGAGCCGGTGCCGATCTCGGCCGAACACGGCCAGGGCATGATCGACCTGCGGGACGCGATCGTCGAGGCGATCGGCGGCGAGGACGTGGCGTTTCCGCCGGAGGTGGACGAGCCCGAGACCAACGTCGACCTGCGCGGCGAACTGGAATTCGAGGACGAGGACTACGAGCCGGAGTATGACGACAGCAAGCCGCTGCGCGTCGCCATCATCGGTCGCCCGAATGCCGGCAAGTCGACGCTGATCAATCGCTTTCTCGGTGAGGACCGGCTGCTGACGGGGCCGGAAGCCGGCATCACCCGCGACAGCATTTCCGTCGAATGGGACTGGCGCGGCCGCACCATCAAGATGTTCGACACCGCCGGCATGCGCAAGAAGGCGCGCGTGCAGGAAAAGCTCGAGAAGCTTTCGGTCGCCGACGCGCTGCGCTCGATCCGCTTTGCCGAAACCGTGGTGATCGTGTTCGATTCGACCATTCCGTTCGAAAAGCAGGACCTGCAGCTGGTCGACCTGGTGATCCGCGAAGGGCGCGCCGCGGTGCTTGCCTTCAACAAGTGGGATCTCGTCGAATATCCGCAGGAAGTGCTGGCGGAACTGCGCGAAAAGACCGAGCGGCTCTTGCCGCAGGCGCGCGGCATCCGTGCCGTGCCGATGTCGGGCCAGACCGGCTACGGGCTCGACAAGCTGATGCAGAGCATCATCGAGACCGACATGGTGTGGAACAAGCGCATCTCGACCGCCAAGCTCAACCGCTGGCTCGACGGCGTGCAGATCCAGCATCCGCCACCGGCCGTCTCGGGTCGCCGCCTGAAGCTCAAGTACATGACCCAGGTGAAGGCCCGCCCGCCGGCGTTCATGATCTCCTGCACGCGTCCCGATTCGGTGCCGGAATCCTATATCCGCTACCTGACGAACGGCTTGCGGGCCGATTTCGACATGCCGGGCGTGCCGATCCGAATCCATCTGCGGGCGGCAGAAAATCCATTTGAATCAAAGAGGAAGCGCCGCTAGCGCAGGCTTTGATTCAAACGATCAAGGCGGCGAACCGGTCGTCATAGGAGCCGCCATGGCCTCGGCAGATGTCCTGATCGCGTTCTTCGTGACGACAGCGATCTTCGCCTATATTCCCGGGCCGGCGATGCTCTACGCCGCGGCGCAGACCGTGGCGCGCGGACGCCGATCCGGCTTCTCCGCCGTGCTCGGGATCCATCTCGGCTGCTATGTGCATGTGCTGGCGGCGGCGGCCGGGCTGTCGCTCATCTTCCACGCCGTTCCGTTTCTCTACACGGCCGTGAAGCTTGGCGGCGCCGCCTATCTGATCTGGCTCGGCATCGCGCTGTTTCGCAGCCGTGACGGGGATGCCCCGTCTGGTTCGGCCATCCAGCCGAAGTCTGCCCGGCGGGCGTTCTCAGAAAGCGTCATGGTCGAGGTGCTGAATCCGAAGACGGCACTGTTCTTCCTCGCCTTCCTGCCGCAGTTCGTCGAGGCCGGTGCCGGCCTGCCGATCTGGCTGCAGTTCGCGATCCTCGGAACGGTGGTCAACCTGCTGTTTTCCTCGGCCGATATCGTCTGCGTCTTCTTTGCCGGCGCCCTGACCAATCGGCTGCGCGCCTCGCAGCGGGCGCAGAGGCTCCTGCAGCGGGCCGGCGGCGCGGTGCTGGTCGGGCTTGGCGGCCATCTTGCCCTGCAGAAAAGCTGAGGTCTGCGGTCACGGAGCCGGCAGGGCGAGGCGCTTCTGCGAGGTGCGGACATTGTCGAGGAACTGGCGCGAGGCGGCTTCCCAGGTGAACTTGCGGGCAAGCGCCCGGGCGTTGTCGCGGGAGCAGTCGAGGGCAGCCAGGCAGGCCTGCTGCAGGTCCTCGTGCAGCACGCCGGCACGGCTGCCGGGCTCGATGATGTCGATCGGGCCGGTCACGGGGTAGGCCGCCACCGGCACGCCGCTCGCCAGGGCTTCCAGGATGGTGTTGCCGAAGGTATCGGTGCGCGAGGGGAAGACGAAGACGTCTGCCTGGGCATAGATGTCGGCCAGGTCCTTGCCGGTCTGCAGGCCGGTGAAAAGGACGTCCGGGTAGCGGCGCGCCAGATCGGCCATGGCCGGTCCGTCGCCGACGACCACCTTGGATCCGGGCAGCTTGAGATCGAGGAAGGCGGGCAGGTTCTTTTCCACCGAGACGCGGCCGACCGTCAGGAAGATCGGGCGCGGCAGGCCGAAGGGCTTTTCCTCCAGCGGCCTCGGATGGAACATGCTCTGGTCTATGCCGCGGCTCCAGCGCAGGAGATTGCGCAAGCCGAGCTTGGCCAGTTCGCGCTCGAGGCTGGCGGTCGCGACCATGCAGCCGTTGCCGGCATTGTGGAACCAGCGCACGAAGGCCTGCATCCAGCGGATCGGGACGGGGAAGCGGGCGGCGACATATTCCGGGAAACGGGTGTGGTAGCTGGTCGAGAAGGGAACCCGGTTCTTGAGGCACCAGCGCCGTGCCAGAAGCCCGAGCGGCCCTTCGGTGGCGATGTGGACGGCATCCGGCTTGGAGGCCTCGATCTCGCGGGCGACCTGCCAGTAGGTGGCGACCGAGAGGCGGATTTCCGGATAGGTGGGGCAGGGAATGTTGCGGAAGGACTGGGGCGTGACCATGGCCACGTCGATTCCCATTCGCTCCAGTTCGCGGTTGGTGTTCTGGATCGAGCGGACGACGCCATTGACCTGAGGATACCAGGCATCCGTGACGATGGTGATCTTGTTCATGGTCCCACCCCGGCGATCCGGATGCGAGCGACTCGGTTGTCGGCACCGCGGACGTCGGGAATGGTATCGGAAGATTATGTTACAGGGTGATGTCAGCCGGGGAGAGGCCGGCAAGACCGACGATTTCCCCTTGCCGGCACCCGCATCCGGTCAGCTGGGCAGCAGCGCCGGGCTGATCAGCGCGCCATGGTGGCGGATGACGATGGACGCGACGGCGGCGCCGTATTCCGCGGCATCCTCCGGCGCGGCGCCGCGCACCAGGCGCGACAGGAAGCCGCCGTTGAAGCTGTCGCCGGCGCTGGTGGTATCGACCACCTCCGGCGCCTGCACTGCCGGCACATAGCTTGTGGCGCCGCCGAAGCTCAGGGTGGCGCCGTGCTCGCCGTTCTTGACGACGACGCCCTCGACGCCGAGGCCGTGATAGCGGTCGATGGTGTCGTTGACGGTGCGATCGTCGAAATGGGTGGTCTCGTCGTCGAAGCTCGGCAGCACCAGTGTGGCGGCACGGGCGCCGTCGCTGATCGTCTTCAGCATCGTGTCGCGGTCGGCCCAGAGGCGCGGGCGCACGTTCGGATCGAACGCGACGCGCTTGCCGGCGGCCTTGGCGCGGCGCAGCTCCGACAGCAGCGTGTCATTGGCCTCCGGGGTGAGAATGCCGAGCGTGATGCCGGAGAAATAGACGATGTCGGCCGATTCGATCTGTCGGCGCAGGTGGTCGGCATCGTCGGCGAGCCGGCGGGCAGCGGCCGTGTCGCGCCAGTAGCTGAAGGTGCGCTCGCCGTTCCGCAGCGTAATGAGGTAGAGGCCCGGCGTCTTGCCGGGGATGCGGCGGATCGCATCTGTGCCGATCCCGGCATTTTCCATGAAGGTCAGCATTTCCGACGACATCGGATCATCGCCGAGCGCCGTCAGGTAATCGACGTTCCAGTCGGCGGGAAGGCAGGCGCGGGCATACCAGGCGGTGTTGAAGGTATCGCCGGCAAAACCGGGCCGCAGCAGGCCTTCGCCCGCCTGCGACAGTTCGACCATGCATTCTCCGATGGACAGCAACCGACCCGGCACGCGCATTCTCCCTGATCCCGTGTTTCCAGTCGCAATAGGCGGAAGTGCGCGGCAAGGCAAGCTCGGCCCCGCCTGTGCGGTACGCCGCGGCGGAATGCGATTGTCTTTTGGAACGGCGGCTTTAGGTTACGCGTCGCAACGCTTGAACAGGAGACGGACATGGCTGTGGAGACGGGCAGGGTGGATGATGCCAACTGGTGGCGTGGGGCGGTCATCTATCAAGTCTATCCGCGCTCGTTCCAGGACACCAATGGCGACGGGATCGGCGACCTGAAGGGGATCACCGAGCGGTTGCCGCATATCGCCTCGCTCGGCGTCGACGCCATCTGGCTGTCGCCCTTCTTCACCTCGCCGATGGCCGACATGGGCTACGACGTCTCCGACTACTGCAACGTCGATCCGATGTTCGGGGCGCTGACCGATTTCGACGTGATGATGGCGGAGGCGCACCGGCTGGGGCTGAAGGTGATCATCGACCAGGTGATCAGCCACACCTCCGACAAGCACCCGTGGTTCATCGAAAGCCGCACCAGCCGCAGCAACGGGCGCGCCGACTGGTATGTCTGGGCGGATCCGAAGCCGGATGGGACGGCGCCCAACAACTGGCTGTCGATCTTCGGCGGGCCGGGCTGGGAATGGGACGGCGTGCGCAAGCAGTACTACATGCACAACTTCCTGACCTCGCAGCCGGACCTCAACTTCCACAATCCCGATGTGCAGGCGGCGGTTCTCGATACGGTGCGCTTCTGGCTCGACCGCGGCGTCGACGGCTTCCGGCTGGATACCGCCAACTATTATTTCCACGACAAGCAGCTGCGCGACAATCCGCCGATCCTCTACGATGCGGAAACGGGGGGGCTGGAGTCCGACACCAATCCCTATTCGATGCAGAACCACCTCTACGACAAGAGCCAGCCGGAGAACATCGACTTCCTGAAGCGGCTGCGGGCGCTGCTCGACAGCTACGACAACCGCGCGACGGTGGGCGAGATCGGCGACGGGCCGCGTTCGCTGACGACGCTGGCGATCTACACGAGCGGCAACGACAAGCTGCACATGTGCTACACCTTCGACCTGCTGGGACCGGCGTTTTCGGCCGGCTTCATCCGCCGCGTCGTCTCGACCTTCCAGGACACGGTGACGAACGGCTGGGTCTGCTGGGCCTTTTCCAACCACGACGTGGTGCGGCATGTGACGCGGTTTGCCGAGACGCCGGAGGAGCGCGAACGGGTGGCGAAGCTGTCCATCAGCGTGCTGGCGACCCTGCGCGGCTCGATCTGCCTCTACCAGGGCGAGGAACTGGGGCTGACGGAGGCGGAGCTTGCCTTCGAGGATCTGACCGACCCCTACGGCATCCGCTTCTGGCCGGCCTTCAAGGGGCGCGACGGATGCCGCACGCCGATGCCCTGGGACGCCGAGCAGGACCACGCGGGCTTCACCACCGCCGGACGGTCCTGGCTGCCGGTGCCGCCGCAGCATGCCGCCGCCGCCGTCGATACGCAGGAGCACGACCTGCAGTCGGTGCTGAACCACTACCGGGCGACGCTTGCCTTCCGCAAGGCGCATCCGCCGCTCTTCGACGGCGACCTCACCTTCGTCGACACCCACAACCATGACCTCCTCGTCTTCATCCGGGAAAAGAACAACGAGCGGCTGCTCTTCGTCTTCAACCTGACCCGCGAGCCGCAGGATTTCGCCCTGCCGGCGACGATGAAATCCTGCCTGCCGATCGCGATGCCGGGCTTCGAGGTCGCGGTGGAGGAGGGCGTGGTGAAGCTGGCGGGGCTGGATGCGTTTTGCGCAAGGGTGTGAGGGGGGCGGGCACAGCGGAGGTGTCCGGTATTGGCCCGGACCGGTCATCAACCTGTTGTGGGGAGATGGGGAAGAGTGCGGCTATCCCATGCGGAGACGTCGTAACCCATGCTCTCACTTCTGGCGCTTCATGGCTCAGGCCGAGACGAGACCGATCTAGCCGATTTCTGTCATCAGCTTGCACCTCAGGCCCGCCTCATAGCTCCTCGTGGCCCCTTTGCGCAGGCAGATGGTTATACCTTCTTCAGACGCCGCTCTGATCGCAGCATTGATGCTGCCGAGGTCTTGGACTTGGCGACGAAGTGGGTTTCGCAAGAGGCCGAGGCGGATCTCCCGGCACCGAGTGGGGTCCTTCTGGTGGGGTATTCCAGCGGCGCGATATTTGCTGCAGCAATGCTCTCGGTCGCTCCAGAGAGGTTCGCCGGGGCGATTCTCCTGCGCCCCGAGCCGCTCTCCCCGAGTTTTACTTTCTCAGAGATGCGAGCGAAACCGATCCTGATCGTAGCAGGTAACGACGACGAGCGTCGACGTCGTGACGACGCTGCCGTGCTTGCTGAACAGCTTGAGATGGCTGGGGCTGTGGTTTCGCTAAATGTCATAGAGGCCGGGCATGGGTGGGCACCTCAAAATGGGGATCTGGCGCTGGCACGGGCTTGGCTAGCAAGCGTCGCCACCAAATAACGTCCATTGTTGGCGCTTCTGCGCCATTACGTCTATCGGCCCTAAGCGGTCATCCGCCGTCGGAGAGATGGTCGCAAAATCCTAACATTCGCGACAGATCGGCGGCCCCTGAATTTTGCGGCAGTTTCGCGGCTTACCTCGATGCCACCACGGCAACGCCAGCGCCGACCATTACACCACCGGCCGTTCGATTTACGCGACGCACGATGGTCGGCGTCCGAAGCAGCATGCGAGTGCGGCCGGCTAGGATCACATGCCCACCGATCACTACCACCTCGACAACGAGGATGACGGCCGCCAGCGCTGCGATGTGACCGGGCGTCAGGGACGAGCCGACCACGTTCGGCAGCAACGCAACGTAGAACAGCGGCATTTTCGGATTGCCGAGATTGAGCGCAATGCCGGTCGCGAAGAGTGCCAGTAGCCCTCGCCGTTCGGAAACAGGTTGCAGTTCCGGCACGACTGGTTCAGCCGTCCAGAGCTTAATGCCCATCCAGATCAGATAGGCCGCGCCGACATAGCGCAGGATCGTCATGACAATCCCCATTTCGGCGGCGATGACCGACATGCCGAATGCGGCCAGGGTCAGGAAGAGCAGGATACCGACGACAGTTCCTGCCCCATAGGCAATGCCAGAAGCCGCGCCGTGTGAGATCGTGCGAGCGACGATCGTCATATTGTCAGGGCCGGGACTGGCGGCGAACACGAAGAAGGCCGCCCCGAAGGCGAGTAAGGTCGAAATGTCCATGGAACCCCCGAAAGTTATCGTTGCTTACGGGCTTTCAGGATACGCGGTTTTCGCCCACGCGGAAGGGGATGGAGAGAAAATCAGAATTTTAGCGACACGTCCTTGACCATAAGTATCCATTCGCCCTCATCCGAACCCGGAAAAACAAGAAATGGGCGTCTAGCCGATTCAGCGAAACCACACCTTTGGTAAAGCCGATAGGCTCCAGGGTTGAAGCTTCCGACCATAAGCGTCAGACGATTGTTGCCCGCCGACCTTGCGATGCTTTCCGCCTCCGCCAGTAGCATTGAGCCGAAGCCCTTGCCTTGATGTTCGGGATAGATCGCAGCGGCAGAAATATACCATGTTCCTGCGGTCATGTTCTTTAGCTCGTTCAAGGGTGCCACAACGTCTGGAGCCGGAAGCGCAGAGTTAGATGGTTCAGGGATGACATATCCGTCCAACGCTCCGACGACCTGGCCTTGGTGTCCGGCCACGCGCCAATTCGCAAAGTGCGTGAAATGGCCTTCGGCATTGCGGATTACGTTTCGGCCGACCTCGAACGCCGACTGCCCGGGAGCCGCCATCTGGCTCCACAGAAACGAAGTCAGGCGGCGTGTCGCCATGTCGGCAAAAAGAACGAGATGGGCGCAATCTTCTTGGGTTGCAGACCGGAATGTAATGGGCGAGAGGGCGGGTTGCGAGGCCATATTTTCTCCGAGGTTTGGCAGTCTAGACAACAAAAAACCCGCCGACCGAAAAGGTGGGCAGGTTGCGAAAAATCCTATGATGACAAGGAGGGCTAGCCCTCCGGAAACTCACGCCATCGCAGAATTAAAGCGCCACGCTGCACAGTCATGCAGCGTCGACGTCGGATGATGCTTGCGGAGCCAAAATTGATGTTCATAGTAGGGAGAATTCGAGCTTGCAAGGAAGGTCAATAGCCTTCGATCTCGCCCGGTTGCCTTCGCAAAACTCCCAATTAAAGCGACACTTGTTTTTCTGACTTTTGCGACGTCGCAGAATAGGGAGTTTTGAGGTAGCCGCAATGTCCCCTTCTGGCGCGGCGCAGTCATGCCACCTGGATCGCTGAGGATACTGGATGCGGCCGATCACGCATACGCCACCCAGCCCCGGAAGCTGAAGGCGTGGTAGAACTGCATGATCCCGGTAAAGCCCGCTTCCTTCAGGTGTGCTTCCTCTTCCTCTGGGAACATAACGACAAGGCGTCCTTTCATGCCGATCCTTGCGGCTTCTTGCTTATCGGCATCCAGCTCTGCCATGGCCCCGAACTTAATGTGCCTGTTTACCCAGAGCGTGTGATCCGGTTCGCTCATTGCGAAGCTGAGATGAGCAAGGACGAATGGTGATCCAGGGCGAAGACGTTGGCGAACCCCATTGAGGGTCGCCTTCCTTTCCTCCACCGAAATGTGGTGGAACACCAGAAGGCAGACGGCTCCATCGAACGGACCAGCAGGTGCAGCGCCCACGTCACCATGGTGAAGTACGATACGATCTGCGGTGCTGGCCGCCGTTTCTCTTGCAAGTTCCAGCATGTCGGCCGACGGATCGACACCGTCGAACGACCAATCTGGATGCTGATCCGCCAGCGCTTTCAGCTCAAGGCCGCCACCTGCTCCAACAACAAGCACCCGTCCATTCGGTGGGACGTGTTCTGCCAGGAGAAGCCCCGTCATCCGGTGAAGGGCGTCCAGACCGGGAACATTCCGTCTTGCACCGTCGATGTACCCGACCTGCTGTCCGTCGAACTTACCCATGCTGGATGGTCCCGAACATCAACGACCGATGAGCGCTTACGCCTGCGAGGTTTCCATCGCCGACAGCCAAGGCAACGGACGCCATTGGTCGCGCGGCGTCCCCGCACACGAAGACGCCAGGCATGCTGGTCTCCTTCACTGCATCCGTCTTGATGGTGGAGCCGAGGGGGCCCTGTTCCATGTCGAGGCCGAGCTGCTCCGGGATTGATGTTGAGACTTCGAAGGAGCGAGCGCGAACAAACCGGAGAAGGAGAGCGACCGGCCGTCCGCAAGCTGCACATCGGCATGACCTCTTATAGCCTCCACAGGACTACGGTCGATAACCACGCAACGAGCTTCGAGAGCCGCAAGTTGATCCGCGTCCGGCTCGAATGCCCGGTTTAGGAGCAGAGTTGTCGGACCCCAATCAGGAAGCATCAGCGCATGATGCATGGAAAGTTCTGAGCCAGCGATGACGCCGATCCTGCCTTGGTTCAACTCGTAGCCATGGCAGTAGGGGCAGTGGAACACGCTTCTCCCCCAGCGCTCCTTCAACCCTTTGATCTCGGGGAGGACGTCGCGCACGCCCAGGGCTAGGATCAGGCGGCGCGACCTGTAGCGGACGGTTCCAACCATGACGTCGAAGATAGTCGCTCCTGAGGTCGCCTCCTCGTTCCGCTGTGCCGAATCCGCCCGGCCCGAAACCCAGTCCACTGTGCTGTACTTCATCACCTGAGCACGCGCTTCGGCCGCTATAGCAGCGGGATCGACACCATCCTGAGCGAGAAAGCCATGCGAGTGCGACGCGAACCGGTTGCGCCTGAGGCCTTCGTCTATGACGAGGACCCTGCGACGAGCGCGGCCCAGTTGAAGCGCCGCCGATAGGCCCCCGTAACTCCCGCCGATGATGATGACGTCGTAGATCGTGTCGCTCATGAACATTCTCCTGATTCTCGCAACAACATAAGTGTCATGATTGCGAGGTGTCAACAGTCATGACACCTCGGTTGTGTCATGATGGCGGATCGTGCTATTGATTTTGGACGAGCGATTGAAGGGACAAGGAATGAGGCAAGACAGTCGGCTTTCGCGGATGCTGCATGTCTTAATACACATGGGGCGGCACGATGGTGCGATGACATCCGAGATGATCGCGCAGATGCTGGACGCAAACCCTGTGGTGATCCGGCGCACCATGGCTGGGCTGCGCGACGAAGGCTATGTCACCTCCATAAAAGGACATGGCGGCGGCTGGACACTGGCTCGTCCTCTTGAGGAACTGACACTACTGGACATCTATCGTGCCGTTGGAGAGCCTTCCATTTTCGCGGTTGGACCAGCCTACGACATGCCGGGATGTCCCATCGAGCAGGCGGTCAACGGAACGCTGAAGAACGTTTTCGACGAGGCAGAAGAGCTTTTGCGAAAGAGGTTTGCGGGGGTGACGCTCGCCGACGTAGCTACGCCTTTCCCAAATGTTCAAAAACACCACGGCGGCCGAGGGGGCGCTTCATAGATATCGTGCTCCGGGCTGTGTTCCTTGGACAAGCTAGTCGTCAACGTTCGTGACGACTTTCGGCCCGGAGCAGTCGTTCCGGCCCGAAACCCTCAAGTCATCTGCGCGCCGCCTACGAGACCTAGAATGTGATCCTGGCGTAGGCACCTCCGCCAGGGTTGTTTCCGACCTCCAGCCGCGCATTGTGGCCTTCCGCAATAGCCTTGACCACCGTAAGGCCAAGTCCGGATCCGCTTCGACCACGGCCGTTGAGGCTCTCGCTTCTCCAGAACATGTCGAACGTGGAGTGCTGCACGTGGGAGGGCAGTCCCGGGCCTTTGTCTTGGACGGAA